>CAVGND010000006.1:0-72606 GCA_963630555.1 Roseburia intestinalis | reverse complement strand
CACATCTAATGTCTAACGTCTACAGTCTAACGTCTAGAATGGCAAGGGTTTGAGGGCACCGTCATTCGGCAAGTTGACGGTGCCCTCATCTGATAATTCAATACTTAATTTCTAATATCCAAAACCTATCCCACAAAACCCATTCTACAAAACCTATCCCACAAAACCCATTCTACAAAATCTATCCTGTAAAACCTAAAATCCAAAATTCAAAACACAAACCTAAAATCCAAAACCTATCATCTAATGCCTAAAATCCAAACTCTAAAACACAAAACCTACAGCCCTAATCCCTGTCATTCAACCTGTCGCCCTGCGGAGTTTTGGCATCGTTCAGCCGCTTTTCAAGCAGCGCGACGGATTGTATCAACTTCTTTATCTGTGCGTGCTGCTTCGAAACTATGACAGAGAGCGAAATAAGAATCATCAGCACAAGGAACAGAATTATCGTGAACACGGCGTTGACGGGCGAGGCTATCCCCAAAAGTTTTGTCACCCCGTCGATTACCTGCGGAAAGATTACAGTAATCAGGAGCAGAAAAGCGGAAAACATCCATAAAAGCGAGTATTTGAGGGTGAGCGATTTTTTGCGCAGCGCAACCAAAATCACGGCGAAATACACGATAACACCGGCAAGCAGCCATAAGCGAAGCGTAAGGTCCATTATTTTTTACCCCCTTTGAAGGTTATGCGGTATATAAGAATTGCAATAGAAACTTTTACCATATAATAAATTGATTTAAACGGGCTGATAGAGGAAACGCCGCCCGCGCGGTCGAGCATTTTAACGGGGACTTCAACCGTTTTGCCGCCGTACATTTTGGCGGCTACGATAGCCTCCGGCTCCGGATAATCGTCGGCGTAGTCTTTGGCATAAATTTCTATAAATCTGCGGTTGACCGCGCGAAATCCGCTTGTTACATCCTTAACCTTAACGCCGCCGCAGAGTTTTATAAGGAAACTTAAAAGTTTAATTCCTGCGCGGCGCGCGCCCGATGACTGGAACCCCTCGTGCGAGATAAAGCGGGAGCCGATAACCACGTCCGCCTCGCCGTCCTCAATCGGTTTAATAATATCGGCGATATATGCCGGGTCGTGCTGACCGTCCCCGTCTAACTGGACGGCGCAGTCATAGCCGTTTTCAAAGGCGTAACGGTAACCGGTCTGAACGCCGCCGCCGATGCCGAGATTAAACGGCAGGCTGATAAAATTGTAGCCTCTTTTGCGGCAGATTCCGGCGGTGTTATCGGTCGAGCAGTCGTTTATAATAACATAATCGTACTGCGGATAGTTGTTTATGATATTGTCCGCAACCGCCTCAATGTTCTCTTCCTCGTTATAAGCCGGAATTATAAGTAATGTTTTCATAAATTATCCTTTCAGTGTACGGCATTATTTATCTTTTAAACATCTGAAAAACAGTTTTTGTTATCCTGATGAAATCCACAAACCAAGCACATTTTATTCCGTTGCGTTTTAAAACGGCGTGTGACTCTTTAAGATTTTTTACATATCCTTTAAGCCCGTCCGTGCTTACGCCGCCCGCGCGCATATGTATAAGCGTCTGCGGTATATAACTGAGTTTCGCGCCGCTTTTCATCAATCTTAGCATAAAGTCATAGTCGGCGGCTATTTTATAACCGATTTCAAAATCACCCAGCCTGTCGTATACGTTGCGTTTTACATAAAGCGTGGGGTGGGGCGGATGCCAGCCTAATTTATAATTACCCGCTTTGCTTACCCATTTTCTTACGGGCTTTGACATAGTTTCCGCATCCATAAAAATTAAATCGGAATAACTTGCGTCACAATCGGTCCTTTTAAATGTTTCGGCTATCAGTGAGAGCGCGTCGGGGCGTGCCAGCACATCATCGGAATTCAGAATACCGATGATATCACCGCTTGCATTCTTAATCCCTTTGTTCATAGCGTCATAAAGCCCGTTGTCTTTTTCGCTTATCACCCTCAGCTTGCCGCCGTACCGCTGTTCGTAGGATGAAACTATTTCAAGAGTATTGTCGGATGAGCAACCGTCGATAATAATATGCTCAAAGTCGCGGTAATCCTGGCTTAAAACCGATTCAATTGTCTCCGCTACGGTTTTCGCGGAATTAAATGTTGCCGTAATTATTGAAATTTTCATTG
Source organism: Roseburia intestinalis (assembly GCA_963630555.1). Taxonomy (GTDB): domain Bacteria; phylum Bacillota; class Clostridia; order Oscillospirales; family Acutalibacteraceae; genus CAVALG01. The sequence continues at coordinate 70,461 of CAVGND010000006.1, read as the reverse complement.
CATGCACCTGTTTTTTACATATAGAATTCGCAATTGTAAACCCTAACGCCCGAATCGGCGAACACATCCCATAAGCGTTCTTCAAGCTGCGCTGCGGTAACGCCCTTTTTAAGCACTACCTGTAAAAATCCGCCGCCGCCCGCACCGCATATCATACGCCCGTCAACAAGATCGTCTATTGAGTTGAAAATTTGGTCGATACAGGTGTTGGTGCAGCCGCCGTCCATTTTTTTAGAGAGTTCCCAGTGCTCGTTAAGAAGTTCGCAAAAGCCTTCAATATTACCTTTTTCAAGTTCAAACCGCATAAGTACCGCAATGCGCTGAATACGATAAAGAACACAGAGCGTGTCTTTGTCGGCACCTATATAATTGCCGACAATGTCCCTTAGCAGGTTGCGCGCCAGACGGCGCTGACCGGTGTATATAAGGAAAAACCGCTCGCTTAACTCTTTAAGTGTGGCTTCGGAAATATTGGCGTTTTCAACACTTATTTTCTGCGCCGTACCTACCCCCGAAGTAACGGTTTTTATGCCGGGAACAAGCCCGCCGACCTGGTCCTGCCAGCCGCCGCCCGTCGACATAATCTGTTCAACACACAGCACCCGGTTAAATAGGTCGTTCTGCTCTGCGGTTATTCCCAGAATATCAAATATACTCTTAACGCAGGCGCCCGCAAGTATCGAACTTGTTCCGAGTCCGCTGCCTTTCGGAATGTTCAGAACCTCGGTGTTTATATACATACCGCCGCCCATATTGCGGCAGATTTCTTCAACTGAATCACCGCCTTCGCGCGGGATAACGCCGCAGGCGATAAGTGAGGCTTTGTGCAGCGCAAACGGGTCGCGCGGGTTGCAGCAATCCTGCAATTTTTTAAGATCGGTAAATTCACCGACCGCGCCGCTGTCGGTGCTTGAAAGCACAAATTTATTCTCTTTCAGTTTTTTAACCGTAACGCGTATGGGCTTGCGTCCGTCAAGGGTTATTGCGGCGTTAAGTACCACTCCGCCGTTTTCGTTACAGTAGGGCGGTGTGTCGGACCAGCCGCCGCCCCAGTTTACGCGCACGGGCAGATTGGTTATCGACTCGGTTTTGACCATTCTGTTGTTCGGATTGAACTTTATTTTTTCAAGCGAACTCTCAAGCGTGTGGTTCTGCAAAATCTCAAAACATTTTTTCAGCAGAATTTCATCATCCGAAAGTTTCGCGGCGTAGTAATAAATTCTTATTTTAAGGCTGAAATCCGAACGGTCGGCAATCCCGACAAGATGTTCCTTTATCCTGTCCGTTATTTTAAAATCACCGAGTTCCGCAGCAGGGACGCGTTCGGCTATGGCATTTATCAGTTTTTGTACCGATATACGGTCGCTCAGCTTGTCCTGCCAGAGAATTATCTCACCTGCGTCGGATTGCTCAAAACTGCTTGACAGAGAGTATTCTCCGGTTTTGCCCGAAAGGGTCGCGCGCGCCGCCTCCTCCGCCGTGTCGCAGGCGGTAAACAACGGCTTACTCCATAGGTCGCAGTCAATAGGTTTGCCAAGAAACGATTTTTCTTTCGGGTTATCGTTTATCCCCAACATACGCACCGTAAATTTTCCGTTTTTAAGTTTAAGCCCGTGAAGGATAATATTATCCGGAACTGTTATGTCTTTAAGTGTAACGCCGGATATTATGCAGTTTTCACCTATAGTTACATTTTCCTCAATGCAGCTGTTTTCAAGGTAGCTGCCGCTGCCGATAACGGCACTTTTATCAACGTAACTGTTGTAAACCGCGCAGGCAAGGTCTTCTCTGCCCGAATTTACCGTTCGGCTCCAGTCAAGGAATCTGTAATCGTCAATATTTTTCGTAACAAGGGAAAGAAGTTCTTTCGATGTCCCAAAATGCAGGAACGACGCAGGCGAAAACGAAATCAGTTTGAGTTTATATTTGTGAAGTATGTTCCAAAGCCGTTCCCGCGCCTCAAGCAATTGTGGGGTTATCTTACCCTCGGGCGCTTCGTCATAAAATTCTTCTAAGGTTGAACCGACAGCAAGCGGATAGACAAAGTCGGCGTAAAATGACAGGCATACCGTGTCGTTTACATATTTATCAAACTTTTCGTCGGTGTCTACCATACCGTACAGGTCACCCAGCAGCGCGGGAGAGAGCATAATTGCGCCGGTGTCAATATTCACCTTGCCCGATTTGTCCACCGCCCCCCGGTCTTTAAGTGTTTCAACGGGCAATTTATGCAAAAAACGTTCAACATATCCGTCGGGACTTCTTAAAAATACGCCGTGTTCTTTGCCTGTCTCGGCGCACTCTTTAATAGACAGAGCCGCGGCGTCACAGGAATTAAAGTCAATCTGCAATTGGTTGAACAGCAGCAAAACATCGCCCGAAAGCACAAGCATACCCGACTCAATACGGTCGGCAACACCGCTCATTCCTATAATAAACTCATCAAATAACGTAGAGCGTCTGCCGTCGGGAAGTTTTCGCGGAACGGGCGAGAACAACTTGCCGCAGGCGGAATACTGGGGTACACGTTTGGAACTTCCGCCCGAATGTATAACCATTATCCTAAGATTATCAAAACTTTTTTCGCGCTGTCTTATATAGCGCATAACGCCGAATGTCGCGCCGCCCGAACCTATCCTCCTGCCGTCCCTGTCAGGAATAACAACATACTTTGTTTTTTGCGGAAGAACACCCTGTTTTACCCTGTAATCAATCTGACTGCGGTAAGATTCCGCCTGGCTTTCGTTTGAGGCGGTAAGCACAACATAATCCCAAACCGCAGCATTCACCGAGTTTCCGAGGGTGGATTTATAGGTATCGTAACTGCCCAGGTATGATTGCCTTAAAAACAGATTTTTATAGTTCATATCATTCTCCAAATATAGTTTTGTCTAACCGTTCCACTGTTTACGGTATTTATGCATTGCAAAGAAAAGCAGTGTAACCAAAGCGGCGGCAAGCACGGTCATTGATACGGAGTAAACCGCGGCTGCACCCATCAGCCCGTCCGATCCGACAGCACGGTATGACGCCGCCGTAGCGGCAACCGAAACGGCTGCAAAAACCGCAGCCTGCACCGCCGTGCGGCGGAACGCGATAAGGATGAATGAAACCACAACTTCTAACCCATACATTACCGAGCCGGCTATTATAACAAGCATTTCCGCCTTATATTTTTCAAGCGGTATGCCGTAAACCAATTGCAGCACAGGCGCCTCAAGGAAAAAAGCGACCGCAAATACGACAGCCCCGATTACGGGAATTGCGGCTGTGACCTTAACAACGGTTTTACGCAGCGCTTTAAAATCGCGGTTTTTTATTGCCGCCGAAATTGAGGTAAGCGACGGCTGGATAATATATTGCCCAAGCAGGCACATAAAGGTTGCGGGGATTATTATTATACCGAATATAAGCTGGGTCTTGTCATCCCCGTCCGCGTCTATGGCATAGCGCGAAACATTTATAAGATAGGTGTTTAAAAAGGTCAGCGCAAAGGTGAAAAAACAACTTAAAAACAGCGATTTTGCGGCGCCCGCCGTAAACGGGCGGCGTGAAAATCCCGCTCGGCGCACGTCTTTTATGTCGATTGCGGCAAACAGTATAAGGTTCGCCGCCGTCATTGCGGCAATCGCAAGCGGCAGGCTGCGTGTCAGGATGTCAACCGCCGCAAATACGGCAACATCCGCCGCCGCTTTCACCGTCATCGAAATACCGACGCGGTAAAGCATTTCCCCCCGCTGGGTAACGGCGTAAAACGTTTCGTAAAACGCCTCCGCCATTCTGAACACCGCAAGCAGGATTATAACCGCCGATTTGTGCGACGGGTAACCCTTTATAAGGCAAAATCCTATAGCCGAAACAAGCATTGCGCCGCAGGAGAACAGGCGGAAATAAACATAGTCGCTGTCTGCGAATTTTTCGGATATATCGGTCACCTGAAACGGGCGGATAACATAGTTGCCTATGACAAAAAGTATTGTCGCCGTCGCAAAAGCGTAACTGAACAGCCCCGCTTCACTTTCCGTGTTTACCCGTGTGGCAATAATTGTAAATATAAGTGAAGTAAAGGCGTTCGCCGTCGCCCCGACGGTATTCCAAAGCGAATTTTTAACCTTGTTGTTCATATATTTATAACCCGATTTCCTTCCGTTAAGCAGGCATTTTGCTTAACATATCAGAGAATAAGAGGACATTTGAAAATAAAACGAGCATGGCTGTGTGACGGTCGGAATTTTCGCCGAGCGATACCGGCAGCCCCCTGAACACAAGCGCCGCAGGCAGTAAAAGCGGAATAAAATACCTGCCCTGTACCCCCTGAATTATACCGTACGAAAGCGGCGTCCACCCTAAATACATCGAAGTCATTATAAGCAAGGCGGATGCGGCAATCGCCGCAAGTATCAAAACCCTGCCCGAAGGGCGGATACGCTCGCTCGGGTCGCCCTTTTTACGGAAGAAAGAAAACAGCAGCAAAACAGCCGCGGCGGAATAATACATCCAGCCCACGCCGACGCTGAGCCAGCCGAACTGGTTACCCACCGTTGTCGAAACATAGAACGGCAGATTTTCGACAACCGTTTTTACAAATATTTTTACGGTATTAACGGGATAGCAAAGGGAGCGCATTACGGTGTAACCCGGTTCGCCCGCCCATTTGATTATCCCGGCGTCCGCCGTAACACTTGTGCGGAAAACCAGAAACTGTAAAATTATAAGCGATAAAAATCCGCAGCCGATTACAGCCGTTTTGCCCTTTGCGGCGCCGCGTTTTGATTTGAAATTACGCTGCGGAATAAGCACGGCAAGCAGAATAAGCGGAGTATATACCAACTTGCTCGGCGCAAGCAGAGCGGCGAAAACCGCCGCGGTAACCACATCTTTTTTTGTAATCCCGTCCGCTTTGTAAATAAGGTAAACGATTTGCGAAACAAACAAAAGCGCAAACGCCAGCACTATCGGGTCGTAAGAATATGAGATTGCCAACTGTAAAGACATGGGCAGCAGCGCAACGGTGAAAATCGCAATTTTACCCACGGGGATTTTCTTTATCGCAAAATAAATCATTGCAACATATGCGGCATAGTTAAACAGCCTGCCCATATAAAAAAGCGGAAGCGTACCGAGGTTTAAAAGCCGTGCCGCAGTAATGCCGAGGGCGGAAAATATATACCCGATCGGCGCGCCGCCGTTAAGTATTTCACGGTGTGTGACCAATTCGGAATCCGAACAGAAAAATTCGGAACAGTTTTTCAAAACACCGTAATAACTTTTCGTAAGTCCGGTTGAGGCGTAATTGTTGTAAGCGTCAATATCCGCGCGGCGGATAAGCATTTTTCCGCTCTCGCCGAAATCAAAGGTCATAAAATTCGATATCCTGTAAGCCGACGCAATGTGTGAAGGCTCGTCCGGAACCGTAAACGGCGCAAACATAATAATGCAAAATACGCCCATAACCGCCGCCGATACCAAAAATGCGGTGTGAATTTCGCATTTGCGGACATACAGCAGGAAATACAACAGCACCGCCGCAGCGGCTGTTGCCGCAACCGCAAAAATTTTAAAATATTTTACCGAGCCGCCCGTAAAAGAACAGAGTGCCGAATTAACCGAAAAAAGCGTAACAGCCCCCGCGGCGGCAAATAAAATCAGTCGGCGGCGTTTTTCGAAAAATGCGTCGGCTTTGTTGAGTGTGAGCAATTCATCACCCGACAGCCGAGCATATAAAAACCGACAAACAAGCGCAATTATAACCGCAGCGCCCAAAACCGCAAGGTAACGGGCGGCGGAAACGGGCGCCATACTCTCGCGCGTTACAATCGGCTTTGCGTAAAATTCCAATCCGCCGATTTTGCAGCGCTCGGTCAAATGCAGCCTGAAGTAAGAGTTTGCTTTTTTGTTAAGTTTAAAAATAAACCCGTCCTTTAAATTGTAACGGTTGTTTTTAAAACTGTCGGGCGTCTTGTCGGCGTCAAAATCCGACTCTTCTTTACCGAAATCAAGTTGAGCCGCTATAACCGGGGTACTGTTTTCGGAATAAACGAAGCGTGCGTATTTTGCCTTTACAGGGTCGGTTTTAAAAACAATATACGGGTCGTCCCCGTCCGGAATGTAGACGCCGTTTTCAATCCGACAGTCGTTTTTTTCCGTAATATCGTCAATGCCGAGCGTTAAAATCGGTTCACCGTCAAATTCGTTTTCATAAACCGTATCTCCTCTGCAAAACATCATAAAAAGCATGGCAAAAGAGAAACCGAAAATAATCAAAGCGGTAAGGTTGCGCTTGGTCAAAATTTTATTCATTTACTTCTCCTCAAAAGCCGAAATTCAAGGTTTATTTTTCTTCAATCACGGTGTTGCCGCCCATATACGGCTGCAGCGCTTTCGGAATTTTGACCGAGTACTTTTCGCCGTCAAAACAGAGGTTGTTTTCAAGCAGCGCAATCAGCATTCTCGGCGGCGCAACAACGGTGTTGTTAAGGGTGTGCGCCAGGTATTTTTTGCCGTCCTTGCTCTTTACGCGTATGCCGAGACGCCTTGCCTGCGCGTCCCCGAGGTTGGAACAGGAGCAGACCTCAAAATATTTTTGCTGTTTCGGCGACCACGCCTCAACATCATAAGATTTAACCTTAAGGTCGGCAAGATCGCCCGAGCAGCACTCAAGCGTGCGTACCGGAATGTCAAGCGAGCGGAAAAGTTCAACCGAATATCCCCACATTTTGTTGAACCATTCCATACTCTCTTCGGGCTTGCAAAGCACTATCATTTCCTGCTTTTCAAATTGGTGAATACGGTAAATTCCCCGCTCCTCTATCCCGTGCGCCCCCTTCTCTTTGCGGAAACAGGGGGAGTAACTTGTAAGGGTCAGGGGGAGTTTTTCTTCGGGCGTTATGGTGTCGATAAATTTGCCTATCATCGAATGTTCGCTTGTGCCGATAAGGTAGAGGTCTTCCCCCTCGATTTTGTACATCATTGCGTCCATTTCTTCAAAACTCATAACCCCGGTAACAACGTTCGAGCGAATCATAAACGGCGGTATGCAGTAGGTAAAGCCTTTGCTTATCATAAAGTCCCGAGCGTAGGCGGTAACGGCGCTGTGCAGGCGCGCAATATCGCCTAAAAGATAGTAAAATCCCTCGCCCGCAACGCGGCCGGCAGCCTCTTTGTCAATGCCGTCGAATTTCGCCATAATATCGGTGTGGTAGGGTATTTCAAAGGTCGGTACGGTCTTTTCGCCGAACTCCTCAACCTCAACATTTTCGGAATCGTCTTTCCCTACGGGGACTGACGGGTCGATAATATTCGGTATCTTCATCATCGTTTCTTTAAGTCGTGCCGAAAGCTCGGTTTCCTTTTCCGCAAGGGCTTTAAGTTCCTCCGCCTGCTCGTTTACAAGCGCCTTCGCCTTTTCGGCTTCCTCACGCTCGCCCTTCGCCATAAGCGCGCCTATCTGCTTGCTTATTTTGTTGCGGTTCGCGCGGAGTTCGTCGGCGCGCGCGTTAGCGGCACGCTTCTCGTCATAAAGCCTTATCGCCTCGTCAACCAGCGGCAGACGGTTTTCCTTAAACTTTTTGCGGATGTTCTCTTTAACCGCTTCCGGATTTTCTTTTACGAATTTAATATCCAGCATTTTTAATATATCCCCTTGTACTCAGTTTGAATTTGAACTTTGCGTACCGCATTGGCAGTCGGATACGCACACACTTTTATTGTATAAAAAAACGCCCCGAAATTCAAGTGTGAATTAAGGCGTTTTGCAATAATTTATCGAATTTTCTTATAAAGCGGGTATAAGACCCGATATAAGACCGGCAATCACCCCGAAAATAAAGGTAAGCACGGTTATAAAAATGTTGTTTCTAATGTTGCGGTCAAATTTAAAAAGTACAATAAGACCTATGCCGGCGTTGACCGTTATGCCCGACATAAATACCGCAAAGGATATCGCTTTTTGGGTGTAAAGCGTCGTCAGCAGAACGCTGACCGAACAGTTCGGCACAAGCCCCACAAGGGCGGAAAGCAGTATGCCCAATATCGGCCTGCCGTCCAAAAGTTTTGTAACCGCGTCGCCCCCGCCGTAGAAAAACAGCAGCCCCAGCCCGAACGAAACCGCAAAAACAAGCAGCGAGATTTTAACCGTGTGCCTGAGCGCCGAAAGGGCTATCCCGTGCTCACAGTCGCAATGGTCTTTTTTGCAGATGTCGGTTATGACCTCGTTCTCACGCCTTTTTATCAGTATCAAATCGGTCAAAAACCCGAAAACGGCACCGTAGGCAAATTTAAGCCCGATAACGGCAAGTATTTTCGTAAACGGTACGCCGCCCGATATCATCAGCGGCAGCATTTCGTCGCTCGTCGCCAAAAAAACCGAGATAAGCGTTCCGGCGGAAATTATCCTTGCGGCGTAAAGCGACGCCGCCGCACCCGAAAATCCGCATTGCGGCAGTATCCCGACCGCCGAACCGAGCAAAGGCCCGACTTTGCCGACTTTTGAAAGAGCCGCGCGTGTGCGTTCGCCGGCTCTGTGCTCTAAATATTCCATTAAAAGGTACGCCGCAAAAAGAATGGGCAAAAGTTTAACCGTGTCAACCGCGGCGTCTTTAAGACAATCCAACATAATAACCGACGCTTCCCGAAAAATAAAAAATCCGTCGGGGCATACGGGAGGTAAGTCCCGTTACGCCCGAAAAACACGAGTAAGTCTGTAAGCCGAGTTCTGTCTCAGACGGTCATCTTTCTCGACCGGCCGTTGCCGACCGGCTCTAGCCACCCTTTATGACGCAGTGGGCAGTCTGATCGCCAAGCTCGGTGTTGCACCGGATAAGGTTTACAGGACCGCACGGTTCCCCGCCGGCCGGTGAGCTCTTACCTCGCCTTTCCACCCTTACCTGCAAAAGCAGGCGGTATATTTCTGCTGCACTCTCTCGAAGGTCGCCCTCGGCGGCCGTTAGCCGCTATCTTGCCCAAGGTGCTCGGACTTTCCTCACAGCATACGCTGCGCGACCGCCCGACTTACTCGCACAGTTATTATACCACCCCACCGCCCGAATTACAACCATAAATTAGACTTCCTCTTCTTTTTGCCTGTTTTTATTTTACACTAAATTAGACTTTGGGCTCACATCATTGACTAATGTACAAAATCAGACTTTGGTAACCGTCAGGCAAAAACCGGCGGTAAAACCCTCCCGTTCCAGACATCAGACATTAGACTGTAGATGTTAGATGTGGTGTGCTAGACATTAGACTGTAGACATTAGACTGTAGATGTGATAGGCGGTAGTTTGAGCGTTGACGGCGGCTCTCAAACTCTTGCCTCCACCTGACGGGGTGCGGGTGTCCACCGGACACCCGCTTCTCGGCTGCCGCTTCGGTCGGTGCCGCCGAATAGATAACGGAAGTCGTGTAAAACCAAGGGCGGTGCCGCCGAACAGGTAGCCGAACGGGTAACGGCGGTTGACAAGTCTTCGGCTTGCAAAGCCGCCGTTTATGTGTTATCCTAATAACCGAAGGATATAAAACCATCGCGGCTGCGTAAACTAAACATCGGGCAGGGCTCTTTATAGGGTCTGCTGTCACGGCAGCAGCAGAACGGAGAACAAAATGTTTGTTGATATAACCAAAATTTACATCAAAGCAGGCAACGGCGGAAACGGAAAGGTGTCGTTCCACCGTGAAAAATATATTGCGTCGGGCGGGCCCGACGGGGGCGACGGCGGCCGCGGCGGAAATGTTGTTTTTGTTGCGGACGATAATTTATCCACCCTGGCGGATTTTCGCTATCGCCGCAAATACATTGCCGAAAACGGCGGCGACGGCGGCGCGGCGCGATGCTCGGGTAAAAAGGCGGAAGATCTTGTTTTGCGTGTTCCGCGCGGCACTCTTGTAAAGGACGCCGCCACGGGCAGACTTATGGCGGATATATCGGACGATGAACCCGTAGTGATAGCCAAAGGCGGAAACGGCGGTTGGGGCAACTGCCACTTTGCAACGCCGACGCGGCAGACGCCGCGGTTTGCCAATCCCGGCAATCCGGGCGAGGAATTTGAGGTTAATCTTGAACTTAAACTTCTTGCGGATGTGGGGCTTATCGGCTTCCCGAACGTCGGAAAATCGACCTTTATTTCGGTAGTAAGCGAAGCAAAGCCGAAAATAGCCAACTATCATTTTACCACGCTTACGCCGGTACTCGGTGTTGTCCGCAAAGGCGAAAAAAGTTTCGTGATGGCAGATATTCCGGGGCTTATTGAGGGCGCAGGAAGCGGCGTCGGGCTCGGTCACGAATTTTTGCGCCATATTGAGCGCTGCCGATTACTTGTGCATATAATTGACGCTTCGGGCAGCGAGGGGCGCGACCCGATTGAAGATTTTAACGCGATAAACCGCGAACTTGCCGAATTTGACGCCGATCTGGCGCAGCGTGAACAGATTGTGGTTGCCAACAAATGCGATATGTGCGAACCGGAGCAACTTGAAAAGTTGAGGGAATATTTTGTCGGTAAAGGATACGATTTCTTCCCGTGTATGGCGGCGATAGCCGAAGGAACCGACAAGGCGGTTGACCGCATAGCCGAGCGGCTTTCCAAACTTCCGCCGGTTAAACGGTACGAGGCTGACCCGATTCCCGAAGAAGAACTTATGCCCAAAAACAACCGTGAATTCACCCTGCGCAAAGAGGATGACCGCTTTGTGGTTGAGGGCGAATGGCTGCTTAAACTGCTTAACAGCGTTAACCCCGACGATTACGAGTCGCTGCAGTATTTTCAGCGCACGCTTCAGTCAAGCGGAATTATTGACGCGCTTATTAAAGCGGGCGTACAGGACGGCGACACGGTTTGCGTTTATGATATTGAGTTTGATTATATATCTTGATTACATTTCCCTATTGCAAATCCCGATGCTGAAATCGGGATTTATTTATATTACGGTTAAATATGATGGGTTTACGGACGCGGTTCCGATTGTTTGCCGACCGCTGCCCCAAGCGTCCGCTTGGGCGGCGGGCGCACACGATCAAGGCTTTGCCGGTTTTGCAAAAGTCACGGTTGTGCGCCCGCCCGAAAACTTTGTTTTCGGCAGCGGTCGGCGACAAACGGAACCGCGTCCCGTGCGTTATGCCGAAATTGGCACTTGACAATATGCATAAAAAAGCATAAAATATAGGATAGTATGTATATATTGGTGAATTTTGTGCTTGGCGAACACAAGATATCTGATTTTCATACAACTCGCAGGGGGTCAAAAACGCAACCCTCTTTTAGACCGCCCCACCTATTGGCGGCGGCATTGTTTTAATTGCGTTTTAATATAAAGGAGGTGCATTTTATGCCCGATACGATTACTATAGTAATCTTTGCGATTATCGCAGTAATCGTTGCAGTGATCTCCTTTTTGGCAGGTATATCTTTCAGGCGCAGGAAATCGGAGGCTGTTATCGGCTCTGCCGAGGATGAAGCCAAACGAATTCTTAACGAGGCAATGAAAACTGCCGAAGCGAAAAAGAAAGAAGCGGTGCTTGAAGCTAAGGACGAAATATACACCCTTAAAGCCGAAACAGACCGTGAACTGAAAGAACGCAGAAGCGAAGTTCAAAGACAGGAACGCAGACTTCAGCAAAAGGAAGAATCACTTGACAAAAAGATTGACAACATTGAAGCAAAAGAAGAAAAAATAAACGCACGCACCAAAGACCTTGAGCAAAGAATTGCGGAAGCCGAGCAAATCAAGAGAAGTCAGCTTGATATGCTTGAAAAAATTTCGGGTCTGACCGTTGAACAGGCAAAATCACAGATAATATCGGCACTTGACGATGAACTTTGCCACGAAAAAGCGGTTAAGATACGCGAATATGAGCAGCAGTTTAAGGAAGAGGTTGACTCTAAGTCGCGCGAACTCATTTCGCAGGCGATACAGCGCTGCGCTGCCGACCATTCGAGCGAGACGACCGTTTCGGTAGTTCCGCTGCCGAATGACGAAATGAAAGGTCGAATCATCGGCCGTGAAGGCAGAAACATCCGTGCAATCGAAACCGCCACGGGTGTTGACCTTATTATTGATGACACGCCGGAGGCCATAACGGTATCAAGTTTTGACCCCATCCGCCGAGAGGTTGCGCGCCTTGCGCTTGAACGGCTGATAACCGACGGAAGAATTCACCCGACCAAGATTGAAGAGGCGGTTGCAAAAGCCAAAAGCGAAGTTGACCGCACCATCAAACGCGAAGGTGAACGCGCTATGCTTGACGCGGGAATTGCGCATATGCATCCCGAAATAATCAAACTTCTGGGTAAACTGCATTACCGCACAAGTTACGGTCAGAATGTGCTTAATCACTCGATGGAGGTCTGCCACCTTGCGGGGCTTATGGCTGCCGAACTCGGCGCCGACGTTACCCTTGCAAAACGCGCGGGACTTTTGCACGATATCGGTAAAGCCCTTGACCACGAGCAGGAAGGCTCCCACATTATGCTGGGTGTTGAAGCCGCCAAAAAATACAAAGAAAATGAGCAGATAATCCACGCGATACACGCCCACCACGGCGATGTTGAGGCTAAAACGGTTATCGCCTGCCTCGTTCAGGCTGCGGACGCCATATCCGCCGCACGCCCCGGCGCACGCAGGGAAAATCTTGAGAACTACATAAAAAGGCTTGAAAAACTTGAGGAGATCGCCAACTCTTTCAAGGGTGTTGACACCTCGTTTGCCATTCAGGCAGGCCGTGAAATACGCGTTATTATTAAGCCCGACCAGATAAGCGACGACCAAATGGTTCTTGTTGCACGTGATATAGCAAAAAGGATAGAAGAAGAACTTAACTATCCGGGACAGATAAAGGTAAACCTTATACGCGAAAACCGCGTTGTGGATTATGCCAAATAATTAACTTACAAGCACCGACTGCATATATTGCAGCCGGTGTTTTTATGCTTTGCTTTTTTCCGTATGATATAAAAAATGATATAACCGATATATCAAAAAATGTATAATTCAAAATAACTGCCGAACTATTGAATTAATTGACACTTGATGGTATAATATAATGAATTATGTAAAATAGGAGTGGTATACAGTGAATAAAATCTCAATAATAGGTACCGGAAGCGTCGGCTCTACCATTGCATACACCTTAACGGTTATGGGCCTTGCGTCCGAAATTGTTATGATAGATATTAACAGCGAAAAGGCTTTGGGCGAAGCGCTTGATATAAGGCAGGGCACGCCGTTTTGCGAAGCATCTTCGGTTTATGCCGGTGATTACCGTGACGCGGAAAACTCCGATATAGTTATAATAACCTCCGGATTACCGAGAAAACAGGGGCAGTCGCGCCTTGAACTTGCACAGACAAATGTTAACATTATGAAACAGATAATTCCCGAAATCACAAAGTATGCACCGAACGCCGCATATATTATAGTCAGCAATCCGGTGGATATCCTTACATATACATTCTATAAAATGTCCGGATTGCCGGAAAACCGCATTATGGGTTCGGGTACCATACTTGATACCGCCCGCCTGCGTTCAAGGCTTTCGGAATACTACAACATAAATCAGAGCAATGTTCACGCTTATGTTTTCGGCGAGCACGGCGATTCCTCGTTTATTCCGTGGTCGGTCGCCAACATTTCAAATGTCCCGATAACCGAATGCAAGCAACTTATCACCAACCCGGATTTCGACGCTCCGGAACTCAATTTCCGTGAAATTGAGCAGTATGTCCGCAAATCGGGCGCACGCGTTATTGCGCGCAAGGGCGCAACGTTTTATGCGGTTTCGGTTTCGGTTTGCCACATATGCAAGTGCCTGCTTGCCGGCATTGATACCACAATGACCGTATCAACGATGATGCACGGTGAATACGGGGTTGACAACGTATGTTTAAGCACCCTTAATATGGTAGGTCACGACGGTGTCCGCGGCAAGGTAAACGTTCCGCTTACCGAAAACGAACTTGCCCTTTTGCACCGCAGCGCCGACACGCTTAAAGACGTTATAAATAATCTTGAAATATAACCGAATTCAGAGGGGGATTGCACTATGAAATACCGTACAGAACATGACTCAATGGGTGAAATACAGGTTCCTGCCGACCGTTTGTGGGGTGCGCAGACCCAGCGCAGTCACGAAAATTTTAAAATAGGAGTGGGCATTGAAACCATGCCGAGCGAGATAATACACGCCTTCGGCATACTTAAAAAGGCAGCCGCCATGGCAAACTCGGAACTTAACCCGAAAAAAATGACCGTTAAAAAACTGCAGTCAATATCCCTTGCCTGTGACGAGGTTATTTCGGGCAGCCTCAACAGCCATTTTCCGCTTGTTGTATGGCAGACCGGTTCGGGCACGCAGTCCAATATGAACGCCAACGAGGTAATAGCCAACCGTGCGAATCAGATAGCCGGGGAAAAACTCTGTCACCCGAATGACGATGTTAATATGAGCCAGTCTTCCAACGACACTTTCCCGACCGCTATGAGCATTTCCGCCGTTTTGGCTATTGAGGACAATCTTATACCCGCCCTTGAAATACTGATTTCCACATTTAAACGCCTTGAGATAAAGTATCAGGGTGTTGTAAAATCCGGGCGTACTCACCTTCAGGACGCCACCCCGATTAAATTCAGTCAGGAAATGTCCGGTTGGCGCACAAGTCTTGAGCGCGATGTTGAACTGCTTAAACTTGCGGTTAAACCGCTTTGCGAACTCGCCCTCGGCGGAACGGCGGTCGGCACCGGACTTAACGCGCCCGCAGGATTTTCGGAACTTGTTGCGGGCAAGATAGCGGAGATTACCGGAAAACCGTTTGTAACCGCACCCAATAAGTTCCACGCCCTGACTTCAAAGGACGAATATGTTTTTGCGCACGGCGCCGTTAAAGCGACGGCGGCGGATATGATGAAAATAGCCAACGATGTTCGCTGGCTGGCTTCCGGCCCGCGCGACGGATTGGGCGAATTGCGCATACCCGCCAACGAACCGGGCTCGTCGATAATGCCGGGTAAGGTCAACCCGACCCAGTGCGAAGCGGTTACCATGGTAGCCGTTCAGGTAATGGGTAACGACACGGCTGTAAGTATTGCGGCGTCACAGGGTAACTTTGAACTTAACGTATTTATGCCCGTAGCGGCTTACAATTTCTTGCAATCGGTTCGCCTGCTGTCTGAAGTGATTACATCGTTTAACGATAAATGCGCAGTAGGCATTAACGTAAACCGTGAAAAAATGCACGATAATCTTCATAATTCACTTATGCTGGTTACTGCGCTCAACCCCTATATCGGGTACGAAAACGCAGCCAAAACGGCTAAAAAAGCGTTTAAAGACAACATTTCGCTTAAAGAAGCCTGCGTGGAATTGGGCTTTTTAACTGCCGAGAAGTTTGACGAAGTATTCCGCCCCGAACGTATGGTTTAAACCTTTAAGGAGGAGAAAGATGAAGGTCGGTTATTTTCCGGGATGTACCCTGCGCACAAAAGCAAAGGAACTTGACCTTTACGCAAGAAAATGCGCAGAGATACTCGGAGTAGAATTATGTGAGATTGAAAACTGGCAGTGCTGCGGCGGCGTGTTCGTAAGTGCCGAAGACGAAATAGCCTCAAAACTTTCGTCGGTGCGTGCGCTTGCCGCCGCGCGTGACAGCGGCCGCCCGCTTGTTACGGTATGCTCCGCCTGCCACAATGTTATAAAACAGACAAACAACGCGATGCTGACCGATGAGAATTTTGCCTCAAAGGTCAACCTGTATATGTCGCAGGATAAGGACGCTGCCGCACCCTATCACGGCGAAACGAAGGTTATGCATTATTTTGAACTGCTGCGTGACGTTGTCGGTTTTGACAAAATAAAAGAGAAGGTCACCAATCCGCTTACGGGAAGAAGGATAGCCGCATATTACGGCTGTATGCTTCTCCGCCCTTCAAAGGTTCTGGAGTTTGACGACCCCGAAAATCCGCAGATTATTGAAGAATTCATAAAAGCGCTGGGCGCGGAACCGGTAATCTATCCGTACAGAAACGAGTGCTGCGGCGGCTATGTCGCATTGGAGGACGCCGCTTCGGCAGAGCGCAAAAGCCGCACGGTAAGCGGCAGCGCAGCCGGCGCGGGAGCCGACAGTATCGTAACCGCCTGCCCGTTGTGCAGGTATAATCTTGTTAAAAACGGCAGCCCCGTTCCCGTAGTATATTTTACCGAACTGCTCGCCGAAGCCCTCGGCGTAAAGGAGGCGCAATAATGCAGAACAACACCCAAAGGCTTAAAGAGCAAATATTGCGTTCAAGCGGCGTAAATCCGCTTAAATGTATGCGCTGCGGAAAATGCTCCGCCACCTGCCCGTCATACGACGAAATGGAGTATCACCCCCATCAGTTCGTTTATATGGTCGAAACGGGTGATATTGAGCCGCTTATGAAATCAAAATCCATATACAAATGCCTTTCCTGCTTTGCATGTGTTGACCGATGCCCCCGCGGCGTTGAGCCGGCAAAACTGATTGAGGCGGTGCGCCTTGCGGTTATACGCGAAAAGGGCGCCAATCATATGACCGCCGACGATATTCCGTCGCTTTTAAATGACGATATGCCGCAGCAGGCGATAGTAAGCGCAATGCGCAAATATTCCAAATAAGAAAGGGGAAAAACACAATGCAGAGAATAGGCGTATTCGTGTGCCATTGCGGCACCAATATTGCCGGAACGGTTGATGTAAAAGCCGTGGCGGAAGCCGTGAAGAATGAGCCGGGCGTGGTTTTCTCCACCGACTACCAATATATGTGTTCGCAGGCAGGTCAGGATATGATAAAAAATGCGATTGCCGAACACAAACTTACCGGTATTGTTGTGTGTTCCTGCTCGCCCCGTATGCACGAGGCAACCTTCCGCAAAACGGCGGCTGCCGCAGGACTCAACTCCTATATGGTCGAGATTGCCAATATCCGCGAGCAATGCTCATGGGTACATAAAGATATTCCTACGGGTACCGCCAAAGCGATAATTCTGGCGCGTGCAGCCGTTGCGAAGGTTAATCTTAACGCTCCGCTTACTCCGGGCGAAACACCGGTTACCAAGCGTGCCCTTGTAATCGGCGGCGGTATCGCCGGAATACAGACCGCCCTTGACATAGCCGACGCCGGTTTTCCCGTTGATATAGTCGAAACCAAGCCGACTATCGGCGGTAAAATGGCTCAGCTTGATAAAACATTCCCGACGCTTGACTGCGCCGCCTGTATCCTTACGCCTAAAATGGTTGACGTGGCGCAGAATGATAAAATACGCATTTTCTCATACTCCGAAGTTACGGAGGTTGACGGATTTGTTGGCAATTTTGACGTTACGATAAAACGCCGCGCGCGTTATGTAAAAGAGGATATCTGCACGGGCTGCGGCGCCTGTACCGAAAAATGCCCGCAGAAAAACGTGCCGAACGAATTTAACCTCGGTATGGATAACCGCCGCGCAATATACATCCCGTTTGCGCAGGCTGTACCTAAAGTTGCAACGATAGACCCCCGTTACTGCACAAAACTTAAAACCGGCAAATGCGGCCTTTGCTCAATGGTCTGCACCGCAGGCGCAATAGATTATAACGCAAAGGACGAATATCTGCATGAAAAATACGGCGCTATCGTAGCCGCCACGGGATTTAACCCGATTTCAATGGATAAGTTCGACGAGTTTGCATATTCGCAGTCAAAAGATGTTATAACCTCGCTTGAACTCGAACGCCTTATGAATGCCGCGGGGCCGACCGGCGGAACGCTGCTGCGCCCGTCCGACCGTGAACATCCGCATACGATAGTATTTGTTCAGTGCGTCGGTTCGCGCTGCGAAGCCTGCGCCCAAAAGGGCAAGGAATACTGCTCTAAAATATGCTGTATGTACACCGCGAAGCACGCAATGCTTATAAGGGATAAATACCCCGATACCGAGGTCTACGTGTTCTATATAGATGTCCGCACCCCCGGTAAAAACTTTGACGAATTTTACCGCCGCGCGGTTGAGGAATACGGCGTGCACTATATAAAGGGCATGGTCGGCAAAGTATCGCCCGAAGGCAAAAAACTCAAAGTTCAGGCGTCCGACCTTTTGTACGGCAAACAATTGCATATAGACGCCGACTTGGTAGTTCTTGCGGCGGCAATAGAACCGGACAAGTCCGCCCGTCCGCTTGCCACTATGCTTACGGCAAGTATGGATACAAACGACTTTTTCACCGAAGCGCACCCGAAACTCCGTCCGGTTGAAAGCCCGACGGCGGGCGTATTCCTTTCGGGTACCTGCCAGGGGCCTAAAGATATTCCCGAAACGGTTTCGCAGGCGGGCGCGGCAGCCTCAAAGGTCATAGGGCTTTTATGCAAGGATAAACTTAAAGGCAATCCCTGCGTTGCCCATTCGGATGAAATGATGTGCAACGGCTGCTCTACCTGCGCAAATGTTTGCCCATACGGCGCAATTACTTACGAAGATAAAGAGTTCAGAATGCCCGACCGTACTACAAAGGTTCGCCGTGTAGCAATTGTAAATCCGGCGGTATGTCAGGGCTGCGGAGCCTGCACGGTTGCCTGTATGTCGGGCGCTATGGACCTTAAAGGCTTTATGAACAAACAAATTATGGCGGAGGTGGACGCTATATGCAAGTAAATGATTATAAACCGCTTATTGTTGCGTTTTGCTGCAATTGGTGTTCCTACGCCGGGGCAGACCTTGCCGGAAACAACAGGCTTGCCTACCCTGCCGAGGTTAAGATAATCCGCGTACCCTGTTCCTGCCGCGTAAACCCGATGTTTATACTGCGGGCGTTTCAGCGCGGAGCCGACGGCGTTATCCTTTGCGGATGTCACCCGGGCGACTGCCATTATACTTCGGGCAACTATTACACACGCCGCCGTATGGCGCTGCTGTTCTCAATGCTTGATTACCTTGGGATTGAGCGTGAACGCACCCGTGTGGAATGGGTGTCCGCCGCCGAAGGCGCTAAATTTGCCGCAACAATGAACGATTTTGCAAACACTGTGGCGGCTCTCGGCGAAAATAAAAGATTGGAGGATTTAAGATGCAGGAAATAACCCGTGACGCACTTGTATCGCGTGCCTCCGAACTGCTTGAAAACGGCTCTGTTACAAAGGTTCTCGGCTGGGCGACGGGTGAGTCGTACTATGATATAACCCCTGCCGTATTCAATTCAAAAGCGGAATTGGAAAACGGCTTTATCTGGGGCGACCTTTGCGGTGCAAACTTTTCAAAATACCTTATAAAACTAACCGCAAACGGCGAAAAGGTGCTTACCTTTTTAAAGCCCTGCGACACCTACAGTTTCAATCAACTGCTTACCGAGCACCGCTTCAACCGCGATAATGTTTATGCTGTCGGCGTGCCCTGCGGCGGTATGCTTGACCCCAAAAAAATAAGGGAAATAAGCGAGAGCGTTAAATCGGTATCCGATAACGGCGAAACCGTTGAGATTGAAACATTGTTTGACGGTTCTGTGACCGTAAAGCGGGATGAACTCCTGCCCGACCGCTGCATAAACTGTAAATCCAAAAAACATGTCGCTTACGATGAACTTTTGGGCAGTGACGGCGAGGTGATTGAGTCACACCGTTTTGATGAGGTTGAAAAAATTGAAAAAATGACTCCGGATGAGCGTTTTGCATTCTGGCAGGGTGAACTTTCACGCTGCATACGCTGCAACGCCTGCCGTGATGTCTGCCCTGCCTGTACCTGCGAAAAATGCGTGTTTGACAACCCTGATTCGGGCGTTGAAAACAAGGCGGCGGCGAACTCATTTGAAGAAAAAATGTTCCACATTATCCGCGCTTTCCATGTTGCTGGAAGATGTACCGACTGCGGCGAGTGTTCCCGCGTATGTCCCGAACATATTCCGCTTCATCTGCTTAACCGCAAGTTTATTAAGGATATAGATGAATTTTACGGCGAATATCAGGCGGGCGCCGAAGAAGGCAGCCGCGCCCCGATAGTAAATTACACTATCGGAGATATTGAACCGGGTGACGCCGTTAAGAGAGGTGACGGAAATGCGTAAAATCTCTTTAAACCGAATTGACGAACTGTTTTCCGCAATAAACGAAACAAACAGGCTTTATTTGCCCGTTGATACCGAATCGGGCGCAAAATTTACGGCGTGGAGTAAGGGTGTGAAACTCTCCTCACGGCTTAACACCGTGCGCAGCGCCAAAGATTTCTTCTTTCCGCAGACCGAAAATCTTATGGATTTTAAAACCGCCGGAAAAAAGATTGAAATAGTTGACACACGCAGCGAATGTGAGGATTTTGCCGTTTTCGGCGTCCGTGCCTGTGACGCACGCAGTTTTGACGTGCTTGACCGTGTGTTTGCCGCCGAACCGGCTGACAGTTATTATACCAACCGCCGCGAACACGGCGTTATAATCACCCTTGCCTGCACAAAACCCAATTCCACCTGTTTCTGCGGCACATTCGGAATAGACCCGTCCGAACCGGGCGGCGATATTGCCTGTTATATGACCGACGGTGAACTGTACCTTGACAAAAAGACCGATAAAGGTGCGGCACTTTTGGAAAAATTGCAGTCACTCACCGAAGAATGCGGCAATGGGGCGGCGGATGAACAGAAAAAACTTATATCCGAAAGAATGGGCGCATTACCGCTCGGCGGTTTAAAAGCCGACGCATTCGGCGCAGGCAAAACAAAAGAATTTTTTGACTCGCCCGAATGGGCAGGGCTTTCGGAATCCTGCCTCGGCTGCGGCACCTGCACCTATGTTTGCCCGACCTGCCAGTGTTACGATATTAAGGATTTCAACACGGGGCACGGCGTTAAACGCTTCCGCTGCTGGGACTCCTGTATGTTTTCGGACTTCACCAAAATGTCGGCAGGTCAGCCGCGCCTTACCCAACTTGAGCGTTTCCGCCAGCGTTTTATGCACAAATTGGTCTATTTCCCGACAAATAACGACGGAATGTTTTCCTGCGTCGGCTGCGGCAGATGCCTTGCAAAATGCCCGATAGGGATGAATATAGTTAAGGTAATGAAAAAGTTAGGAGGCGGCAGAGTATGATAAATGTTAATGAACCGCTTATACCTAAAATCGGTGTTGTGACCGATATCCGCATTGATACGCCGGATGTAAAAACCTTCCGCGTTGTAACGCCGGACGGCAAAAAGACGTTTGACCATATGCCGGGGCAGTGCGCCATGCTCTCGGTTCCCGGCGTGGGCGAGGCAATGTTTTCGATAACCTCATCACCGACAAATACCGAGTATATGGAATTTTCCATAAAAAAATGCGGCTGCGTAACGCAGTGGCTTCACGCAATGGAAGTCGGGCAGGAAATAACCATACGCGGGCCGTACGGCAGACCTTTCCCCGTAGATACGGAATTTGCGGGGCAGGATTTGTTGTTTGTTGCGGGCGGTATCGGTTTGGCGCCGCTGCGCTCGGTAATCAATTACTGCCGCCACTACCGCGACCGTTACGGCAAAATCGATATCGTCTACGGTTCGCGCAGCAAGCAGGACTTGGTTGACTATAAAGAAATAATTGAAGAATGGCAAAATGATGACGGCGTTAATGTCTATCTGACAATTGACCGTGAGCAGCCGGATTGGGACGGTCACGTCGGGTTTGTTCCCAATTATGTTAAAGAACTGGGCTTCTCAACCGACAAAACCGCCGTTCTTTGCGGGCCGCCGATAATGATTAAATTCACGCTTGCAGGTTTGCAGGAACTGGGATTTGATAAAACTCAGGTATATACCACGATGGAACTTCGTATGAAGTGCGGCATCGGCAAATGCGGAAGGTGCAACATCGGTTCAAAATATGTCTGCAAAGACGGGCCGGTGTTCCGTTTTGATGAAATTGACGAACTGCCCGACGAATATTAAAAAGGGAGGCTAAACAAATGGATAATATGGTAAATGTATATCTGTTCGGCAAAAAGTACAGCGTGCCGGATGACCTTACTATAATGCGCGCTATGGAATACGCGGGATATCAGCTTGTGCGCGGCTGCGGCTGCCGCAACGGTTTTTGCGGCGCCTGCGCCACTATATACCGTATAAAAGGCTGCCGTGACCTTAAAACCTGTCTTGCTTGTCAAACTAAGGTGGAAAATGATATGTACGTTGCTGCACTGCCGTTTTTCCCCCTTGTTAAACAGGTTTACGACATTGAAAAAATAAAACCGACAGAGCAGATTATGATGCAGCTTTACCCCGAAATATACGCCTGCGTAGGCTGCAACGCCTGCACAAAAAGCTGCACCCAGGGGCTTAACGTAATGCAATATATCGCATATGCCCAGCGCGGCGAATACGACAAATGCGCCGAAGAATCGTTTGACTGCGTTATGTGCGGCGTATGTTCATCGCGCTGCCCGGCAGGTATCTCGCACCCGCAGGTTGCGATGCTTGCCCGCCGCCTTAACGGCAAGTACTTAGAGCCCGAGTCGGAGCATCTTAAAAAACGCGTTGAAGAGGTAAAATCAGGGGCGTTTACCGACCTTATATCTTCACTTATGGGCAAACCGGTTGAGGAGTTAAAAGAACTCTACAACAACCGTGAAATCGAGAAATAAGGGGGCGATATTATGTATACGGAAGAATTTAAAAAATCTTTAGCCGCTGTTGAGGCTGCGCGCGAGGGCAACATTGCACTTGAACCCCGCCGTATGACTGCGGATGAAAAGGACGCTTTGCTGGCGCAATATCATCCCGATTATAAAAAAAGTGAGTTTGCGACCTTGAAAATAGGCCCCAACAAGGGGGAAAAAGTGCCGCACGAACTTGCCGAAATGCTTGAAGCCAACAGCCGCATAACTGCCGACAGTGTTGACCTTGACAACCCCGAATATGATGTTGACGTGCTGATAATCGGCGGCGGCGGCGCGGGCGCTTCTGCCGCAATTGAAGCGGATAATGCCGGCGCAAAAGCTATGATAGTTACCAAACTCCGTTTAGGCGACGCCAACACAATGATGGCGGAGGGCGGAATACAGGCGGCGGATAAACCCAACGATTCGCCCGCTATCCATTTTCTTGACGCTTTCGGCGGCGGCCACTTTGCCGCAAAGCGCGAACTTCTTTCAAAATTGGTTTGCGACGCACCCGAGGCGATAAAATGGCTTAACGAATTGGGTGTCGAGTTTGACAAAACGCCCGACGGAACCATGATAACCACGCACGGCGGCGGAACTTCCAGAAAACGCATGCACGCCGCAAAGGACTATTCGGGCGCGGAAATTATGCGTACTTTGCGTGATGAAGTGCTTAACCGCGGTATTCCGGTTGTGGATTTCACGGCAGCGGTTGAACTTATACTTGACGACAAGGGCAATGCCGCGGGCGCGGTGCTTATGAATATGGAAACGCACGAACTGCTTGTTGCGCGCGCAAAAACCGTAATAATCGCAACCGGCGGCGCAGGCAGAATGCACTATCAGGGCTTCCCCACCTCTAACCATTACGGCGCAACGGCTGACGGGCTTGTACTCGGCTACCGTGCAGGGGCAAAATTGCTTTATGCCGACACCTTGCAATACCATCCCACGGGTGCGGCGTTCCCTCAGCAGATATTCGGTGCGCTTGTTACCGAAAAAGTCCGTTCGCTCGGCGCAAAACTTGTAAACCGTGACGGCAAGGTGTTTATGCATCCGCTTGAAACACGCGATGTTGCCGCCGCCTCCATAATCCGCGAATGTTCCGACCGTGACGAGGGTGTTGACACGGGCAGCGGAAAGGCTGTTTGGCTTGATACACCGATGATTGAAAAAATCGGCGGTGAAGGAACTATTGAGCGCCGTATCCCCGCCATGATGCGTATGTTTGCGAGTTACGGCATTGATATCCGCCGTGAGCCTATTCTGGTTTATCCCACCCTGCATTACCAGAACGGCGGTATTGATATAAATGCCGACGGTATGAGTACCGCGGTCGGGAACCTGTATGTGGCAGGTGAGGCTGTAGGCGGAATACACGGCAGGAACCGCCTTATGGGCAACTCACTTTTGGATATTATCGTGTTCGGCAGAACGGCAGGCAAAAACGCCGCCGAACATTCCGCCGAGGTTCAGACGGGCAAACTTACGCTTGAGCACATTGCAAAATTTGACGCCGAGCGTGCTGCAGCAGGCATTAAAACCGACGCGGTATCGCCGAAATTGCTGCCCGATTACAGAAGAAAAAAATAAGAAGGTTAGGTTTAAATGGGTATTATAACAGATTTGCTTGAAGCACTCACAATTTTTTGTTTCGGCCTTTCGTGGCCGCTGTCAATCCGCAAGTCGCTTGTTTCGCACACTTCCAAAGGCAAAAGCCTGTTTTTTGAGGTGTTTTTGCTTTTCGGCTACGCTTGCGGAATCGTAAGGAAGATTATACAAACCGTCGGCGGCGCCTCGGGATTTATATTTTATCTGGGATTTTTCTTCTATGTCCTCAATTTCATAGAAATCTCGATAGATATATGCCTCTATTTCCGCAACAAGAGATTTGACGAAGAAGCCGACCGTGCCGCCGCTTTAGCGGAGAAGGCGGCTGAATAAGCGGCACCGTGCACACCCTTGCAGAGGGTTCCCGCTGCTTTAATATTATAAAAAGGGCAAAAAAAGGGTAAAAAAAGTACCGACCGAACGGTTCGCCGTTCGGTCGGTACCTTTTTGATTATAGGTAATCTTAAATTACTTAAGTTCAACCTTTGCGCCAACTTCTTCAAGTTTAGCTTTGATAGCTTCAGCGTCTTCTTTGGAAGCTGCTTCTTTAAGAGTTTTGGGAGCGCCGTCAACAATTGCTTTTGCTTCTGCAAGGCCAAGACCGGTAATCTCACGAACTGTTTTGATAACCTTAATCTTTTCAGCGCCTACGTCTGCAAGAACAACGTCAAACTCTGTTTTCTCTTCTGCTGCTGCGCCGCCTGCTGCCGGTGCTGCAACTGCAACTGCTGCTGCTGCGGATACGCCGAACTCATCCTCTACTGCTTTAACGAGTTCTGAAAGTTCCAATACTGTAAGTGCTTTTATTTCTTCAATAAGAGCTGCAATCTTTTCTGATGCCATTGTAATTTACCTCCGATATAATAAAATTTAAAATTATTCTGCGGCTGCTTCGCCGTTCTTGTCTACTACTGCCTGCAAGGCGCGTGCAAATGCTGCGATAGGAGCATTGAACGCATTGCAAACCGTTGCGAGAAGGATTTCTCTTGACGGGAGTTTTGAAAGACTTGTGATAGTATCAAGGTCAATAATTTTCCCATCGAGGAAACCGGATTTAATATTGAAGTTTTCGTGTGATTCGGCAAACTTGCCCAAAATTCTTGCGGCGGCAACATGATCCTCAGCGCTGACAGCGATTGCGGTCGTGCCCTCAAGAACTTCGCCGAGACCTTCAAGTTCCGTTCCTGCTATGGCAAGGCGGAGAAGGGTGTTTTTAACTACGACATAATAAACGCCGGCTTCGCGCAATTCTTTACGCAGCGCCGTATCGTCGGCAACCGTTATACCTTTGTAATCAACAATGACGCCGGCAACGGCACCGTCAAGTTTTTCTTTTAAAGCGGCAACCTGTTGTTTCTTCGCCTCTAATACTTTTGCACTTGGCATTAAAATTCACCTCCGGAAAACATAAATAAAGCCTGTTCCCGAAAACGAAGGGAACAGGCGTTAAATACAAACTTACCGTGCGGCATAAACCGCGGTTGTAAAAAGCCGTATTCCTCGGTAGGCGTAAAATTTAAGTCTTGCGACACCTACTGTCTTCGGTCAACTTAGATATGATAACACGCAAAAGCGCGTTTGTCAACACCTAAATATAATTATGCGCCGAATTTTGCAACATTAAGTTTAATTCCGGGGCCCATTGTGGTTGCAACAACGCAGGACTTAATGTACTGACCTTTTGCTGCCGCCGGTTTTGCCTTAACGATTGCATTCATAAGAGTGTCAAGGTTTTCTTTAAGTTTATCGGCACCGAAAGAAACCTTGCCGATCGGGCAATGGATGATGTTTGTCTTGTCAAGACGGTATTCGATTTTACCTGCTTTTGCTTCGGTAACAGCCTTAGCAACATCGGGCGTAACCGTACCTGCCTTGGGGTTGGGCATAAGTCCGCGCGGGCCGAGAACTTTACCGAGACGGCCGACAAGACCCATCATATCGGGTGTTGCGATTACAACGTCGAAATCCATCCAGTTTTCGTTCTGAATCTTGGCAACCAGGTCTTCGGCGCCGATATAATCCGCGCCTGCGGCTTCGGCGGCGGCAACCTTGTCATCTTTACAGAAAACGAGGGTGCGGATTTTTTTACCCGTACCGTTCGGGAGAACTACAGCGCCCCTGACCTGCTGGTCGGCATGGCGTGAGTCAACACCCAGGCGAACATGAATTTCAACCGTTTCATCAAATTTTGCGGTTTTGGTTTTAACCGCCAGTTCCATTGCTTCCGCAACGTCATACTGTTTGTTTTTTTCAATCAGCTTTACGCTGTCATTATACTTTTTACCATGTTTCATACTACAATTCCTCCGTTAGAGTGGTTAAATCGGATTTTTCCTCCCACCCTGAGCATCAATCTACGACTTCGATACCCATACTTCTTGCGGTGCCGGCTATCATAGACATAGCGGTTTCAACCGTAGCAGCATTAAGGTCGGGCATTTTTGTCTCTGCGATTTTTCTTACCTGCTCACTGGTGATCTTTGCAACTTTTGTTTTGTTCGGAACGCCCGAACCGCTTTCAATACCGCAAGCCTTTTTAATAAGAACGGCGGCAGGCGGAGTCTTGGTTATAAAACTGAAAGAACGGTCGGCATATACCGTAATAACAACCGGGATTATAAGGCCGGCGTCATTTTTGGTACGCTCGTTAAATTCTTTTGTGAAAGCCATAATGTTTACGCCGTGCTGACCGAGAGCCGGTCCTACAGGCGGTGCCGGAGTTGCTTTGCCGGCGGGAATTTGCAGTTTGATATAGCCAGTTATTTTCTGAGCCATTTATTTGCACCTCCAAAATTATGTGGTAACGGCGCGCTTTACGGCGCCTGACGGAATGATGGATTACGGTTATTTCATTCCTCCCACTGATACTGTAAATGCAGTATCACGGCCGCATAACGCGACCGGTTTGATTTAAAATCAGTCTTCGACAGGTTCAACCTGGTCAAGTTCAAGTTCAACCGGTGTTTCTCTGCCGAACATTGAGATGGTAATGCGGACATTGTTTTCTTCCACATTCATCTCATTAACAATACCCGTAAAGCCTTCAAGCGGGCCGTCAATAATCGTGACATTATCGCCCACTTTGTAACTTACCTCGACGGTGCGCTTTTCAACGCCGAGTGCCGCAACCTCTTTGTCAGTCAAAGGGGTGGGGTTTGAGGCAGGGCCTACAAATCCCGTGCAGCCGTGGATATTTCTAACGGCATACCAAGAATCATCCGTCACTATCATCTTTATAAGCACATAGCCCGGAAAGATTTTGCGTTCGACATCTTTTTTCTTGTCGCCGTTGATTTCCGTGACCGTTTCGGTAGGGACGCGGATATCAAAAATCAGATTTTGCATACCGCGGTTTTCCACAACCTTTTCAAGGTCGGTCATAACCTTGTTTTCATAGCCGGAATAGGTATGAACAACATACCATTTTGCGTCACTGTATTCTGCCATTTAAGGACCTCCCGAATCAGGCAAGACCTGTTACCCAGTCGACAAATTCGGCCAGGCCATAGTCCAAAAGCCAAACGAACGCACCGACGATAAGGCAGATAGCGAAAACAATAAGCGTGTTTTTGACCACGGATCTCGGCCCCGGCCAAACGATTTTTTTGATTTCGCCCTTATAGTCTTTTAAAAATTTGGCTACCTTTTTAGGTATAGTCAAACGACCGTCGCCCGACTCCGCCGCCTCAACATAATCGGCGGCAAGTATAAATGCTATGCCGGAGATAAGTGCGGCAAACAGAATAACCGAAGCAATCAGCACAAAAGACGAATAGCTGACACCGGTTACGCTCTGAAGCGGGCGTGTGTCAACAAATTTATTCGGCTTGCTGAGTGCAACCACCAACATATAAACGGCGGCAATAACCGTAGAAAGAACGTGGAACCAACGGGCAGAGCGCGATTTCGTGAAAGCAAGTCCTGCCATAACCGTTGAAAAAGCGGCAAGAATCATACAGAAAAGAACATCTGCCGACTTCGCCATTTCATAGGTAACATCGTTAAGTTCGGTCTTTCCGCCAAAAGCCAACTGCGAACCGGTAAGTGAAACCGAACCGTTAGCGGTTGTAATGGTGGCGAAGGTGAAGAAAAAAGCAACGAGCGCTGCAAGTGACAAAATCACGGTTAAAATACGCGTAGAATCTCTTAACAGTTTCATATTTTCCCCCTCCTTACTTCGTTTCCTTGTGAAGCGTATGCTTCTTACAGAATCTGCAGTACTTGTTCATCTCAAGTCTGTCGGGATCATTTTTCTTGTTTTTCATTGTGTTGTAGTTGCGTTGCTTGCATTCCGAGCAAGCCAATGTAATTTTTACTCTCATAACGGCACCTCCCGTTTTACGGAAATAGATTTGTTCGCTTACGGCGAACCTCAGCCTCCCTCGATACCGGACACCGTGCAGGCATTCAGAGCACTATATGTAGCGCCCGAAATAAAGCGCAATCCCACATATGGTAATGAACATCCGGAAAAGGCGTTAAGCGACCGCTTACAGCCTCGCAGAGGTAAAATTATTATACCACAGCGGCAGCATTCGGTCAAGTGTTTTTTAAAGATTTACGGTATAGCAAAGAGCATCCGCAATACACCCGATATCGTCGGCAAGCTGAAAAACATACCCGTCCGAGCCTTTGTCGGCTCGGCAGATACCATTGTGCCGCCGGATTCCTCAAAGGAGGTTATCGCAGCGTTGAAAGCAGCGGGCGGCAGTGCCGAGATCACCGTGTTTGACGGTGCAGATCATTTTTCCGTGCCGAGCCTGACCTTCCTCGATACCAATATTGATCTTATCGGTTGGCTGATCGGCGGCTGATACGGCTTAACAAGGCGTGTGAGAATTTTTTCTCACACGCCTGTTTTTTGAACCACGGTTGAGGATAATCTTTTACCATAGAATTGTAAAAGGGCGATACTCGAACTTTTACCAATTTATTTGAAAGAGGTTGATTTGATGAAGATTAAAACAATTGTTGCTACGGCATATTCGCTCTTGGCGTCAAGGGCGGTGCCTGGAATTCCGCACGAACCGATTGCCGCACCGAATACCGCAAAGAAGGCCGCGCCAAAAACGTCGGATATGCTCGGCGGCAAGGTCTATGTAGGCTTTGCTTTTGCGCAGCAGCTTCACAGGCTTGCCGTTTTCGTCTTTGCCAAGTAGCAAAAAAGCGGTTTTCGGTATCGTGCAGCGCAGAAATACGCTGAAATCTCGGTATCTGACAGCCGCTTTTCTTTATGCCCTGCGGGGTGCGTCTCACGGTATAGCAAGCAGGGAACTTGTACGGCAAGTTCCCCCTCAAAGCGGCTGTTCGCCGCTTGCTCTTTAGGGGCAAGCCCCTAACACCCCTGTTATGCTTTTTGAATAAAAATCAAAACTTTCGGAGAAACTATTGACAATATCACGGTTGACCGCTACAATATATTTAGCAGGTAGGTGATTTTAATGATGATAAACGAAATTATGTCAAACCGTAATATCTCAAAGTATAGATTATCCAAAAACAGCGGAATTCCTTATACAACGCTGACAGATATTTTAAGCGGCAAGGCGCAGCTTGAAAAATGCAGCGCTGAAACGGTGTACAAACTGTCCAAAGAACTGAATATTACGATGGAGGATCTGCTTTCCCCATATTTTGAAAAACGATGTAGTTTTGAGTTGTATAAGAGCAATGTCTGTCATCAATTAAAAGCACTTGGCGACATAGACTTCATTATCGACACCCTGGAAAAAAATAAGATCCGTGAGTATTATAATCGAAAGTGGTATCCCGAAAGCTTTTATCTTCTTGCAATGCTTGATTATATAAGCCGCATTAACAATGTCCCTATATGTGAGGATTACAGTGACCTTCGCAGACAATCTCTGCAAGATGTACTCTACCCTTCAAGCATTATCGCTGCGGCAGTTATGACAAACAGCGACGAAGCAAAGAAAAGAGCCAAAGCAGAGGCTATCCCTGAATTTATGCGATTTAATATCGTGGAGAGTGAGGTTAGAAATGTTGTCTGAAAACACCAATTATTTTACCAAAGATAATCTCGATGAATACCTGAAAGAACTTGGCAAAGAATACCGCAGTCTTAACGGTAAGGGTATGCCTGCCGAAATTATACTGATCGGCGGAGCAGCCATCATAGCCAATTACGGTTTTCGGGATATGACCACCGATGTGGATGCCGTTATTCACGCCGTATCTTCTATGAAAGATGCCATTAACTGTGTGGGGGATAAATACAATCTTCCAAACGGTTGGCTCAACACTGATTTTATGAATACCAACTCCTATACGCCAAAACTCAATGAGTTCTCCGTAAGATACAGGCAATTTGCCAACGTATTAAATGTCCGTACAGTTTCAGCGGAATACCTTGTTGCAATGAAGCTCTGCTCCGGTCGAAAGTACAAAAAGGACTTGTCCGATATTATCGGTATTCTGTATGAGCACGAAAAGCGTGGCACTCCGCTGACAATGGAAGATATTGACCGTGCCGTATGTAATTTGTATGGAGGTTGGGATAATATCCCCGATGATTCCGTATCGTTCATTGAGGAAACAATGAAAAACGGCAACTATGAAAAGGCGTATCAGGCGGTCAGTGACGAGGAAAAGCGTTCAAAAGATCTTTTGGTGCAATTTGAAGCAGAGTATCCAAAGGTTACGAACACGGAAAACATGAACACCATTTTGGAAAACCTAAAACGCAGGAAAAAGAAAGAACAGGAACGCTGACACTAAAATTTGCATTTATAAAGAACCGTATATTTGCACAAACCGTTAAGCCCTCGTATTATTGTTGTAAAACAATATATCCGCAAACGACAAGGCAAGGGTAAGCCTAACCGCCTTTATGTGCAAAAGTTCCGCACAGATAGCTGAAAACCCGCACACACCTACGCTCAAAAGCCGTATTCCGGACTGCGGCTATATAGCAGGTAAAAAATTGTGATTCATTACCGTTTCGTGGGCTATATTGACATTCCGGAAGCACCGCTAACGGAGCATTATGTTGCAGAAACACGGCAAGGTGTTGCTGTATCCGCTTAACCCACCTTATCCCCGAACTGCTTGTCCTGATGGACGAGGGCAAAATTGCGCTTATGGTCGGCGAGACCTTGTCTTACCTCGGCGACGAAGAACAGTACGCCGTCTTGGAGCAATGCGAAATGAACGATTGCACACCGTCCTATGCACAAGCCGTTGAAATGAAAAAGAGGTATCAGGACGGGCAACTCACGGCTGAGAATATTAGCGAAATTCTCTCCCGTGAAAAAGCAAATCAGAGGGAAACCATTAAAATCCCAACCGAAAAACTACGAAAATACGCACCGAACGCCGATGCGAAACAGCTTGAGGATTTTATTATCAAAGCATGCGAGCATTACCGTAAATTCTTAATCCGTCAGTGTAATCGGAACGAAAGGTAAGGAGGACTGAATAATGAAAAATCAAACAAATTGGATCGTCGGCATATCCGACGGCAATTCGCACGAATACAAAATCGGCAATGTGACCTTTACGGTGTTTTCTGAGTTTCAGCCGAAAATATCCGGCGTAACAATTAAAAACCGCTTTGAACGGACGATCACCGGTGATTTCACAGATTTGACCGGAGAAATTTTCAGCGATAAAATGGCAGCGGAATATGTGTGTTCGACTGCCGGGAAGGAGGACTTATGCAGTCGAAAAAGAAAAATGAACAAACAGGGATAACGGCGCTTTATTGCCGTCTGTCCCGTGACGACGGTGGGGACGGCGACAGCAACTCCATTGTCAATCAGCGCAAAATGCTCACGAAGTATGCCAAAGAAAACGGATTTTCCAACACTCGTTTTTATGTGGATGACGGTATCACGGGCACTCGGTTTGATCGTCCCGGCTTTCAGGCAATGCTTGACGATATAGAAATGGGCTATGTATCCACGGTTATCGTCAAGGATCTATCCCGACTTGGGCGTGACTATGTTACCGTCGGGCAATACACGGACATCTATTTCCCGGATCATAATGTTCGTTTTACCCCAGTTCATCCAACGCACCGAGGATGGTCGCAAAAGTCCTGCCTTGGTCATGCGACAGCAAGCCGGGAACATTTTCAAGCAGCAGAAAAGGTGGTCTTTTAACGGCGGCAATGCGGGCGATCTCAAAAAAGAGAGTGCCTCTTGTGTCATCTTGGAATCCTCTGCGGAGTCCTGCGATACTGAAAGACTGACAGGGAAAACCGCCGCAAATAAGGTCGATATCCGGCAGCGCGGTCGGGTCAATTTTTCTTGCGTCTGCAAAATATAACTCTCCTTTCGTTGGGTACATGGCGTCATACGCCTGCTTTGCATATTTGTCTATCTCGCAGTAGCCGACGCATTCAAAACCGCCGAGTCGTTCAAGCCCCGACCGGAAGCCGCCGATTCCTGCGAACATATCCAAAAATCTGATCGGCATAGGTCATCCGACCTGATTTGTTCTTTTTCTGTTCCGCCTCGCTTTCCTTACATCGTCATACCGAAGCCCTCGGATTCGTCCTCATCCTCGGTTTCCTCATCGGTTTCGTCTGCGGCGTCGCTGTCGCCCTCATATTCGCCCTCAAAGCCGTTTTCTGCGGCTTCCTCGTCCGTTTCCTCGTAGGAGTCCTCTGTGGGGCTTTCGGCCTCAATTTGGCTCTCACGCTCGGCCTGCTCCCGGTCAAGCTCGGTTTCGATGAGACCGAGGACGAATTCTTTCTGACTCATATTGTTGCGGTGCAGATAGTCCTTGATTCTCTGAAACAGTTCCTCCGGCACCTGAAATGCCATAGTTCTCATATTGCCCATGTTATTTCCTTCTTTCTGTTGTATTTTCGGATGGAGTTCATCGTCCACCGCAAGGGTGATAAACTCAGCCATTGTCATCCCTTCATGCCGTTCGAGGTATTCCTTGATTTCGGCATGAAGGTCGGCGTCGATTTTTACGGTGATTCCTTTCTTGTCATCTGCCATTGCGTTCGTTCCTTTCTATATATTTTTTGAATATTTTTTGATGATCTCCGCAAGCAGTTCCTCTGCCGACACTTCACGCTCAGCGGCTTCCCGAAGCAGCATATCTGCCTGCGGCTGCGGTATAAGAATATCGTATTCCAATAGGCAACCTCCTACATTCCCATGACGGGGCCGTTGCCCTCGTCCATGTCCTCGCTGTCGGCCTGTTCCTCGGCAATTTCCTCATCGGTGAGCTTGCGGAAAGAGTCCTCACCGGGGATGATGCCAAGCTGCCTGCCGTTATCGAATTTGCAGTGAACGGCGGACATATCATCCACAGCTATTACCGTGCCGCGCATATTGTCCTCAACAGGTCGGGGATCGTTGCCCATGTGCAGAAGCAGGATGCGAGTTCCTTTGGGATAGAGTTCTTTATATCGCTGTGCCTGTCTGTACAGACGATCATATTCGTTCATCGTATTTACCTCCGTGTAATTCAAAGTTTATTGCTCTGCGGTTTTACAATCATATCTGCATCCCTCCCGTCTGTGTTTCGGTATTTTGCAGATATTCGTCAAACTCGTTCTCGGTCATCATGGCGTAGTCATCGCCGCTGTTCCAGAACGAGACGAACAGCTTGCCGTCCATCGTATCAATGGGCTGCTGCTCGAAACCTTCGCCGAGGCCGTCCGAACACTGCCCCGTGAGCCAATCCCGAAGCGCTTCCGTTTCCTCTGCCGTGAGAGCTTCTTTGAGACTGCAATCAATTCGTCCGAACAGCCTGCCGCCGTGCAGTTCCACCGACCATACAGCCGAGGTCAGCTTTTCGCTCACGCCGTCATCCTCGTTATAGTAGGCTGCCATATCGTTTTCGTCATTGGCGGTGTATTCCTTTAATGCGTCGTTGATTTCATCTGCGCTGTCGGCAAGGTAGGAATCTCCGACCGTGAACATATCTCCGTCGCCCTCGTCGATATTACCGACGAGCGGGCAGAAGAACACAGCCTTTACGGGACCGGCATCCTGCGTCATTTGGCGGACGGCGGAAATTACTTCGTCCATCGAGCCGTATTGGTCGTGGAGGACATTCTGTTCAAGTTCCTCTTTGATGTCTGTATCGGCTGCCAACACGACAAATGTCAGCATATTGGCGTCTGCGATGGAGTTTTTCTCGTTCAGCGTTAGGAGCAGATGCTGACCGAAGTCACTCTCGCTAAACAGCTTTACGCCGATGTCCTCATCCTCATTGTCGGTCAGCGGAATCCGTTTCGGTGGCTGCTGAATGCCGATGGAACGCAGTTTGTCATAGATGTCATAGATACTGTGAGGCAGTTCGAGAACGAGGGTATTTTCTTTATTGCGGATAATAGCGGTAATCATATTGCACACTCCTTATGATTTGATGGCTGCGAGTCCGAATCTGCGAATCGCCATAGCGTTGCAGATAGTCCGAAACAGCATAGGCGGAACAAGGTCGGCGTCCGACAGATCCGACACGGTAATGTGCTTTGTGCCGAGCGTCAAATCCTTTGCCGCACAGTAGAGGGTATAGGCTCTCTCGGTGCAGTTGTTGAGCTTGATATTCTCAAAAAACACACAGCCGCTGTGTACATGGTGCTTGCAGCAGTTCCACAGTCTTGGGTCGGCGGTGAGCAGATACAGAGCCGAAAGCAATGCGTAATTCTCTCTGTGTACATTCCTTGCGGCAAGCGCAAATCTTGCCCGGTGTTTTTCATTAAGGTAGGTCATAGGCGTTTCCTCGCTTTCGATATATTCGGTAAATCTTTTTTGAAAGGGCGGACAGCGTATCTGTTGCATGGTGGCTGTCAGCAGTTCAGAGGGTGTGGCTGCTGTTACGGCGATGACCGTTTGCGTTTCGGTAAAACGGAAGCCCACACCCCTTGGTTTGAAGTTCGGTATGGCGGTCATGAGCCGTTCGATGCGGCGCGTGTATGGTCGTTCTGAAAATATGGTCATTGACTTTTCTCCTTGCTGTGAAATAGAAAAAGCCCTCCGGTTTTTGTGTGACCGGAGGGCGATTGATAGTATTACATATTCTGTTGTGGTGCTGATTCCTGTTCAAAGGTTGGCGGCTCGGCTTCGAGGGAGGGGTATCCATCCATGATCTTTTCTTGGAGCTTGCCGAGCTGCCGTTCCTGCTCATAGGTCAGCGTTTCGCAGTTGGCCTTGGCAAAGTCCACACAGCGACAAAGGTCTGCCGATTCTTTTTCTGAGAACAGTCGGTGTTTGCTGACGAGACCGGAGCGCACGGCAAAGGCTTCCTTGACATATTCATAGTTCGGCGAGTAATCTCCCCAAAACACCGAATCGCCGTCTGCATTCTGTTTCCATGTGCAGAACATAAAGCCGTTTTTTTCGCTGTAGGTTGCCGCCAACACGGTATCTCCGAAAGAGGCGAGCTGTCTGTAATCGGAGACATCGGCAGCCTGCATTTGCGGTGCGTGTTCGTAGAGCCCGACATATTCCCGCACCGTAGAAATCTCATCCTGAATGTCTGCAATTTTACTGCGGTATTCATCGGAGAGGTTTTGGTCGGCGTTGCTCAAATACTGACCGTTGTATTTTATCCGGCAGAGGGGGATGCCGTCCGAGGATACCTCCAGCCATCCGCTGCTATCTATCTTGGTGTCGTACCGAGCCCTGAGCCGTTTGGCTAATTCTTTCTGTAGCATATCTGTTTTCTCCTTTTCGGGGTAATAAAAAAGGCAGATAGATTTTTGATTTCTATCTGCCTGTGTATCGGATATTCGGTTGTGTGATAGTTCAAGACATCCAAGAAAGGGAAAACATCATTTTTATATCTGTCAAAACGGTTCGCTGAAATTTTGCCGTATAAACGGTGAAAACCCCGATAAAATCGGGGTTTTCACGGGCTACATCTATTTTGTAGCCCTTTTATGGTGCGGGCGACAGGACTTGAACCTGCACGGTTGCCCACTAGTTCCTAAGACTAGCGTGTCTGCCATTCCACCACGCCCGCATATTTTGCCTACATATATTAACACACCGCCGTATAAATGTCAACTTTTACTTGGCAGTTGCCTTTTCTTCAATTCCCCTGAAGTTTAT
Organism: Roseburia intestinalis; assembly: GCA_963630555.1. Lineage (GTDB taxonomy): Bacteria > Bacillota > Clostridia > Oscillospirales > Acutalibacteraceae > CAVALG01. Next base: position 34,219 of record CAVGND010000006.1, on the reverse strand, counting down.
CAGTGAATTCCCAAAGTAAATTCCATAGTGGAATTTACTTTGGGAATTCACGCCTGAAGTTTATCTTTTCTTGTGTGATGGTTCAAGACATCCAACAAAGGGAAAACATCGTTTTTATATCTGTCAAAACGGTTCGCCGAAATATTGCCGTATAAACGGAGAAAACCCCGATTTTATCGGGGCTTTCACGGACTGCATCTATTTTGCAGCCCTTTTATGGCGGGGGCAGAAAGGATCGAACTCTCGGCACGCGGTTTTGGAGACCGCTGCTCTACCATCTGAGCTATACCCCCGTATTAAATTCATGTACGGTTCCGACCTCCGTTTGCCGAAGGTAAAGAAAAATAAAAACCGGCAAGATATTTCCTGCCGGCTTAACTGGTGGGCCATCAGGGACTCGAACCCCGGACCAACCGGTTATGAGCCGGTTGCTCTGACCAACTGAGCTAATGGCCCTCGCTTCAGCAAGTGAGCAAATAATATTATACACTCGCGCAACCGGTTTGTCAATACTTTTTATTTGATAAATTATAAATTCACTTATCTTTTCTTCTGCCATACTCATTTTGCACACTCCTTAGACATCTTGGTTTTTGGGTTAATTCATTTTACCGTTTTTGTGTGCGTTGGGGAGGTTCTTTTTTGAACTTCCTCTTCTTTTTGCCTATTTTTATTTTACACTAAGTGTAAAAATCAAAACCGCCGGTTCAACCTGCGGTTTGCCCCGCTTCTATAAGGTGGGTGATTACCGGATTGACCCCTAAAAGGGGTTTTGAATGTTTGGCACCGCCTTACATTCAAGCGGCGTGGTGGGATTATTATCCTTGAATTCCGCTCCGCTTTGTGTTAAACTTTTTTTGCACGCCGCGGTTCATATGCGGCGTATGACGGTAAACCGAACCGGATTGAAACTTACTGCGGCGGCAGGGAACGGAGAACAGATAAATATGAGGATGAGAAAAAAGAAAAATCTTGAATCAAGGCTGGAGGCTTGCAAGGGCGTGCTGACGGTGGCGCAAAGCGAGGAACTTAATTACGAAGCCGAAAACACCGGCGACCGCATCCTTAACCTTGCCGAACTGTTCGGAAATGACCGACCCGTACACCTTGAAATCGGCTGCGGCAAAGGTCAGTTTGCGGCACAAGCGGCTAAAAGAAATCCGGAAATAAACTTTCTTGCCGTTGAAAAATGCGCCAATGTTATAGTAAGCGCGTGCGAAAAGGCGATAGCCGAAGAAATCCCAAATCTTAAATTCATAAAATGCGGCGCGGAATATCTGCCGCGCTTTTTGGCGGAAAATTCAATTTCACGGATATATCTTAACTTCTCCTGCCCGTTCCCCAAAAAATCCTATGCTTCGCACAGGCTCACAAGTCCGCGGTTTTTAAAGATATACGAAGGGCTATTAACGCCCGAAGGCGTCATCTGCCAAAAGACGGATAATATGCACTTTTTTGAATATTCGATAGAGCAGTTTTCAAACTACGGATATACCCTGCAAAACATCTCGCTTGACCTGCATGCAAGCGATTTTGAGGGTAATATAGTAACCGAATATGAGCAGCGTTTTTCGGAACAGGGGTGCCCGATCTACCGTTTGGAGGCGTTTTTAAAACAAAAAAATTGAGTGTTTTATCACCCAAAAAATTAAAAATAAACCGCATATTTGGATAATTATGTAAAATTATGTAATATTTTAGGAGATTTAATCTTAAAAAACACCGTTTTCGGGGCAAAATCGCGATTTTGCCCCGAAAATTTTGTTTGACCCTACAATTTGATTTACAATATTTGGAATCAAGACCCCCGAAAAACGCATTTATTACAATCCTGTAATCTTTTTTAAGGCGGGTGGCAGGGTACCTTTTTGTGCATATTGCACAATAGCATAACCGATACAAGGTTGACTTTCGCACGCTTTTTGCATATAATGTTGAATATGGCGCAAAACGAAATGAATGCGAGCCGAAAAACGGCACGCAAATAATTACAGAGTGTTACAATTTGTAACCTCCGTAAAAAGCAAAAGGAGTAGTACCATGTTCAGAAACACAGGATCGTCATTCGGGGGATTTTTGAAAAGGAATTCCCGCGTGATTGCAGCCGCGTTCCTTTCGGTTATAATGGTTGCAACGGCGCTTTTATTAAGCGCAATGGTGAATACGGTCGAAATACGGATTGATGAAAAAAGGTTCACTTTTTATTCAACCCAAAGCAACCCGAGGAAGATCGTTGCCTCAGCAGGCATAGATCTTGAAAAAGAAGATTTGATTTATGTTGACCGCAGCGGTTCAAAACCGGTGCTGACCGTAAAAAAAGCGGTGCCGGTATATATCGTCAGCGGCGAATATTCAGCCACATTAAAACTTGCCGGCGGAACGGTTGAGGACGCACTTGCGGACTCCGGGCTCTCGCTTGGTGAAAACGACACGCTTAATTATGATTTAAACGACTCGATAAAAGGTAATATGGTTATCCGGTTGAGTCGGGTTGAATATGTAACCGAAACGGTTACGGAAGAAATTCCGTTTGAAACAAAAACGGTGAACAGTGCTGCTCTTGCAAAGGGTCAGCAGACTGTTTCGGCAGGTGCCAACGGCGTTAAAGAAGTAACATACAGCCACAAAAAGGTTGACGGCGTCGTTACCGAGAGCACCGTTGTTTCCGAAAATATTATCACACAACCCGTTGCGCAGGTAGTAACTGTGGGCACGAAGGTAACCGCCGCGGCCGTTACCGCAAGCAGCGCAAAGGTAAGCGGCGGCGTAATATCCGAACTTACGCCCGACAGGGAAATAACTCTTGACGAAAACGGCAGACCTACGAATTATACAAAGGTCATCACCGGCAAGGCGACCGCTTATTACAACACCTATAATCGCCACTGCGCCACGGGCGTATGGCCCAAGCCGGGTTATATAGCCGTAAACCCCAAGCAGATACCTTACGGCACGCGCCTTTATATCGTATCGGCTGACGGTAAATTCAATTACGGTTTTGCAATCGCCGCTGATACCGGCGGATTTACAAGCAACGGCAGCGGTACGGTTGCCGACCTGTTCTTTAACACAAAGGGCGAGTGCATAAATTTCGGCAGAAGGCAGATAAACATTTACGTGTTGGACTGATTTTGATTTGCGACCCCAAATATGACAAATATGACAGCAGTAAAAACCTGTAAACGGCAGCCGCCGCTTACAGGTTTTTTTAATCACGGTGTGTTTTTTTACTTTGTAAGCCGTTCCGCCAAAGAGATTATGTCGGCACGGCTGCCGTCGTCCAATGCTGAGAGGATTTTAACTTCGGGCTCTGCAAATATAAGGTCTTTTGAACCTTCAAGCATCGTTTTCATTGTTTTAACGGCGGTCGGCGCCCAACTGCCGTTTTCGATAAATGCCACCGTCCTGTTTTTATACCCGCGCTCGGTAAGATGCTCTATAAATTCGCGCATAAAAGGGAAAATGCCGGCGTTATATGTAGTGGTTGCAAGCACCAGCCTGTCATACCTGAAAGCGTCCTCAACCGCTTCATACATATCGCACCTTGCCAAATCGTTAAGCACCGCCTTGCAGCCGCGCTTTTGCAGTTCGTCGGCAAGCATTTTCGCCGCTTCGGCCGTATGGCCGTAAACCGAGGTGTAGGCTATAACAACGCCCTCACTCTCCGCTTTGTAAGACGACCAGGTGTTGTAAAGCCCCAAATAGTATCCCAAATTATCCGAAAGGACGGGGCCGTGAAGCGGGCATATTGTCCGAATATCAAGGTCGGCTGCCTTTTTAAGCAGCGCCTGTACCTGTGCGCCGTATTTTCCGACTATTCCGAAATAATACCTGCGCGCTTCGCACGCCCAGTCCTCTTCGGCGTCAAGCGCGCCGAATTTGCCGAACCCGTCAGCCGAGAACAGAACTTTGTCGGCACTGTCGTAGGTTACTATTACTTCGGGCCAGTGTACCATCGGTGCGGTTATAAACGTAAGGGTGTGTCTGCCGAGGCACAGCGTGTCTTTTTCGCCGACGACAATGCGGTTTTCGGCGAAATCGGTCCCGAAAAACTGTTTCATCATAACAAAGGCTTTTGCGCTTGCGACTATCGTTGCGTCGGGGTAGACCGCCTTAAAATTCATAATATTTGCCGAGTGGTCGGGTTCCATATGCTGAACAATCAGGTAATCCGGCTTCGCTTCGCCCAATACGGTTTTAATGTTGGCAAGCCATTCTTCCCCGAATCGGGCGTCAACCGTGTCAAAAACCGCAATTTTTTCATCGGTTATAATGTATGAATTGTACGCCATTCCGTTTTCAACCGTGAACTGTCCCTCAAAAAGGTCAATATCCCTATCGTTGACGCCCACATATTTTATATCTTTAGTAATTTCCATTGATTTTGCCTCCGCGTTTTCATTTTAAACCGTTGTTTTAAGCAGTACGGCGTTTCCGCAAAGCGTTACTTTTGTGCCGCACGGGATAAATACGCTGCCGCCTTTTTTAATTTCCTCCGTGCCGCCGCCCCATGAAAGGGTGAAAGACCCGTCAAGGCAGATGAGCGATTCAAAGCAGGAATTATTAAGCAGTTCCGTTTCCCCGCAGAGGGTTAAACGCTCCGCCTTAAACAGTTTGCAATCCGCCAGCAGTTCGGTTCCGTTTTCGTTTTCGTTTTTGCTGCCTTCTGCACGCCTGTATTCCGATTTTTTAAGGTTGGTAACATCAAGAGCCTGTTTGATATGCAGCTGCCGCGGTTTCCCGTCTGCCCCCAATCTGCCGTAATCGGATACACGGTATGTAGTGTCTGAGTTTTGCTGAACCTCGGCTATCAGTATCCCGGCGCCGATAGCGTGCAGCGTGCCCGACGGGATAAAAAACGTGTCGCCCTTGCGAACTTTAACGAAATTGCATATGTCCGTAAGGGTATCGTCCTCAATCCGGCGTTTAAATTCCTCTTTGTCGGTGTCGCGGTTGAAGCCGTAGATAAGGCTTGCATTTTCCGCACAGTCAACAACATGCCACATCTCGGTTTTTCCGTAACCGCCGCCGTGTTCGGCGGCATATTTATCATCGGGGTGAACCTGAATGCTGAGCCTGTCGCGCGCGTCGATAAGTTTAATAAGCAGCGGGAAAAACTCAAATTTTTCGCAGTCGCTCCCCGTTGCGGCACTGCCCCAGATATCAAGAACTTCCTTTAATGTTTTGCCCGCCAAACTGCCGTTTTGCACGGTGCACGGGCCGTCGTCACGGCAGGAAAGAACCCACGCCTCCGCCGCCTTGTCAAGGTCGGTCTTTACGCCGTATTCTTCACGCAGCCTCGTTCCGCCCCAGATGTAGTCTTTAACTGTCGGTAATAATACTAACGGATACATAATTTCCCTCTCTTATCTTTTTTAAAATCGGTTAAGCCGAATTTTACCAACGGCTTATTATTTCCGCATCATATCGCAAAATCATTATCGCGTCCTCCGTTGAAACGGAGTCGTCAAAATTCACGTTTGCCCGAACGGCGGAAAGGAATGACAGCGGCAAAATCTGCGCGTCATATTTCAGGATTGCGGCAGCATCTTTGGCGTTAACGGTTCCGTCAAGGTCGGTATCACCCGATATTATATCGGAACCCTCCGCCCGAAGGCGTACGTGCGTACAGCAAATTTCACAATCGCCTTCGGCAAACACTGCACTTTCGCCGCTTTCGCCGTCCGTTTCCCAATTGTAACACATATGGCTGTGACCTTCGCAGTCACGGAACTCGGTGCCGTGCTCTTTTGCGAATTTTTCGGCAAACGAGCCGGATTTGCCCGATATTGCGAAATTGCCGCAGCCCTTAAACGCATCCTCGGCAATATTTTCGGCTGACGGCGGTATGTATACCGAGCGAAGCGAGGAACACCCCTCGAATGCCGACGGGCATATGGCGGTAATCCCTTCAGCCAGCGATACAAGGTTAAGGGAAACGCATCCGAAAAAGGTATCTTCACCGAGGGTTTTGAACGAGCCGTTCAGGTTTGCCGTTCCGAGCGAAGCACAGCTGTCAAACGCCGATGCTCCGAGCGAAGTGACGCTTTCGGGCAGTGTGACCGAAACAAGCCCGCTTTTGTAAAACGCACCGACGCCGATAACCTCAAGCAAGTCGGGCAATGCCACCGTTTTAAGCGCGGTGCAGCCCCAGAACGCAGCGTCGTCAATAAGCGTAATATTCTCAAGATTGACCGCCGTAAGAGCCGTGCAGTTTTCAAAAGCGTATTTAGGCAGGGCGGTTACGGTATTCGGCAGCGTAACCGAAACAAGCGCGGTGCAGCCGCTGAATGCCGCGCCGCCTATTTTCGTAACGGTTTCGGGTATTACTATTTCGGTAATCAAATCGCAGCCGCGGAAGGCGTACGGTGCTATTTCGGTTATTTTATTGCCGCTTTCGTCGGTTTCGGGTATAATCACTTTGCCCGAAAGCGACTTGTCAAAATCGGAAATCACTCCGGTTGCAGGGTCAACCGTATACGCGGCTTGTGCGCCGGCGTAAGGAAATGCAGCCGCAAGGATAAATATACACAGCAGAACCGAAAGATGTTTTTTAAGCATGGCATATCCTCTGAATAATATTTAAAATCAGCGAAGTAAGCGGTATTGTAATGACCGAGAGCAGCGTTGTGACCGAAACGAGTTTGCCGGCATAGGTCCCGTCGCAGCCGAATTTTTCGGCAAATATGCAGGTGGCGGCGGCGCTTGGCGTAGCCGAGCATATAACGGTAACGGCACTGACCGTCGGGTCTGTCTGCACTCCCGCAAGTTTTAAAAGCACAATAAGCAGGGCGGATACCGCAGGGAACGCCAAAAGCCGCAGCGCGGCACATCCCCACATACGCATATCTTTTAAAAGCCCATTCAATTTAATGTCGGCAATTTTTATACCGACTAACAGCATAGAACACGGGGCGACCATATCCTTAAGGCCGTTAAGGGCGGTTACTGCGGTCTGCGGTATATAGGTATTTATCGGCAGCAGGAATATCACAAGCCCTATGTATATGGGTACCGTGGCGGGGTTAATGAATATCTTTTTAGGCGAAACAAAACTCCTGTCACGGGTGTAAATAAGGCAGCCGAGGCTCCATGCGTAGATATTAAAACTTATAACGTACGCCGTAACGTAAACGGCGGCTTTTGCGCCGAAAACGGCGGTAATAAGCGGCATACCTATATATCCCGCATTGGGGAACAGGGCGGCATACCGCAAGACCTTCGCCTTTTCGGGCGGGGCGCCTTTAAAGCAGTTTACCGCTATTATGTAGGATATGCCGAGCGTGAGCATCGAAAGCAGGAACGCCCATAAAATATTAATTGCGGTCTTTGCGTTAAAATCGTCAACAAATCCGACAATAAGCATTGCCGGCTGCAACACATATAAAATCAGGGTTGAAAGACCCTTTGCAAACGAATCGCCTATAAGCGAAAATTTTTTAAGCGCAAAACCCGGTACAAGATATATAAAAAACAGCAGCACGCAGTTAAGCAGCACAATTGTATCGACCATAACAACTCCCTATTACGGCAGGACTTGAACCTGTCACATTCTACGGGCGTATTTCGGCAATCACTTCGATTGCCCCCGTTCTTGCATAAAGCGACGGCGTAACAAGCACAGAGTATCCGCAGCCGTTTCCGCTTCGCCATTCCAATTGACTCTTGCGCGGAAAGGCGCAGGAGGCAAGCAGGCTCATAATAACGCCGCCGTGCATAATAAGCGCCGCATCGGTATAGCCCGACTGCGAAAGGTGGCGCACCACCTTGTTAAATCCCAAAACTATACGGTTTGAAAATTCGTTAAGATCCTCGCCTTCCGGAATTTGCCGCAGCCGTCCGCCGATAAAATCGCGGTAGGTTGGGTCATTTTCGAGTTCTTCGGCGGTTTTTCCCTCAAATATCCCGAAATCGAATTCACGCAGGTCTTTGACCATATTAACGGGCAGCCCTTCATACAGTATGTGCGCCGTTTCGGTACATCTTTTCAGCGGGCTTGAATACAGCATATCAACCTCGGGGTATATGCCCGTGCTTAAAAGTTCGTGCAGTTCCTCTTTGCCCGCCTCGCTTAAGCCTACATCGGTTGACCCGATATATTGACCGAGCGCGTTGGCGGCGGTGCTTCCGTGCCGTATCAGATTTATCATATATGACTTCATACAATACCTCTTTGTACATTTATAGTGTTATTATACAACAGAAAACCGCACCATTGCAATAGCAACGCCGATATAATATCAAACTTTTTCTTGCGGTGGGGGCGGCGCGGTGGTACAATAATAAAAAACAGCGGAAGAAGTGAATTTATTGGTAACTATACTCCTTGCGGTTTATAACGGCGAAAAATATCTTGCCCGCCAACTTGACTCCGTACTCGGCGGCGGTTTTAAAAATTTCAATATTTTAATCAGGGATGACGGCTCAACCGATAATTCGCTGAAAATAGCGGAAGAATACGCCGACAGGTATTCGCAAATAACCGTTTTGCAGGGCGAACCTACGGGCAGCGCCTGCCGTAATTTTTTTGAACTGATAAAGGCTGTCAATGATGATTATGTAATGTTCTGCGACCAGGACGATTACTGGCTGCCCGATAAAATCCAAAAAACATTTGAAAAAATGCTTAAAACCGAAAACGGCGATAAGCAGACTCCCGTTCTTATACATACCGACCTTTCGGTAGCGGACGCCGAACTGAATATTATTGCGCCGTCGTTTTTTAAATTTCAGGCGATTTCACCCGAACGCAGCGCTTTAAATAATCTGCTGGTTCAGAATAATGTTACCGGCTGTACCGTTATGATAAACCGCGGCCTTTTAAATCTTGCAAAAAATGTGCCCGACTCCTGCGCTATGCACGATTGGTGGCTTGCGCTGCTTGCGGCGGCGTTTGGTAAAACCGATTATCTTGACGAACCGACAATGCTCTATTGCCAGCACGGCGACAATCAGGTCGGTGCAAAAAAAGCAACGGGCACGGAATTTATAGTAAGAAAAATCAAAACAAGAAAACAAACGGCGGCAAACTACCGCGCCGCCTTTGCGCAGGCAAACGAACTGCTTCGCCTGTACGGCGATAAACTGACACCGAAACAGCGCGAAACCGTTGCGGCGTATGCTGCACTTGCACACGGCTCAAAACTTAAAAAAATCAAAACCATACGCAAATACGATTTCAGAAAAAACACCCTCACAAGAACGGTAGGGCAGTATTTTTCAATTTAATCGACGAATATAAAAAACACGCAGGGGCAGCCGTGTAAGGCTGTCCCTGCATTTATTATTTTTACATTGTGCGGCTTATATTTATTTGCATTATGCGGCTTATGCGGTCGGGTGCTGAATCGCCGCGGCGTCAGCAGCCCGATTTTTTGCGTTTGTCCGCAATATATTTTGAGCAGCCGCTGCCGCCACGGTTGCCCGAACCCTTTGAGCGGAAAAGGTCAATTATCTTATCTTCAAAACTGATAAGTTTTTCTTCATTAAAAAGCCCGAAAATTATAAAAGCCGCAACAATAATTTCCAATGCGGAAGATACCATAAACCAAGTCATAAAAATCCCCTTCCTTCCGCCCGACAAAGCGGAACAGACAACTAAAAGCGTTTGCCGAACAAATGTTCGTTATTATTATAATACACCCTAAAGCGAGGTTTGTCAAGCCTTTTATTAAAAAATTTTCGGGGCGATTTTTTTAATTTTTTCGTAATAATCCGTGGGGTTTGCGCCGCCCTTGGCCCCCTCTGACGAGGGGGCTGGCAAAACCGTAGGTTTTGACTGTGGGAGAGAAAATAGCTAACTGTAAGAACAATCAACTGTCTGTTATCAAAACTACCGCTTTCCACATCTAATGTCTAGTGTCTAACGTCTAGTGTCTAACGTCTAACGTCTACAGTCTAGCGTCTAGTATCGCCCACATAATAACGGCAAACAGAATTATACAGCCTGCCGCCGTTAATATATTCGCGGTGCGAAGCGACATGCTGACATTTTTATACAGTCCGCCGCTTTTTACCTTTTTATCTTCCACGCTGCTCACGCCTTTCGGATTATTTACGCGCCAGATATTTACGCATATCAACAGCGCAGGCGACAAGGATAATTAGGCCTTTGATTACATAAAGCATATTGGCGTCAACCGACAGAAAATTAAGCCCGACAAAAATTATCTGCAGAAGGAAAACGCCTATTACGATACCGCTTATTTTACCCGTACCGCCGACAAATGAAACGCCGCCGATAACGCACGCCGCTATAGCGTCCGACTCATAATTAAGCCCCGTATTGGCGGAGCAGGAGGCTATCCTCGCGCCCTCTATAAACCCGGTTATACCGTACATAGCGCCCGCAAGGACGAAAACAAGCACGATCGTTCGGAAAACATTAACGCCGGAAACGTTGGCTGCTTCTTCATTCGAGCCTACGGCAAACATATTCTTACCGAATTTCGTCTTGTTCCATATTACCCACATAAGCGCGGTTAAAACCGCCGAATAAAGCACGTATTTGGGGACGGCTACATTACCCACGGTAAAAAGTGTGCCGCGCACGAAATTTGTGTAAGAAGGGTCAAGTCCCGAAATGGTCTGACCGTTATTTCCGCCTATCATAAGATACATAAGCACAAGTCCGAAAACGATAAGTTGCGTTGAAAGGGTTACGATAAACGGGTGGAGTTTAAATTTGGCAACAAAAAATCCGTTTACAAGTCCTATCAGCGCGCCCACGGCTATAACCGCCAAAAGAACCAGCCAGAGCGGCACTACGCCGACGGAGGGGAATATTTTATTCGCATATCCGACCGATTGCAGAAGCGAAGCCGCAATACATGCGGTAAGACCCACGGCGCGCCCTGCCGAAATATCGGTACCGGTTAAAACTATCGCCCCGCCTATTCCGAGCGCGATCGGCAGTTTTGCCGCCGTAAGCGATATGATATTTATAACCGACGAAACGGAGATAAAAGCCGGAACCTTTACGGCAATAAATACGATGGATGCGAATATTATAATATACATTGCGTTGTTCAGAATAAAATCACCGGCGGCGCGCCTTTTGGCGTGTGCATCCATACCCATAAATGCTGCCTGTTTTCCCGCCGGTTTTTTACCTTTGTTGTTCGAGTCTGACATCGGTTTCACTCCTAAACATATTTTGCGGCGAGCGTCATAATTTCTTCCTGATTCGTGTTCGCCGCGTCAACTTCACCGGCAAGCCGTCCGCCCGACATAACCAATATTCGGTCACATACTCCGAGCAGTTCCGGCATTTCGGAGGAAACCATAATAACGGTTTTCCCTTTTTCGGCAAGTTCGATTATCAGTTGATATATTTCATATTTTGCGCCGACATCTATGCCGCGCGTCGGTTCGTCAAGTAAGAGCACGTCGGGCTCGGTAAGCAGCCAGCGCCCCAAAATGACTTTTTGCTGATTGCCGCCGGAAAGCGAGCGTATTTTTGTTTCCTGCGTCGGCGTTTTGATATGCATGGAATTTATGCACCGCTCGGTGCTTTTCTTTTGTTTTGCCTTGCTTATAAACGGCCCCGTGCGGCATTTTTCAAGACTGGATATTGTCGCGTTTTCGCGGATATTCAGTATACCGAATATGCCGTTTGCGCGCCGCTCTTCCGTTAAAAGCGAAAATCCGTTTTTAATTGATTCCCTTGAATTGCGGTTGCGCACCTGCCGCCCGTTAAGCATTATAATGCCCGACCTGCGCGCGGCTGTACCGAAAAGGGTTTCAAGCAGTTCGGTTCTGCCCGACCCGTCAAGCCCCGCCACGCCGAGAATCTCTCCCCGCCTCGCTTTAAAGGACACGTCGCGCAGTTTTGAATATTCCGCGCTTAAATCGCTTACTTCAAGGTAAACTTCACCCGCACGGTTTGTTTTGGGCGGATATCGGTTGCTCAGTTCACGCCCTACCATCAGCCGTATTATCTCATTCATCGTGAGCTGATTTGCGGAGCGTGTTGCAATGTGCCGCCCGTCGCGCATTATTGTAACCTCATCCGATATCTGCAATATTTCTTCCATTTTATGTGAAATATATATTATTCCGCAGCCCTGCTTGCGCAGCATGTTAATGATTTTGAAAAGGTGGCCGACCTCAGCCTCCGTAAGTGAAGAGGTCGGCTCGTCAAATACAATGACCTTTGCGTTGTAAGATACCGCTTTTGCGATTTCAACCATCTGACGCTGTGATACCGGCATACGGGCCATAACGGTTTTCGGGTCGGCTTTGATTTCAAGTTTGTCGAAAATTTCCCGTGTTTTACGGTACATCTTTTTTTCGCTGGTTATGGGCACGCCCTTTGCGACCGTCGGAAAACGCCCCAGCCACATATTGTCCATGATATTGCGTTTCAGCGCCTGATTGAGTTCCTGGTGCACCATTGCAACTCCGTTTTCGAGCGCCTCTTTGGAATTTTTAAAATTTACCTCTCTGCCCTCTAAAAATATTCTGCCGCCGTCCTTTGAATATACCCCGAAAAGGCATTTCATAAGGGTGGATTTCCCTGCGCCGTTTTCGCCCATAAGCGCATGCACCGTACCGGCTTTAACCGTCAGGCTTACTTTGCTGAGCGCCTTCACCCCGGGGAAGGATTTGTCTATATCCTCCATTTTTAAAAGCACGGGTCTGCCGCCGTTTTCTTGTTCCATACCGTAAAAGCCCCCTTAACCGTATTAAGAAGCGGTGTATCTGGAGTACGGAATGTTAATGCGCCATTTACCGACGATTTTCTCGCCGTCAATATCCTCAAACATATCCTTGCCGCCCAAAAGATTGTCCGCAACCGTGACGATTGCTTCCGCCATTCCTTCGCCGTCCTGCTTTATGGTGCCCGCCATACTCCCGCTTTCAATTGCCGATTTTGCCGCGTCGGTAGCGTCAACCCCGAATACCGGTATCGTCTTTCCTTTGCCCTTGTTGTATCCTGCCGCCTGCAAAGCCGACACCGCGCCGAGCGCCATCTCGTCATTATTTGCTATTACAAGTTCGACCATATTGTTGTTTGATTCGCTGTACTGCGCGAGTATTGTGCTCATATAATCGGTCGCCGCCGCGGATGACCATTGACCGTTCTGGTCAACAAGATACTTTTTGGAGTTTGACGGATCGTAAAAAACAAGGTCGGGTTTTCCTGCCTCCTTCAAAACCTTGTCGGCGTCTTCAACGCCGTATCTCGTTCGGGCGATTGCCTCCATATTGCCTTCCTGCCCTTTAAACATAACGTAACTTATCTTACCGTCGCCGTTAAGGTCTATATCGTCAAAATTTTTCCCGACATAGTCGCCTATCATTTCGCCCTGCATATGCCCTGCCATTTCGTAATCCGTTCCTATAAAGGCGCACTTGTCATAACTTGTAATAACCGATTCTTCAACCGAGCGGTTAAAGAAAATAACCGGAACATTCTTCGCTTTTGCTCGGTCGATTATATTTTGCGCCGCGTCGTTTGAACCCGTATCAACAATGTTGACTATCAATAATTTTGAACCTTTGGCAAGCGCCGTGGTTACCTGCTCCGTCTGTGTTGTCTGGTTGCCGTTGGCGTCATAGTTATTAAAACTGTACCCGTTCTTTTTAAGCAGTTTGTCCATCGCCGTGCGCACGCTTGAAATATAGGTGTCGCTGTAAGTATAATAAAACACCGATATTTCGCCGCCGGCATTTTCGCCCGAATTGCCGCAGCCGGCAAGCCACAAAAGGCATCCTACCGCTAATATAAAAGCAAGAATTTTTTTCATTTCAGTTCCTCCGAAAATATTGTCAGATTTGTTACCGTCAATGTAACACTAATAGAATTATGCCCGATATATGCGGTTTTAATATTTTTTAAAATTAAAAAAATCGGTTTTGCTCACTTTCACGCCGCGGAAACGCTTTGGCTGTGATTGAAATGACGGATATCGGACATCGGATATCGGACATCGGATATCGGACATCGGATGCGGCAGACGGCGATTTGACAGGTCGGCGGTAGGGTTAAACCCTTGGCTTTACCGGACTGCTGACGGCAGTTCTCAAACTCCTGCCTCCGCTTGACGGTAAACCGACGGCGGTTTGTCCGCCCTTAGCTGTAACCGATTTCCGTTATCCATTCGGCGGCAGCGCCGCCCTTGGCTCCACCTGACGGGGGAGCTGGCAAAAATCTTTGATTTTTGACTGAGGGAGAGAAAAAACCAACAGCAGGAACAAACTATTGTCTATCCCCTAACTACCGTCCGCTATTCGGCGGTTTACCGCCTTTGGCTCCACCCCTGCCGGCGGATTTTAATTTTAATAATCTGTATCATTACGGCGGGAAGCGGAATAAAATATACCGTAGACAAAGCAATCGGAGTATTCCGCTTGCCGCTACTTCGATTGTTTTGTATGAATCAAGCCGACATTTTTAAATTACTGCGGCGAAAAAAAGGCGGCAATACAACAAAAAACGGGAAATAATAGTATGGGAACGGTTACCCGACTTAAAAACCGAACTGATTTTTTGATTTTGAGGTGGGAATATGGCTGACATAACTTTACTTCCGAAGGTGTTTTTGGGCTGTAATTCGGGCAGCGGATTTATTTCAAAATTCGGCTCGGTATATGACGGCGGCAGCGGATGGGTTGCGCACATAATCAAGGGCGGCCCCGGCACAGGGAAATCCACATTTATGAAAAAAATAGCCGCCGAAGCGACCGAACGGGGTTTTTTGCCGATAATAAGCCCCTGCACTGGCGACCCCGACTCGCTTGATGCGGTTATTATACCCGAAATATCGACCGTGATAATGGACGGGACGGCGCCGCATATTGTTGAGGGCGAAAATATCGGCTGTGTTGAACGAACGGTAAATTTCGGCGATGCGTTCGACTACCGAAAACTTCGCCGCCGCAGAAACGACATTATTGATATCAAGCGCCGAATATCCGAAAATTATCGGCTTGTATATCGCTACACAGCGGCGGCGGCAGCGCTTAAAAAGTCTGCCTTTGTACCGCTCGGTGCCTGCATAGATAAAGGTAAGGCGGCGTCTTTTTGCCGAAATTTCGCACGCAGGCATCTGCCGCAGACGGGAAACGGCAAACACCGCAGTGTGACCGCTTTTTTAGACGGACTTACCTGCAAAGGGAACATATTTTTCGGCGACGCACCGTCACGGATGGTGAGTGACATAACCGTGATAGACGACCGTTACGGCATCGCTGCCGACGCGGTTATAAGCGGAATAGCAAAAGCCGCCGAGGAAAGAGGGTACGATTTTATTCTCTGCCCCGACCCTCTGCTGCCCGACCGCTGCTTGAGGCACATTATAATACCGCAGGCGGGGGTTGCCGTAGTGACGGGAACACGCAAAACCGTGCCCGGCTGCAAACGGCAAATACACGCAAAGCGGTTTTTAAACGGGGAAAATATAAACAAAGAACTGATAAACTTCGGTTACAGAACAGCGGCAGAACTTGAGAAAAGCGCCGCCGAGGTTATGAAAAAATGCAAATCGCTGCACGATGAACTTGAAAAACAGTATTGTGATGCGGTGGATTTTACCGCAATAAACAGGCTGTACGACAGCGTTTCGGCGGATATATTCTCCGAGCGGATAATGTAAAACGGCGTGCAAAACAAGGCGAAAAGCAGTGCCGAAACCCTGAGGTTTCGGCACTGCCCGCATTGCACCTGAAGTGCGTTTTATTAAATTTGTTTATGCGTCGGCCTTGCGGCGGCGCATGATTTTGCCGTAGCACCCGTTCCAGAAGCCGAAGGTTGCCGGCCAAACGGCGGCGGCAAAGATTATAAGGATAAAATAACGTATCGCGTCGGCGCGGTAATTGCCTATGCCCAACGCGTAAAGCGGTTGTTTCAAGACCGTTTTTATCAAAAGCACCAACGCTATACCGACTGTTATTTTGAAAAACTGCACGGCTATCGGCGCATTTACCGAGAATTTTGTGAATTTACGGTCGCAAAATTCGGCAACGCATACGCCGAGCGAAACGCCTGCCATTACATACGCATTTTTAAGCCCCTGTTTGGCAAATTCGTCATTTTTTTCGGCGGTTTCGCAATAAATAACAAGCCCTATCGCCAGCAAAGCAAGCGCTATATTAAGCAGCGTAAAAACTGCGGGGCGTGACTGCGCCGCCTTTAAAACAAAATGCATAACCGCTAAAAGCAGCACGGTTATCACAAGGGAAAAGGCAACGTCCGCAGGCGAATGAACACCGAGATAAAGCCGTGAAAAGGCGATTAACGCGATTGCCGCCCACAGCAGCACTTTGGCCCGTTTTTTACGCACGGCGGTGCTAAGGCTGCCGAACACAGCCGCAGCGTTTGCGGTGTGGCCGCTTGGGAAAGAGTACCCTGTTGCGGCTGCCCTTGCACTTTCGACAATTGTAAAATTCTTATCCTTGACCCACGGGCGCGGGACCTTGAAAATCCCCTTTAAAAACTGGTTTATCCCCATGCCGAAGCAGGAGGTGTATATCATATAATAACCGAGCGATTTATTTATGCACCAAAACACGGGCAGCATAACGACAATAGCAGCCACGCTTTCGCCCATTACGGTGATAAGCGAAAAAAACCGGTCAAAAAACGGGGTGCGCAAACCCTCTAAAAATCTTAAAATATCCATTTTGCACCTGCCCGACGGGTTAAGCGTTTTTATACGCGTTGCATACCTCGGCGGTTTCGCCTATCATTTTCACCTTGCCCTTTTCAAGCCACATGCAGTGCTTGCACAGGCGCTCAATCTGCTCAATGGAATGCGAAACCACGATAACCGTGGTATTATCGCTCATCATTTCGGCTATGCGCTTTTCGCATTTTTGCTGGAAATGGAAATCGCCCACGGCGAGAATTTCGTCAACAATCAAAATATCGGGCGTGGTCATGGTTGCAATGGCAAAACCGATACGCGCCACCATACCCGAAGAATAGTTTTTCATTGGCGTATCGAGGAAGTCCTGCATTTCCGAAAATTCCACAATTTTGTCGAACTTTTCGTCCATATATTTTTTGGAATACCCGAGAACAGAGCCGTTAAGATATATATTTTCGCGAGCGGTGAGATCCATATCGAACCCTGCGCCGAGTTCTATAAGCGGCGCTATCGTGCCGCAGGTGTTTACCGTACCCGAAGTAGGCGTCAAAATTCCGGAAACGATTTTAAGCGTGGTGCTTTTTCCGCTGCCGTTAAGTCCGACAATGCCGAAAACGTCGCCTTTTTTTATATCAAAAGACACGTTGTCGAGCGCAACGAATTTTTGAAACATCAGTTTACGCGTGGCAAGTTTAATAAAATACTCCTTTAAACTTTCCAACTTTTCGTTGCTCATATTAAATTCCATATTTATATTGCGTAGTTCGACCGCATTTTCGCTGTTCATATTTCCGCCCCCTTATATATGAAGGATAAATTTCTTTTCCGCTTTTTTGAATATCAGCGCACCCAGCAGCAGGAAGAAAAGCGCCATACCCAAACAAACGGCATTTTCTTTAAGCGAGGGGACGGTGTTGTACATCATAACGTTCCTGAAATATTTAACATAATGATAGAGCGGATTGCACCTTATAACGGTGAGCACCAAACGAGCCATACGCCCGCCCGCATTTTCAATTATACTTATTGGGTAGATTATCGGGGTCAGGTACATCCACAAGGTTAAAAGCACGCCGTAAAGGTGCATAATATCCCTGAAATACACCGTCAGCGCACTGAGCATAAGGCTGAACCCGACGCTGAAAATAAAGCAATAAAATATCGGAAGCGGGGCGAGCAGAATTGTAAGGGTAGGCCAAACCCCCTCTATCAGCATAACGGCGATAACCGCAATAAGGCTTAAAGCAAAATTTATAAACGCGAACAGGCACTTTTGCAGCGGGAAAATGTATTTGGGTATATAAACCTTTTTAATAAGCGGCGCGGCGCCTATAACCGACATCATCGCCCCCGATGTAGCCTCGGAAAAGAAGTTCCATATCGAAACACCGACTATATAATAGGTTGCAAAGTTCGGCACCTGTATTTTTAAAAGCAAGCCGAAAACCTGCGTTAAGACAAGCATAGTAAGCAAGGGGTTCAAAACGCTCCACGCAAAGCCGAGAAACGAGCGGCGGTATTTAAGTTTTATATCCTTTGAAGAAAGGTTAAGCAGCAGCGGCAGATACTTTTTAAAATCAGCAAAAAACCGCCTGCTTCCGTTTGAGGTGTTACCCATTTGTTTTTCTCCTTTTACGAACCGGATTTCGGGAATGAGCCCCGTGTCATTCGCTTGCCGCCGTGCCCGAGTCGGTCACGGAATCGTCGCCCTTGTAAGAATTAATGTCAACATAAATAATACTGTCGGGACTTACCGCGTCCGACGGTGTTACCGAAAGCACCGTGTCGGGTTCGCTCGTTTCGTCAACACGTTCCTGCAATTTAATGTTTTCATACGGGAAACCGGCACGCATCAATTCTACAAGCGCTTCATACTTAGTTTTGCCCACAACATTCGGCACATCTATTTTCGAGGGGCCGAGGCTGATAACAATGCGTATCTCGGTAGATTCGGGAACCTCTTTTCCGGCAACGGGTTCCTGGGAGATGACCTCTCCGCGAGCAACCGTATCGCTGTATTCCTTGTGTGCAACGGTGACGTTGAAATTATCGGTATACTTACTGTCAGCCATTATCTGTGCATAGGTAAGCCCTTCAAAACTCGGCACGGCGTAGTAGACCGTACTGTCGGACAGGACGCTGTTTGAAGCGACAGACGAAATTTGCGAAACGGACGAAGACTTCAATTTTTCATCTTTTTTATCGTTGCTTTTTATAACGTACACTATCGCCGCCGCGGCAAGCGCCATAACAACGGCGGTAACGGCTGCGGAAATAATCACATACTTTGCGCCGCCGCCTTTTTTTGCGGATTTTTTCGTCGGTGCGGCAAGCGGCTCACATTCCGCTTTTGCGGGCGGCACAGACACCGGCTGCGAAAGTCCGTCACGCAGTTCCGCCATCGTTTCAATGCGATTTCCCGGCATCAGCTGCAAAGCGTTTGCCAGCGTTTCAAGCACTTTTCGCGGTAATGCTTCCGCTATTTTTGAAGGTATCGTCATATCATCGGATTTAAGGCGTTCAAGCGCTTCAAGCGGCGGATTGCCGACCAGCGCACGGTAAATCACCGCCGCAAGCCCGTAAACATCCGTCCATTCGCCCGCCGTTCCCGCCTTGCCGTACTGTTCGGCAGCGGCAAATCCGGGGAAAAGCTGCGAGGTCATACAACTGTCAGCCGTGCGCGCTTCGGCAATACAGATACCCGAAACACGCAGTTTACCGTCCTTCCCGACAAGCAGTGTATCGGGCGATATGCCGCGGTGGATTATACCTGCGCCATGCAGGGCGATAAAGGTCGGCGTTATCGGCAAAAACAGGCTTCGCGCCTGTTCCCAACTTAATGTGCCGCCGTTTTTTATTAAAAATTCACGCATGGCGACCGACGGAACTTCTTCCGAAACGCAGTACGCCGTACCGTTCAGGCGAAACATGGTATGCACGGGCAGCAGCCCCGGTGTTTCACGCAATTCATAAAGTTTGCCCCAAAGCTGCAAAAACTTTGTAAGGCAAGCGTCGTATGTTTCTTCCGACCCGTCGACCGGGGAAACGGAACCGTCCGCCGCACGGACGCAAAGCCCCGTCGGAAAAAATTCACGCACGCGGACGACGCTCCTCGTCATGCGGTCAAACGAAATGTAGGTTACGCCCTCTCCGTTTGATTCTATCGCTTTACCGAGCAGATAACGGTCATCCAATATATGCCCGAACTGCAGAAAACTTTCGGGGTTTTTATCGTCCTCCGGCGTTCCGCAGACGGGGCACGGCGCACCCTCGGCCGCCTCGTTCATACAGCCGTAGCATATTCTTTTTTTATCACTCATAAAATAACAGACCTTTCATTCGCCGCAAAGACAGGCGGGCTTTACCGCCCCGCGGGCGAAGGGTTAATCCTCAAGTATTCCCTGTTCGTCAAGCGGCTTTGAAAAACTATCCAAAAATTCGGAAACGAATATATCCGCCGCCGGCAGACCCATTTGTTTTATCTTTTCGCGCGTGGTGCGTTCAGCCACGGCAAATTCACGGTTGCCCATATGCATTTCTTCAAGGCACTTGATAAGCGCCGATATTTTATCCGCCGCTTTGACGATTTCGTGCAGTTCGGGGTCACGGTCATAATAAACGCCTTCAAACTCCGGCTTCAGATCCTCCGGCAGCAGCGATATCAGTTTTTTAACCGCTTCATTTTCGATTTTTTTATAAGCGCCCGATATATCGCTGTTATAATACTTTACCGGCGTGGGCAGATCCCCGGTTATTACTTCGGGCGTATCGTGAAAAAGCGCAAGCAGCGCCGCGCGTTCGGGATTCAGATTCTTGCCGAGCCGCTTATTGGATATAAGTGCGAGTGCGTGGGCAATAAAGGCGGTTTCAAGCGAATGCTCGCTTAAATTTTCCTTGCCGGTGTTACGCATAAGCGCCCACCGTTCAATGTATTTCATCCTGAAAAGGACAGCGTAAAAATGCGATGTCATAATACCGATTCATCGTTCCTTTCTTTGCCGCACGGTGAAATTTGCCATAATACTATTGATTATTATACCATAAAATGATACAATATCAATAGTGATTTTGTCGGGGCTGAACAGACTGTGCCCCGACGCGGCGCGAAACGGAGGTATCGCTATGGCGCGTTTGTCGCTTATGCCCAAAAAGGAACTTAAAATTTCTACATTTTTAACAGCGCTCCTTACTGCGGTGCTGTGCTTTTTACCGTTTGTGATTAAAGACGGCGGATATTTTATCTTTTTCGGCGACTTTAACGTTCAGCAAATTCCGTTTTACAAAGCCTGCCACGAGGCGGTGCGTTCGGGCAATATTTTCTGGAGCAGCACTACGGACCTCGGCGCAAATTTCATTGGGTCGTACAGTTTTTATCTGCTCGGCAGCCCGTTTTTTTGGCTGACGCTTCCTTTCCCGACCGAGGCGGTACCCTATCTTATGGCGCCGCTGCTTGCGCTTAAAATTGCGTTTGCGGCGCTGACCGCATACATTTACATACGCCGCTTTACCGATTCGCCGGGTGCGGCTCGGCTCGGTGCGCTTTTGTACGCTTTTTCGGGCTTCAGCGTTTACAATATATTTTTCAACCACTTTCACGAAGCGCTTGTGATATTCCCGCTGCTTTTGTGGGCGGTTGAGGTCTTTTGTGCCGAGAACCGACGCGGCGTTTTGTCGCTTGTTATTTGCGCCGCGGCAATCATGAACTACTTTTTCTTTTTCGGAATGGTTGTTTTCGTGATAATTTATTATGTCATCCGTATGTTTTCGGGCTGCTGGAAGTTCCGCTTTAAGAATTTTGCCATAATGGCGTTTGAGTGTATTTTGGGCGTTGCGATGGCGGCGATTCTGCTGCTGCCGTCCGCTGCCGCCGTTATGGGCAACGACCGTATAACCCAATTTTTAACCGGCTGGAGTGCCTGGTTCTACGGAAAGACCCAGATATACGGCAATATTTTAGAGTGCTTTTTCTTCCCGCCCGACCTGCCTGCGCGGCCGGTATTTTTCCCCGGCGCGGATGTGAAATGGTCAAGCCTTGCAGGGTGGATGCCGCTGTTCGGTATGGTCGGCGTATTTGCGTGGATGCAGGGCAAAAAAGGGCATTGGCTGCGCCGTGTTATAGGCGTTATGATATTTATGGCGGCGGTTCCCGTGCTTAACAGTGCATTTTATATGTTCAATTCGGCTTACTACGCCCGCTGGTTCTATATGCCGATACTTATGATGGCGCTTGCCACGGCGATGTCCGCCGAAGACCGTGAGGTAAAATGGTGGAGCGCATACCGCTGGTGCCTGTTTATCACGCTTGCCATCGCTTTGATTACCGCATTTTTTCCCGAAACCGACGACGACGGCAACCTTTCCTTCGGGCTTTTCACAAAAGGCGAGGACAACACATATATTATAAGATTTGCGGCAACGGTGGCTATTTCGCTTGCCTGCCTGCTTATTCTTGCCGTTCTTATTCCGCTTATCAAGCGCAAAAAGCGGCTGTTTTTCAAAGCCGCCGTGCCGATAGTCTGCGTAATTTCCGTTGTCTGCACCACCTTTTTCATCGCCTGCGGACAAAGTCATTCCTACAATATTAAAAGCGTGATGATAAATTCGCTTATTGAGGGCGAAATCAACCTTGACGGCGATGACGGCGGATACCGTGTTGACACCTACGCCTGCACCGATAATACGGCGATGTTCTACGGTTTACGGTCGATAAACGCTTTCCATTCCGTCGTTCCGCCGTCAATTACGGAATTTTACAACCGTCTCGGCGTTACGCGTGACGTGGCAAGCCGCCCGTCAACCGATTTGTACGCTCTGCGCCCGCTGCTTTCGGTCAAATACGTACTGAATTTAGAGGGTGAGGATGATTTTGAAACCGCAACCGGCACACGGATGAAAGGCTACAATTACGTCGGCACGCAAAGCGGCCATAAAATATATGAAAATGAGAATTATATCCCCATGGGATTTTCATATGATTATTATATGACCGATTCGCAGAGCAGCGCCTTCGGCAAGACCTATATAAGCAATATGATGCTTAAAGCGCTGCTTCTGGATGAAGAGCAGATTCAAAAATACGGCAAACTTATGAAAAACATCGGGGAGGACTACGGCAGCCTTTCCTCGGCGGAGCAGTCGGGCGGCGAAACTTCCGTATACGATGACCGAACGGAGGATATTTCATCGGACGGCGGCAACAGCAATACCGCGGCGGACGGCGCGAAAAAGTCGATAGGCTTCGGATATGACGCTTTCCGTGAAGATTGCCGCAAACTTGCCGCTAACGCAGCCGACAGTTTCGAATATACAAACAGCGGATTTATCTCCGAAATAAATCTGCAGAAAGACAATCTTGTGTTTTTCTCGGTTCCGTATGACGAAGGTTTTTCAGCCACGGTAAACGGGCAGCCGGCGAAAATAGAAAAGGTGAATGTCGGGTTTATGGCGGTCGAGTGTCAAAAAGGGCACAACGAGATTATTTTCACCTATAAAACGCCGGGGCTTGACTTAGGCATAAAAATATCGGCAGGAGCGGCGCTTATATTCATTATTTATTTAATAAGCGAAATCCTGCTGCGCAAAAAGAATCCCGAAATGTTTGCCGCAATTTACCCCGAGGGCGAACGCCTTTCGGCAAAATTCGAGTCATATCGCGGCATCGATATGATAGCGGCGGACATCGGCGGCACGGCGGAAGAAGCCGACGAAAACGGTCGGGGAATCGACCCGTTTAACGAAACGCCGGACGATGAATATTTCCGCGAATTGGGCAGTGACGGCGCAGGAGATTATTACGGCGGATTTGAAGGCGGATTCACGGTTGACGACACCGTGCTTGACGAAAAAGATAAAAAGGACAACTGATAATATGCCCAGATTTTTTAAGGAAAATTTTAAAAACGAACCGTTTATTGACGGCGGCGACGCCGCGCACATTGCGCTCTCGCTCAGGATGGCGGCGGGCGACACCGTTACGGTATGCGATACCTGCGGAACCGAATTCACCTGTCGGCTGACCGCCGTATCGCCGACATTGGTGGAAACCGAAATATTGGATGAAAAGCAGGGCAGAACCGAACCGCAGACAAAGCTTACCCTTTTCCAATGCCTTCCGAAAGGGGATAAAATGGATTTAATAGTGCGGCAGGCGGTCGAAATAGGCGTTTCGGAAATAAATCCCGTGCTTTCCGAAAGGTGCGTTTCACGGCCGAACGCCTCCGCAATGCAAAAGAAAATTCTGCGCTGGCAAAAAATTGCCGACGCGGCGGCGGGGCAAAGCGGACGGGGTGCAATACCGAGGGTCAACCCCTGTATAACATTTAAAGAATGCGTAAATTCGCTTAAAGAGTTTGAAAAAACGCTCTTTTTTTCGGAACGGGGCGGTGCTCCGCTTTGTGAAGTCGGGC
The DNA here is from genome assembly GCA_963630555.1 of Roseburia intestinalis. Classification (GTDB taxonomy): domain Bacteria; phylum Bacillota; class Clostridia; order Oscillospirales; family Acutalibacteraceae; genus CAVALG01. Next base: position 10,221 of record CAVGND010000006.1, on the reverse strand, counting down.
TTAAAAAAGGCGGCGACATCGCCGTTATAATAGGCTCGGAGGGCGGGTTTTCGATCGGCGAAGAAGCCGCGGCAAACGCCGTCGGAGCGCAAAGCGTTACCCTCGGTCCGCGAATACTGCGCTGCGAAACCGCACCGCTTGCCGCTGCGGCGTGTATAATGCAACTGTGCGGCGAAATGAGCATTTAACAGGGAGGAAATAATCATGATCGAAAAGAAAATTTTTCTCGGCAATGTTGACAGTATCAACCGGTTTTTGGCGATTGTGGAAGATAAACCGTATGACATTGAACTGACCGGCGGCAAAAAAACGGTGAACGGAAAATCGCTTATGTGCATTTTGCTTTTGGATCTCACTAAGCCTGTGATTATGCACGCATACTGCGATAAAGACCCCCGCTTTATGCGGGATATCGAGCAATTTACATTCTAGACGTTAGACATTAGACTATAGACATTAGATGTGGTGAATGGTAGCTTGCGGGCTGACGGTAAGCACAGACTCTTGCCTCCCACTGACGGGGGAGGTGGGTTTTGCCCGACGGGCAAAACTCGGAGGGGGAGAAAAAATTATCTGTAAAAAGAATTTACTGTCTATTATACAAACTGCCGCCCACGACATCTAATGTCTAACATCTAATATCTAACATGGATCATCCCCGGAAAGGAACCATTTATGAACAAGCAAACCGATATTACGGTTATAGGCGGCGGCGCTGCCGGGCTTATGGCGGCGGCGACGGCGGCAGGCTGCGGCGCCTCTGTCACGGTTGCCGAAAAAATGCCGCGTCCCGCAAGAAAACTTATGATAACCGGCAAGGGGCGCTGCAACCTCACCAACAACACCGACGCGGCAGGACTTATAGCCGCCACCCTCGAAAACCCGAAATTTATGTTTTCGGCATACAACGCATTCCCCCCGTCGGCAACCATGCAGTTCTTTGAAAACGCCGGCGTCCCTTTGAAAACCGAGCGGGGAAAGCGCGTTTTTCCGGTTTCGGACAAGGCGGTTGATATAGTTGACGCATTGGTGAACACCGCCAAAAGCCGCGGCGTTGAATTTATTTTCAGCGCGGTTGAAAAAATCGAAGAAGGCGGCGGGAATTACACCGTTTTTCTTAAAAACGGGAACACCCTGAGCAGCAGCCGCGTGATAATCGCAACCGGCGGAAAATCCTATCCGCTTACCGGTTCAACCGGCGACGGATACCGTTTTGCAGCCGAACTCGGGCACAAAATAATCGATACCGCGCCTTCCCTTGTTTCGCTTGTCGCCTTCGATAACTGCTGTGGCGAACTTGAGGGGCTCTCCCTTAAAAATGTGGGGGTCACGGTAACCGAGGAGGGGGCAAAAAACCCCTGTTTTACCGATTTCGGCGATATGGTGTTCACCTCTTTCGGAATAAGCGGCCCGCTTACTTTAAGCGCATCGGCACATATGAGGCGGCTGCCGCAAAGCAGATACCGTTTCACGATAGACCTTAAACCTGCGCTTTCGCCCGAAAAACTCGATTTGCGGCTGCGCCGCGACCTGGCGGAATTTTCGGGGAAAGATATTATAAATTCGCTTGACAAACTTCTGCCCAAACGCCTGATCCCCGTGATAGTGCGCCGCAGCGGCATAGACCCGCACACGCGCTCGGCTCAGCTGACCCAAAAGCAGCGGACAAGCCTTGTCGCCGCGCTTAAAAATTTCACGATAGAGATAATCTCCGCCGCACCGATTGACGGAGCGATTGTTACAAGGGGCGGCGTCAGTACGGCGCAGATTTCCCCATCCACAATGGAGTCAAAAATTAAAAAGGGACTCTATTTTGCCGGCGAGGTGATAGATGTTGACGCATACACCGGCGGTTTCAACCTGCAAATTGCTTTTTCAACCGGTTACCTTGCAGGAAAAAGCGCCGCAGCGGCGGATTTCGGGCGTTAGATTTCAGGCAGTGGAACTTTCAGGCAGTGGAACGGTGTAGTTTGATAACAGACGGCAAATTGATGTTGCAGATAGTTCTTTCTCTCCCTCCGAGTTTTGACCTGCGGTCAAAACCCACCTCCCGTACTAGACGTTAGAAATTAGATGTTAGACTGTAGATGTGAGTAACGGCAGTTTGAGTATAGACGTTGAGCTGTTCTTACCGTCGGTTTTTTCTCTCTTTCCGTCACGGCTGCGCCGTGCCACCTTCCTCGTCAGAGGAAGGCAAGGGCGGCTTTGCCGCCTCGGTTGGTGCTTCTGCTTCGCTTCAGGTGTCCACCGGACACCCGCACCCATTCTAGACATTAGACGCTAGACAGTAGACATTAGATATGGTGAATGGCAGCTTGCGGGCTGACAGTACGCACAGACTCTTGTCGCCCTCTGACGAGGGAGATGTCAAAACGAAGTTTTGACAGAGGGAGAGAAAAAACTAACGATAAGAACAATTTACTGTCTGTTATTAAAACTACCGTTACCACGGTCTAATGTCTACTGTCTAGCATCTAACGTCTAGTACACCACGGTCTAATGTCTAAAGTCTAAAATCCAATATCTAAAAAAGGGGAAATAACAATGTCTTCAATTGCAATTGACGGGCCGGCGGGAGCCGGCAAAAGCACATCTGCCCGTGCATTGGCGGCGCAGATAGGTTATATTTATGTGGATACCGGTGCGCTGTACCGCACTGTCGCCCTTGCGATAGACAAAAGCGGAACAGCCCCTGACGATACGGCGGCGATAACAAATCTGCTTAAAAAAACCGAGGTCAAAATTACCCATAAAAACGGCGAACAGCGCGTTATTCTTAACGGTACGGACGTATCGGACGATATACGCACGCCCGAGATCTCGCTTGCGGCGTCACGCTGCTCCGCCATACCGGAAGTAAGGGCGTTTTTGCTCGGGCTTCAAAGGGATATTGCCGCAAACAACAATGTGGTAATGGACGGGCGCGATATAGGCACCGTGGTGCTGCCGAACGCCGAGGTTAAAATATTTTTAACCGCCGACCCGAAAGAGAGGGCACGCCGCCGCTATGACGAACTTATCGCGAAGGGCAAACAGGTGACCTATGACGAGGTTCTGCGTGATATTACCGAGCGTGACCGCAACGACTCGACCCGTGCCGTAGCGCCGCTTAAACCTGCGCCCGACTCGGTAACCGTTGACACCACCGGCTGCAACCTTGCGGAGGGCGTTGCCAAACTTAAAGCCGTGGTTGAGGGGGCGCTTAAATGACCATTTTTTACAGATTTGTTCGATTTGCGGTTTCGGTCGCTTTTCACGCCGTTTACCGCATAAAGGTCATAGGAGAGGAAAACATACCAAAAGAGGGGGCGGCGATACTCTGCTGCAATCACACCTCTATGTCGGATGTGCCGTTCCTTGCGGCAACAACCCACCGACAGATATTTTTCATGGGCAAAGAGGAACTGTTTAAGACCTGTATTACGCGTTGGTTTTTCGGTAAACTGGGCGCATTTGCGGTTTCACGCGGAAGCGGTGCGGCGACTGACGGCATAAAATCGGCAATTTCGGTAATTGAAAACGGCGATTTGATGGGAATTTTCCCCGAAGGCACGCGCAATCGCACGGGCAAGCCGATTAAATGTAAAGCCGGGGTTGCGCTTGTGCTTTCAAAGGCGCCCGCGGCGGTTATCCCGGCGGCAATCTGCCGCAAGAGCCTGCGCCCGTTTACGCGCGTTACGGTGCGGTTCGGCAAGCCTGTTGAAAACGCCTGCCCTGCCGACGCGTCCCGCCCCGAACTTAAAAGGTCAACTGCACTTATATCCGAAAAAATCACAGAACTTTTGGAGATGGGAATTTGAGCAAAATAATTTTGGCAAAAAACGCAGGTTTCTGTTTCGGCGTTGACCGCGCGGTTAAAACCGTAACGGAACTTGTTAAAAGCGGTGTGCCCGTCTGCACTCTGGGCCCTATTATACATAACCGGCAAATGGTTGAAAAACTTGAAAGCCGCGGCGTGAGGACGGTCGCTTCCCCCGAAGAGGCAAGGGGGAACGAAACGCTTGTGATACGCTCACACGGTGTTGAGCGTGAAGTTTTTGAACGCGCGGAAAAACTCGGGGTAACGGTATGTGACGCCACCTGCCCTTTTGTTTCCAAGATACATAAAACCGTCGAACAGCGAAGTCTTGCCGGCGACATCATCTTAATCGCGGGCGACCGTAATCATCAGGAAGTAAAAGGAATTGTCGGTCATTCATACGGGAAATGTTTCGTTTTTGCGGACGAAGGGGAACTCAATGATTTGGTAAAAAGCGGAAATGTTTTGCCGAACGACCCGATTTCGGTGGTTGCACAGACGACTTTTAATCAAAATTCGTGGAAAAAATGTCAAAAAACTTTAAAAAAGGTATATACAAACGCGAATTTTTTTGATACAATATGTAATGCTACTGCCGAAAGACAGCAGGAAGTCCGCGAACTCAGCAAGTGCTGTGACCTAATGGTAGTCGTGGGCGGAAGACACAGTTCCAACACAGCAAAACTCAGGCAGATCTGTGAAGAAAACTGCCGAAGGGTCGTTTCGGTTGAAACGGCGGCGGAGTTAAAAGCGGAATGTGTCGGCGGTGCCGAAACGATCGGCGTCGCGGCCGGTGCCTCAACCCCGGCCGATATTATAAAGGAGGTTATTTTAACCATGTCGGAAATCACAGGAGAAAAGAATTTTGAAGAAATGACTTTTGAGGAAGCGCTTGAAGCCTCCCTCAACAGTTTAAATACCGATCAGAAAGTCAAGGGTACCGTTCTTGCGGTAAACCCGACCGAGATTCAGGTTGATATCGGAAGAAAGCACGCAGGCTATATTCCGGCCAACGAATATTCAAACGATTCAAATGTTGACCTTGAAAAGGAAGTTCATGTCGGCGATGTGCTTGACCTTATCGTTATGAAAACCAATGATGTCGAAGGAACGGTTATGCTTTCAAAGCGCCGTTTTGACGCTATTGCGGGATGGTCTAAAATATTGGACGCCAAGGATAACGATGAAATTCTTGAAGGCGTTGTAAACGAAGTCGTAAAGGGCGGCGTTACCGTTAATTACGAGGGTGTTCGGGTATTTATTCCGGCTTCTCATGCCTCGCTTTCTCGCGGCGCGGATCTTAACGAACTTAAAGGCAATCCCATTAAATTTAAAATTATTGAAATCGGACGCGGCAGAAGAGCTGTCGGCTCAGCCAAAGAACTGCTTTTGCAGGCACGCAAAGAGGCTGAAGAAAAAGTATGGAGCAGTATCGCCGTCGGCGACCGCATAAAGGGCGTTGTTAAATCCCTTACGGGTTACGGTGCTTTTGTAGATATCGGCGGTGTTGACGGTATGGTTCACATTTCCGAACTTTCTTGGCAGAGAATCAAAAATCCGTCGGAGGTTGTTTCGGTCGGTGATGAGATTGAAGTCTACATTAAAGATATGGACACCGAAAAGAGAAAAATTTCGCTCGGCTACAAAAAAGCGGAGGACAACCCGTGGGTTATCTTTACAAGCAAATATGCGGCAGGCGATGCGGTTGACGCTAAAATCGTAAGCATTGCGTCCTACGGTGCATTCGCAAGAATAATTCCGGGTGTTGACGGACTTATTCACATCTCGCAGATTGCCGATAAACACATTGAAAAGCCGGCTGACGAACTTTCCATAGGCGATGATGTTAAGGTTAAAATTCTTGACATTGACAATGAACGCCACAGAGTAAGCCTTTCAATCCGTGCATTGCTTGCGGACAATAAGGATGAAGTTGCAGATGAGGCAGAGGCAGCAGAAACCGAATCGGCAGCAGAAACAGAAGTAACCGAGGCGGAAGCCGAAGTTGCCGACACAGCGGAAACAACCGAAGAATAATCAAGCAAAACGCCTTTGTCGGAAACCGTCAAGGGCGTTTTACACTTGTTAAAAATCAAACAATTTCAGAAACGGAGCGATTTTAAATGGTAAAGGCAGTAGTTGGTGCTAACTGGGGCGATGAAGGCAAGGGTAAGATCACCGATATGCTTGCGACCGACGCGGACATTGTTGTTCGTTTTCAGGGCGGTGCAAACGCCGGTCACACCATAAAAAACAAATACGGAAAGTTTGCGCTTCACACGCTGCCCTCCGGTGTTTTTAACAGCAATGTTATCAATTGCATCGGTAACGGCGTTGCACTTGATATTGATAAAATACTTAAAGAGTATGCCGGCGTTACCGCGGCAGGTGTTCCGGCACCCAAACTCATAGTTTCCGAGCGGGCGCAGATAGTTATGCCGTATCATATCCTACTTGATGTGTATGAGGAGGAGAGGCTCGGCAAAGCAAGTTTCGGCTCTACAAAATCGGGCATTGCACCCTTTTATTCCGATAAATATGCAAAAATCGGGTTCCAGGTATGCGAACTGTTTGAAGAGGAACGCTTAAAAGCAAAGGTGCACTCGGTTCTTGAAATCAAGAACAACATAATCAAAAACATCTACGGCAAAGACCCGATTGACGAAGCGGAACTTATGGAAACGCTGCACCGTTGGCGTGACGGTATTGCACCGTATGTCGGCGATGTAAGAAAACTGCTGTTCAGCGCCAATAAAGAGGGTAAGACCATTCTGCTTGAGGGTCAGTTAGGCTCGCTTAAAGACACCGACCACGGAATTTACCCGATGGTTACCTCGTCAAGCACCACGGCAGGATACGGCGCTGTCGGCGCGGGTGTTCCGCCCTATGCGATAACCGATATTATAACCGTTGTTAAGGCTTATTCGTCGGCGGTCGGCGCAGGCGCGTTTGTAAGCGAAATATTCGGCGAGGAAGCCGAGCTTATGCGCAATCACGGCGGCGACGGCGGCGAGTACGGCGCAACAACGGGCCGTCCGCGCAGGATGGGCTGGTTTGACGCCGTTGCGACACGTTACGGCTGCGAGGTTCAGGGCACGACCGAAGCAGCGCTCACGGTTATTGACGCGCTCGGTTATCTTGATGAACTTAAAATCTGCACGGGATACGAGATTGACGGCAAAGTGACCCGTGATTTCCCCGTTACGCCCAAACTTGAAAAGGCAAAACCGATTTACACCGTGCTGCCCGGCTGGAAATGCGATGTTTCGGGCATAAGGGAGTATTCGGAACTGCCCGAAAATTGCCGCAAATATATAGAGTTTATTGAAAAAGAGATCGGCGTGCCGATTAAATATGTTTCAAACGGCCCCGCAAGGGAAGACATTATTGTCAGACTGTAGGCTGCAGACGATAGACTCCGGATGTAGCAGACGGGAGTTTGATAACAGACGGCAAATTCTTCTTGCAGATAGATTTTTCTCCCCCCCTCCGTCGAGGCAAAGCCGAGAAGCGGGTGTCCGGTGGACACCTCTGCGTAGCAGAAGCACCGACCGAGGCGGCAGCCGAGAGTTGGCAAAACCGTAGGTTTTGACTGAGGGAGAGAAAGAAGTTAATCTTAACGCCTTTTAATGTCTATGCTCAAACTTCTGTTGATTTTTTCTAATGTCTACAGGCTGCGGTTTATATTTAGTTTGCGGTATCTCTCCCTCCGAGTTTTGACCTACGGTCAAAACCCACCTCCCTCGTCAGAGGGAGGCAAGGGTAAGTGCATACCGTAAGCGTACAGGCTGACATCTAACATCTAATATCTACAGTCTAATGTCTAGAACGGGAGGCAAGGGTAAGTGCATACCGTCAGCACCCAAGTTACAGTCACACTTGTCTACAGTCTAATGTCTAACGTCTAACGTCTAGAACGGGCGACAAGGGTAAGTGCGTACCGTCAACGCTCAAGCTACAGTTACCCACATCTCATGTCTATCGTCTAAAATCTAAAGTCTAGAACGGCAAGGGTAAGTGCATACCGTCAACGCTCAAGCTACAGTTACCCTCGTCTAGTGTCTGGCGTATAATGTATAGAATCTAAATATCATCTAACAACATCCGGAAGGGAAAACGACTATGAATTTTAAAACCATTTCAAACGGTATGATTGACGGATTTTGCCTTATTACCGCCGCCGCGGTCAAGACCACGGCTAAGGGTATGCAATATCTCGATCTGACGCTTTCGGACGACAGCGGCGAAATAAACGGCAAACTTTGGGATTATTCCGAAATGACCCACGGCGCATATGCCGCAGGCGATATTATCAAGGTGCGCGGAACCGTAACGGTTTTTAATAACGTCGACCAACTGCGGATAGAGAGAATACGCAAAGCCGTACCGGCGGACGAAGTAGACCCCTCGCAATTTGTCAAATCCGCCGAATACACCGGCGAAAATATGCTGTCGGAAATCGAACAGACGGTTGAAAATATGGCGGACGCCGACCTTAAAACGCTGACCGCCGCTATCATAGCCGACCATCGCGAGCAACTGCTTTTTTGGCCGGCGGCATCAAAACTGCACCACGCAATGCGCGGCGGACTGCTGTATCACACGCTTTCCATGCTGCGGATGGCGCAGTCGGCTGCGCGGATTTACACGTTTATTGACGCGGATCTGCTGTTTGCGGGCGTGATACTGCACGACATTGCAAAAATATATGAATTCGACCTTTCGCCTGCGGGGACGGTAAAGTCCTATTCAACCGAAGGAATGTTGATAGGCCACTTGGTCAAGGGTGCGATGATAGTCGGGCAATACGCCGAAAAACTGGGAACAGACCCGAAAAAAGCCATGCTTGTTGAGCATATGATAATCTCGCATCACGGCGAGCCGGAACACGGTGCGGCGGTGCGTCCGGCGTTTATTGAAGCCGAGATGTTAAGTCGAATTGACAGTATGGACGCCTGCATTTACGAAATGGCGGAAGCCGTTTTCGCCGCCGGTGACGAAAAATTTTCGGACAAACTGTGGTTCCTTGACGGCAGAAAATGCTATAATCACGGACTTGGCGGAAGCGAAATGAAAGCACAGTTGTTTTAGGCTGTTTTCAGTTTCCGATTTCAAAAATTTACATATTCCTCTTATTTCAAAAGCCGGGTTGAGCCGATTTACGGTTAAGCCCGGTTATATTAATTTAAAATATCGTTTCAATAACCCGCTCCGAGCAATCGGGGGAATAGCGCCAGCGGTTAATATGGTCGCCGTTTACATAATATTTAAGTGCCTGCGGTGTTTCGCATCGGTCGAATGCGTCAACGATTATAAGTTTTACCTTCATTTTTTGCGGCAGGAGGCTTTTAATATACACGCCGACCCCCTGCCCGACGCTGACATCGCTTCGAGGCTCCGCCAAACCTGCCAAATTGGGCGAAAGTTCGATGAACACACCGTAATCTTCAACCGAGCGGATAACTCCGCCCACTGTTTCACCCTGCGAAAATGCTGCCGCGTTTTCCTCCCACGTTCCGAGAAGTTCTTTAAGCGTAAGGGTAATTCTGCCGCGCTCGTCAATCGTTTTGATTGCCGCCTTAATCACCGAACCGCAGGAAAATCTGTCGGACGGGTGGGATATACGCGAAACGGAAACGGAATCAATGGGCAGAAGCGCCGCGATTCCACACCCGATATCGCAAAACGCGCCGAAACTTTCAAGGTGGGTCACGCGCGCAGTTATGATATCGCCTGCAACAAGGGAACATATGTATTCTTTGCGGCATTTTTCCTGAGCACGGCGCCGTGAAAGCATTGCAAACGGTACGCCCGAACCGTCGGTGCGTATTTCATCGACCGTGAAGCTGATAGGCTTGCCTACACGGGAAATAAGCGCAATGTCGCGCACTTCCCCTTCCGATATTCCGATCGCGCCTTCGTCACGCGGAATTATCCCGCGCATACATCCGAGGTTGACGATCAGGTTGTGGTCACGGTCGCACACAAAGGCATTTGCCTCTAAAATATCGCCTTTTTCGCAAGCGTCCTGTAACGCCGAAATGTTTTTAAGAGCCGATTTGTTTTTCAGTGTCGTAAGCAGAAATCCTTCCGGATAGTAGTTATTCATTTTAATATCATTTCCTTTCGTCGCCGGCGAAATTCTTTACTCTGTAAATTATATGCGGCAGGGAAAGGGGAATATTATAAAAAGACTGCGTTTTCGGAAAGAAAACGCAGTGTGTCGGGCTGGATTCGGGTCGTGATGGCGGCGGACTTGTGACAGACGGGGATTGTTCTTTTAGTCTGCTGTATCTCCCCCTCCGTCACGGCTGATGCCGTGCCACCTCTCGGCTGCCGCCTCGGTCGGTGGTTACTGTTAGTCTTAGTTATCTCTCCCTCCGAGTTTTGACCTACGGTCAAAACCCACCTCCCTCGTCAGA
>CAVGND010000005.1:0-73411 GCA_963630555.1 Roseburia intestinalis | reverse complement strand
TACACATATAGTTTACCCCCCCGCAGTATATTTGTCAAGAGAAAAATCCGCAAATGTTAAGCGAAATTTCACAAATATCGGGCAAAAAAAGCAAGCGGCTCATTACCATATGCCGCATTGTGCAATCATTTAAGAAAAAACGACGCGCCAAAACGAAAAAATAAGTTGTGCGCACGCAAAAATAAATGCCGGCAGAGGCGGGGAAATTCCGCCTTTGCCGGCATTTATCGGTTTAAAACTTTATCAGTGCTTAGAAAGCCATTCCTCAGCCTTTGCTTTGCTGACGGATTTGATTGATTCGGTCGGATAAGCGGAATCCTCGCCGCCGTTGCAATAGAGGAACATATACCCTGCCGGCGTTTCATACAGGCTTTCTTCATATCCGGTCGGATCTCCGAAATTTCCGCTTGTAAATTTTTTGACAAGCGTAGCCTTTTCGGTATCGTATTCGCGCTTACTGATTATTTTTTTCATATGCTGCATCTCCTCATTCTGATTTTTTATATATTAACACGCCTTTACGGCGTTTTTGGCTGAAATCTGTCGGCAATTTTACGGGACGAGATATCATCTCTCCAATCGTATTCACCTTCAATTACATTTATGGGGCGATTGTTGATTATAACGGTATCTTTTGCACCCCACGATACGGTTGCGGAATCAATTCCCGTTTCCCAATAAATATTTCTTGATTTACCGGTTGCCGTTTCCTCAATTTCCGCTCTTACCGCAGCATCAAGCGTTCCGCTTTCGGGAATTGAATATACTTTTACGGAATATTTAAGGTTAGGGGATACCACAGTGTTAAGCAGTTTTCCGTCCGGCAAGACCTTCATATCGTAAAAAAGCGAATCTTTAATAAAAAACAGAATATTTACAAGAGCCACAGCAAGGGCTATAAAACTGAAAACAGTTACAAATTTTTGGTTTTGAAATCTTTTTTTCATATGATCACCGTCCGCCAAGGCGATTTACCCACATCAATGCAGGTGCCGTGATATACCCGATATAACAAAACAACCGCCCTGTTGGGCGGCCGCTTCAGTTGTGTTGGCATCAACCTATCTTCCCGGGCAGTCACCCACCAAGTATTTTCGGCACTAATGAGCTTAACTTCCGTGTTCGGAATGGGAACGGGTGGACCCTCATCGTAATAAACACCAACTGGTTGTTCCTCTTCAGAGGACGCTACTAATAATATCACAGCAGTATCGAAAATGCAAGGCTTTTTTTAATTTTTTTCTCATAAATTGATTTTTCAGCAAAAGTGCACATTTTCAGCCATATTTTTAACCCGAATATTGTAGTTATTTACCACAAATTTCACATACATCATATATGATGTAGTAATATACGGGCCTACAAAAACAAGGGGAATCAGCAAAACCGACAAAAGAATATACCCGAAAAAGCCGAAAATAAAGCCTATTGTTTGCGTAGTGCAGTGCGCAAACACCCTCATTGTTATCGGGAAAAGTTTTTCCGGTTTAACATCGTCATATATTACAACCATCGGCAAATAATTTATAAGTCTTGCCCAGACAAACACGAGCGCAACATACCCCATACGGCGCAGCAGCTGTACAAGTGCGCCGGCAGCGCCGAACAAACTCGGCATATTGCCGCCGAAGAACTGATACAAATCGGGCGATGCTACGAGAAATGTTATATACGCCGGCAGCATACAGGCAAAGCCGGCGGCAATCGACGCCGACCAAAATATCACGGTCGCTTTAAGGGCGCGGAGATATGCATTTTTTGACGAAAAGTAATAAAACAGCGTTTCAACCCCGTCATACATACCGCAGCAGGCACGCCAGAACCAGCGCAGCAGCCCCAATATCACGGGGAGAAGAACAAGCAGTTTAACGGCGACCGTTATAAGCGTTGTCGATATGTCACGCGGATTGAACAGCGATTCCGATTTTGAGGGGAATATCGCGCTCCACACGCCGTTGGCACGGAAGACAAGCACAACAAGCGATGAAACCAGAATGTACGCAATACAGATCGTAGCGGCAACGGTAAACACAACTGCCGCCATAAGCCATTTATCTTTAAGCGTTTTTTTGGCGCTTTGTTTAGCAGCCCATTTATTAATGTACATTTTGCCACCTCTTTATTCAATAAATATTTTATCATCCGCCCGAAAAAAATTGTTAACTGTCGGTAAATATTCTTGCTATTTCACATATTTAAAGGTATTATAATATTAAAGTATGTTTAGGATGGTGCGTAATGTCAACAGAAAAGTATTTATTTGATCATACAAAAGACGGAAGACCCGTTCATGCCTATAAAATTTCCCGCGGCGACATATCGGTAACGGTACTTGATTACGGTGCAACCCTGCACTCCTTCACCTGCCCCGACAAAAACGGCGTGGCGACCGATATTGTTTTGGGATTTGACAAATTAAAGCCCTACGAGGAGGGCTGCGGTTATATCGGTGCAACGGTCGGGCGGTTTGCCAACAGAATAGAAAAAGGGCGATTCGTTTTAAACGGAAAACAATATGACCTTTTTATCAACAACGGCCCTAACCACCTGCACGGCGGAAAACAAGGTTTCAGCAGCAAAATATTTGATGTTTGCGAGATCGGCGACAGCCACATAAAAATGTGTTACACAAGTCCCGACCTTGAGGAAGGATATCCCGGCAAACTCGACCTTACGGTTACCTTTTCATTACAGGACGGGGGTGTGTTCAAGATAGAATATAATGCCGAAAGCGACGCGGACACCGTTATCAATCTGACAAACCACTCCTATTTCAACCTTAACGGTGCCGACAGCGGCGAGAGCGTAGATAACCACAAAATAGCGATTTTTGCCGACAGTTTTTGCGAAAACGACACCGACTGTTTGCCGACAGGCAAAATAATCCCGGTTGACGGAACGGACATGGATTTAAGGGAACCGGTTGCACTCGGCGAGCGGCTTGGTTCAAAATACAAGGCCATATCCGACTTCGGCGGATATGACAACTGCTTTATTATGCACACGGAAACGGTTAATAATCCGCTTGCCGTTTGCGCTAAGGTGCACAGCGAAAAAACCGGAATCACGCTTGAATGCGCAACCACGCTGCCGGCAATCCAGTTATACACGGGCAACTGCATTGAAAATGATGTTAAAGATATCGGCAAATATGGCATCAGGTACAAAAATCACGGTGCGCTGTGTCTGGAAACGCAGAATTTCCCGAACTCGACCGAACACAGAAACTTCCCCTCCCCCGTTCTTAAAAAGGGCGAAAAATATCACACCGAAACCTGTTACAGGGTGAGTACGGAAAAATAAATTTCAGTTTATGCGTCGATGCGCGCGGTTGTAACCGCGCGCATATTTTATCGCCATTATTTTACCGCCTATAGAACAAAGCAAAACAAATGCCCGACAGCAGAACAGCCGCACTTACGGCAATTATTATCCATGATGTTTGCAAATCAGTATCTTGGGATTGCGTAACCGATCCCGACTGTTTATCATTTTTATTATCATCTTTATTATCATCGTCAGGTTTTTGCGAAAAATCTCCGTTCTCATCCTGTCGGTTGTCAAAATCGGGCTTCATATCGCTGCGGCTCTGCCCCGAAGGCTCGCCGTTTTCACCGTTTTCGTCATCGGTTTTGCGTGACGGCGGAGTTTTCCTGTCGGTATCGGATTTTTCCGTTTCGTCCCCCGTTGCATCCGCGGTATTACCGAACTCCGGCTCGGAATCGGAGCTGTTGCCCTGCCCCGCCTTTGAATTTTCAGTGCCTTTTCCGCCGCCCATAGAGCCCATATCATTAACCGAAATACCGTCGGCATTAATCAGAGTATCGGTGCCGTTTTGACGGTCGTCCGATGTTGAAGCAACGGTACCGTTAAGTTGCGCGCTTACGCTTTCCGCGCGCAGCAGGCAGAATTCTTTAAGTGTTTCCGCGCCTTTTTGAAACTCCTCATATGTGCAGAATTTTGTAGGGTCTTTGCTGACATAGGGTGAAATCATTGAAATTACGTTGTCCGCCATTTTTTCAAAATATCCGCTTTCAAAATATTTATTGATAAACTCGCTCAGATATTTATGGTACAGCTCGGTGTATTCCTCATTTTCAAAAATCCACGCTATCATAGGTCTGTCAGCGGTATCGCCGCCCGAAACGGGCGAATCGATGGGATAGTTGACCAGTTCGGTTGCCCCTCCCTCCGACTTGAAACCGCCGAACGCAAGGTTGTAATCCCAGGGGATCATCTGCATTTGCCCGTCCTTTTCGTACAAATAGTAATTATGAATCATCGAGCCTGTGTAACTGTCAAAATTCAGCACAAAATTATGCACGGCAAAATAGCGGATAACCGAATCTTTATCTACGGTGTTTTCCAAATCTTTACCTTCGCTCAGGTTTTTAAGCGACTTGATTAAACGGGTTTTGTCACTCTCGCTTATATCGGTTTTGGCATTATTAAAAATATTCGGGTAACTGTCGGCATCGTCGTCTATATATTTAAGAAGAATATCATCGCTGCCGTTTACGCCGTTATCACCCGGTGCAGCGGATTTGCCGCCGTTATCACCCGTATTATCCTCCGGCAAATCAGGCGCCTCCGAGTTCGTTTCGGAACTGTCAAAACTGCCCGGCATTTGCGGCGGCTCCCCATTTTCATTCCCGAAATTCGGGGCTTTTTCTCCGACATTTTCGGTTTTCGGGTCAATATTATCCGATGCATCCTCGGCATCAAACGCCTTACCGTTGCCGCGTCCGCCGCCCATACCGCTGCTGTCGGGCTTATAGAGTTCTCCGCTGTCATTTCCGTAATTGCGTTTTAAAAAAGAGTCCTCAACACCTTCTACCGCCAGATAAAGCCCCCAATCTTCGCCGTTTACGGTTATATAAACAAAACTGCAAAGCGGAGAGGCAACACCCATATCCCTCATCATTGTATAGCAAAGATAGTCTTTCATATAGGTGTTATCCTGAATTATGTTGTTAAGGCACAGCTTATCAAGCCCGTAGTAACTGTTCGCACTGTCATAATGGTCAAATTCAATTTTAAAACTGTATCGATTGTTCCCGTAGGACTTTACCTGAGTAAGCGATGTATTGCCCTTGCCGCGGATTGCAACATTTTTATACGCCTCGTTATCTATTACAACCGTGGCAGCATAATATTCTTCACTCTCGCAATTTGAAATAAATTCGTCCCAATCATCCATAACAATGTTGATATTATGAACCTCGGCAGTATCGAACAATTTGCTTTCATATCCCATTGTGGCAGACGCCTTTTGAACGCCTAACCTTTCGGCATTTATAAAAGCAGCGGTCAACAGAAGCGTAAAAATGAGAATCACACAGCAAATTTTATCAAAGCACTCGTGTGTTGACATAATTCCCCCTCCGTCAGCCCATATATTCGCCGTTGTAACTTACAAGCACTGCACTGTTCACGCCATCGACCGAACTGATATTATTAATAAAGTCGGTATTTTCATCTTTAAGGCGGACTTCAAGATTCAGTTCGATTAAATCTTTAGATGCGGTTTTGCTCTTAACCACGCATTTTTTTACATTGCTTTTAAGCAATTCCACAGCCCTCGCCTCGGATTCTGAATCTACGCAGGAAATCACAACTATATAGGGATTGCAATGCGATTTTTTGTTTACAAAAACAATAAGAATTATGCCTATTATCACGCTGCCTATAACCGCAAGCGGAATCATACCTGCCGCAAGAACAATACCTACAGCTATTGACCAAAACAGGAACGCAATGTCAAGCGGTTCCTTTATGGCGGTGCGGAAACGCACTATAGAAAGCGCGCCGACCATACCAAGTGAAAGCACCACATTTGAAGTTACGGCAAGAATAACCACGGTTGTTATCATTGTAAGCGCAACCAGCGTTGTGCCGAAACTTGAAGAATACATAACGCCCTGATAGGTTTTTTTATAAACAAGGAAAATAAACATTCCTATACCGAAAGCAAGCACTAAGGCAATAGCCATATCGAGAATGCTTACGCTTGTAACGTTTTCAAGAAAACTTGATTTAAAAATATCATTAAAAGTCATATCATTTACTCCTCTTTTGTTTTTCAGCCGTATATACGGCAAGCGGCATATTTTGAAAACGCCGTTACGCGCCTGCCGGGCAGCCGAACGGCATCGCGGATAATATCAGGAAGATATTCATCCCATTTCACTTCAAGGATAATGGGTGATTCCCCTGCCGGAACAGTAACGCAATCAGAATTTAAAAAATCGGTGCATTTTATACCCGTTCTGATGTTATAATCGATCGTAACCCGGACATTACCCTGCGGAAACACAAACGGTTCACGCGTATAATCAACAATTGTTTTAGGCATTAACCCACCTGTCAGTTTGCTGTAAAATTCTGCTGTCAAGGGGTTTTTAGCCGCCGTCATCCAACCGTAATCACCCTGCGCTGTCGCCTGTGCCTCACTTTCCGACAACAGCACGGTTTGTTTGGCGCACAGCCCGTTTATTTTACTTTTCTTTTCCAATTTAATAACGGACGAATCACCGTTATAAATGCGTATGCGGAATTTTTCGCGCCTGTTTACGCCGTCTGTTTTTTCTCTCAGCGCTTTATCGGATGCGGTATCGAAATACAGGCTGCGTATAAAGTATTTACCGTCTGTTGTATGCGGATCGGGTTTGGCTATAACGGACAGTCGACTGCGTAAAGTAAGCATGTCGCAATAGTTTATTTCGTGTTTCCATTCGTTTCTGTATTTCATCTTTTCACCCCTTTCATAAGAAATCTCCTGTACTTTGACAATGTCATTGTACAGGAGAAAGATTGAAGAATTATTGAAAATATGATTTATTCGGCAGGAATTTTTACTCTGAATTCCACCAATCCGTCGTAACAGAAAACACTT
Organism: Roseburia intestinalis; assembly: GCA_963630555.1. Classification (GTDB taxonomy): domain Bacteria; phylum Bacillota; class Clostridia; order Oscillospirales; family Acutalibacteraceae; genus CAVALG01. The sequence goes on along the minus strand of CAVGND010000005.1, from coordinate 66,516 downwards.
ATATTGCCTTTGTGTGCGGTCGTTATCGCCTTGGCTATTGCAAGCCCCAATCCGTAATGATTGTCCTCTGCGCTTCGGGCGGTGTCTATGCGGTAAAAACGCTCAAATATCAACTCACGCCGCTCTTTGGGAATTTCCTCCCCACGGTTGATTACCGAAAGCCGCGCCTGCCCGTGTTCTTTGGTTAAACCGAGTTTTATTTCACCGGTTGCCGCACTGTGCCGCATAGCGTTATCAAGCAATATTGACACAACCTGTTTAAGTTGCGCGGCATTCCCTTCCACCGTAATGTTTTCATCAATACTGCTGTTCAGGGTAAGCCCTTTTTCAAATGCTACGCTTTCAAACGGCAGGGTCTCGCCCGCAACAAGCCGGCTGAAATCAATATGTTCTTTCTGAACGGTAACATTCTCGGTTCTTGCAAGTTGAAGAAGTTGCGCGACAAGTGTGCCCATTCGCTCATTTTCGTAACGGATATTGTCAAGCCACCGGTTTTCGCCGATCTCCCTTGACAACAGTTCGACATTTGCCCCGACCACCGACACCGGCGTCTTTAACTCGTGCCCGGCGTCTGAAATAAATTGTTTTTGCTTTTTATAGTTTTCTTCAAGAGGGTTAACTATCCTTTTGGCAAGAAATACAGCCAAAAAGAAGAATAAAATAATGGCAACACCGCCTATGATAAGCGTATAGCGGAACAGGGTGGTCGCACTTTCGTTTACAACCGTGTTATCCATAAAAGCAATCAGCGTGTAGCCGCCTTTATCGGCTTTATAAAAAGCAAGATTATTAACCGTTCCGCTTTCTTTGCCGTCGTCTATAATACTCTGTGCCGTTTTTTGAAGTTCACTGTTGCTGTGAACGGTTGGACGGTCATTTTTTACTTCAAGCACCTCGCCGCTTTCCGACACGGCAACGGTATAGAATGTTGAAAGTTGAAACATCGGGGAATCGGCAAACCCGTCCCCTTTACGTCCGTTATCGGCCGGTTCGGGTTTTTCGGGCGGTGCATTACCGTCGCCATTTTTATCGGCGCCGTCATCATCGGAAGCGGTCAGTGTATACATATCGGCGTGTTCTTTAAGCATTTCTCGGTTTCGCTTTGAAACCTCAAAATAGCTTGAACCGTAAATCACACCGAGCGTACCTACCCACAGTATAACAAGTACCGACATAATTGCGGCAACAATTTTAATTTTTGATTTTTTAAACATTATCGCACCTCAGTTCATAACCGACGCCCCTTACCGATTTAATTTCGGCTTTTGCACCGACAAAAGCAAGTTTTTTACGCGTAAAGGACATATAGACTTCCACATTGTTATATTCGGCGTCACTCTCATATCCCCATATCTTTAAGGCGAGTTGCTCGCGCGTTAAAATCCGTCCGCTGTTAGCAATAAAATATTCAAGAATATGGTACTCCTTTTCGCCAAGCCGTACACTCTGACCATTTGTAACACAGGATAAAGTAAGCGTGCCGGTATCAAGCGTAATATCCCCGTAGGAAAGGGTTCCGTCCGCCGAGTCAAGAGTCCGCCTGCCGAGTGCACGAAGCCTTGCAAGCAGTTCTTTGGTCATAAACGGTTTTGTTAAATAGTCGTCGGCGCCGCTGTCAAGCCCCGTAACCTTGTCGTCAAGTTCCGATTTGGCGGTAAGCATCAGTATAGGTGTCTTTACCCCTGCCGAACGGACGCTTTTTGCAATCCCGAAACCGTCCATCCCCGGCAGCATAACATCAAGTATTATTATATCGTAAATATTGCTTTCCGCAGCGGCAAGGCCGTTTATACCGTCGGCATAGTGGTCAACATCATATTTTTCAAGACGCAAAATTTCACACAATGCCTGAGCCATTCTTTTTTCATCCTCAACAAGTAAAATTCTCATTATTACACCCCCGATACATTCATTATGATAAAACAAAACATTGAAAGAACATTGAACATTTTAAAAAAACGGCAAACCTCAAAAGAGATTTGCCGATTTTTGGCCCGCCCGGAGGAATTCGAATCCCCATTCTCCAGAATCGGAATCTGTTGCGTTATCCGGTTGCGCCACGGGCGGATATAAACTAAAAATTATTATAACAGATTTTTGTTTATAATTTCAAGCATTTTTTGAGCCTGACCGTGATATTTTTCAGAATCCTTGTTTTTCTTTACCGAACCGATAAGCGAACGGACAAAAATATAGCAGTCGTCAAAATTTCGGTCACCGTTCCCAAAAACGGCTGTTTCAAGTCTTGTACCCGACAAGGCTGATGCCTCGCCGTCCACAATAGTGCTGTAAGAAGTTTGGGCATTCACACGGTCAATCTCGCTTTGCGACATAATGTAAAGCATTTTTTCCGCCTCGCCGAACTGCGCCGAAAATTTACTGTCATACCTCTGCAGGTCGGTATTGGCGTTTTTGCTTTCCTCATTTTTCAGTTCTTCAGCATCATACGAGCAATCTATTATTTTAACCTTTCGTTTTCCGTCGCCGTTAAAATCGGGGCAGTATTTTTCAAATTCCGATTTCAAATTTTCAATTGATTGCCGGGGCAAAACCGTTCCGACATTCACTACAACGCGAATATCATAATCCGAGTCCTTGTCCCGCGTGGCAAAAGCAAAAACAGCAATTATCACCACAAGCAGAACGGCAATTATCCTGAATTTATAATACACCCAAAAGTTTTGAACCTTTTCTTTAAAAGAAATATCATTGTGCTTTAAAAAACTGACATCCATAAATCACACCGACAATCTTAATGCGTTTATATATTTCCGCAATTTTTCAAATTCATCCGAACAGAGTTCGGAAAATTCTTCGACTGAAACCGCTGTCTCGGCATTTGCAACCGTATCCGATTTAAAGACCTCGGCCTTTCCGAGAGCCAGCGTTACAAGTTCCTTGGTATTATCCGAACCGGCAGAGCAAATTTCATCGGTAAATTCGGTCACTAATATGACGGCGCGCCCTACAAATGACGCTGCGACATCCGCTATATCATCGTCTATACAACATTTGTCGGTTTCACAAAGATCGGGTTCGCAAAAACCGTCACCGTTTGAAAATGCGGCAAAGAGAGTTTCCCCTTTCGCTTTCCCGAATACTGCAACTTCCGCTGCTTTTTCACAGCAGTCGGACAATTGTTTTGCAAATTCGTTTTCATCTTCAGAGCCTGCGGTTTCGGTGTTTTCCGCGCCTGCATCGGGTGTTTCATCGGTTTCCGACGCAGTGCTCGGCGTGGTGCCGTCTTCTTTTTGCGGGGCAATGCTCGCGTCCCGTGCGATATTCCGCCCTTGTTCACAGTCCGCATCCTGCGGTTCTCCGCCGATATCGTTATTTGTGAGTTTGCCTTTAAGTTGCGCTTTAAGTTCGGCTACCTTTGCGGAAAGTTCGTTGTTTTTAGCCGAAAGTTCTGCATTTTCTTCAATAAGTTCGCGAAGTTTATTTAAAAGTTCCGTCTTTCTCAAAACAAAAAGCCTCCCAAAAAAGTTTTAAATCGAAAAAAACACCCGCATTTTCTGTATCTGTCATTATATCACGCGGCGGTATGGTTTTCAAGTTTTTTAAATTTTTATATATTGAAAAATATTCTGCTATTACTTATAATATATAGTAATAAATTATAAACGTCAGGCAATTGCATATTGCCATATTGTCTTGAAATACATTGATCCAACCTGTGGAGGGGAAATATGAAAAAAGCATTATCCTTTTTGATTATAATTGCAATTGCACTTTCGCTGACTGCCTGCGGCGGCGACAAAAGTTTTTCACTTACCTACACAATAGAATCGGCGCCGAAAAACATTGACCCGATATTGGCATCCTCCGAAAGCGAAATAACCGTTTCCGGCAACATATTTGAAGGACTTATGCGAATGGGCAAGGACGGCAAACCTGTCAAAGCCGGCGCTGAAAGTTACACCGTGTCGGACGACGGATGCGAATATACCTTCCGTATTTCAAAAAATGCCTGCTGGCAGAACGGCGAGGCGGTAACAGCCGCCGATTATGTTTTTGCCGCAAGACGTGCGGCAGACCCTGCCACCAAGGCGGCATCCCCCCAACTCATTTCGGATATACGCGGCGCAGCGGACGCACTTGCGGGACTGACCTCACCCGACAGTATAAGCGTATACGCCGTGGATGAACGCACGGTTAAATATGTCCTTGTTTCACCGTCAGACAGATTTTTGTCTATGCTTACGCAGCCTGTTTTTATGCCGTGCAACGAAGAGTTTTTTAACCGGTGCAAGGGTAAATACGGGCTAAACTACGATTCCGTGCTTTCAAACGGGCCTTTTTCACTATCTGCCTGGGACGGCGAAAAAGGGGAATTGAAACTTATCAGTTCATCAAAATACAACGGGAAGTTTAAACCGCAGGCATATGAGGTCACATTTGAAAAAGAAACCGAAAAACCGAAGGGATATGTTGCGGACGCTATAGCAAGCAGCGGCGGCACCTTTGTGAAAATTCTGCTTGATGATATAGAAAACGTTTCAAAAAGCAATAAAGGAGTATACAACACCTTCTCATCGCTTTATGCGATAATAGTCAATCCCGACTCAAAAATCGCCCAATTTGCGCCCGCGTTCAAAATCTCGATTGACCCTGATAAACTTGCAGCCGCGCTGCCCGAATACCTTAAAGCGGCGCACGGTGTTGTGCCGCCGGACTGTGACATAAGTCTTGCCGCATCGGATGCGGCACCCGAACCGACGTACGACCCCGGCACAGCCAGAGAAACGTTTTTAAACTGCCAAAACAACACAAAAATTGAATTTCCGAAAGACATTTCGGTACTTTGCACCGGAGAAAAGGCGATAAGCCCCGTGCTTAAGTCGGTCGTATCCGATTGGCAGAAAAATTTGGGCGCCTATATAAACATTGAAACGGAGACAGACGAAGCGCAATTTGAAAACAGAATAGCAAGCGGAGATTACGATATCGCGCTTGTCCGCTTTACATCGGGCGATCTGAGTGCCGCTTCATTTCTTTCTCGCTTTAAAAGCGACAGTGTTTCCGACCCGAGCGAATTTAAAAATGAGGCATTTGATACCGCGCTTGAAAATGCCTGTACAGCCGGTTCAACAGAAGAACAAATGCATGCCGCAGAACAAATACTGCTCTCTTTGAATGACAGATTTATACCGCTGTTTTTCTCCCCGACATCGTATGCATATTCCGCAAAAATCGATAAAAATTCAATAAATTTCAGAGCCGGATTTTTAGATATTGCAGCACTTAAAGAGTAAGAAACGAGGGTATTGATGATAACCGAAAAACTTTATGAAACCGACGGTAATCTGACCGTTTTTAAAGCAAAGATCAAAGCGACAACAGTAAAGGGAGGCGGATATGCCACCATACTTGACCGCACGGCATTTGCGCCCGAAGGCGGAGGGCAGCCTTCCGACATCGGGAATATCGGTGATGCAACCGTAACGGATGTGCAAGTTTCGGATGATGAAATCCTCCATTTTACGGACAAGCCGCTTAAAGAAGGTACGGAGGTCACCTGTACGGTAGACCGCAACCGACGTCTGCGGCATATTCAGAACCATTCGGGCGAACATATTATTTGCGGAATAATTCACGCCCGATTTGGGTTTGACAATATAGGTTTTCATTTAGGCAAAACAGATGTTACGCTTGATATCAACGGCGTTTTGACCGATTTACAACTGGCGGAAATTGAAGCGGCGGCAAATGAAGCGGTATATGAAAACCGCCCCGTTACCGTAATATTCCCCGACGACGGGCAGGCGGCTAAAATACCCTACCGCAGCAAAAAAGAAATAACTTCCCGCCTGCGCCTTGTATGCATAGAGGGAATAGATATTTGCGCCTGTTGTGCACCGCATGTTTCGCGGACAGGTGAAATAGGCATTATTAAAATAATTTCCGCGGAGAATTACAAGGGCGGTATGCGGATACATATAAAGTGCGGCAAAGACGCGCTTGCCGATTATACTGCCCGACTTAAAAGCACCGAATATATCGGTGATCTTTTAAAATCCCCGTCGCTTGATTGCGCGGCGGCGGTGGATAAACTGCACGAAAAACTGCAGGCGGCAAAATACGAATGCGCAAGATTGAAAGCGGAGTATACGGACGTTTTTACAAGTTCGCTTGACGAAGACAATACCGAGCCGTTGTTTTTTAATAAATTCGATACCGCCGACCTGATAAAAGCAGCGGAAAAAATATACGAAAAATGCGGTAAAGCCTCGGCATTCTCAAAAAGCGGCGGCGGATATCTGTTCGCCTGCAAGCCTCCGGAAAAGGACTTTGCGGACATCTGCGCCGCATTGCGGAACAAATTAAAGTGCCGCTGCGGCGGGAGAGATATGATAACCGGATTCTGCCCGGCTGAAAAAAGCAAGATCACGGCATTTTTTAAGGATGTATATAAATGAACAGGCAAAGAATTGAAAAATATATAGGAACACGAACCGATTACACCCGAAAAGAGATATCCGCGCTTATAAAATCCGGCAGAGTAAAAATAAACGGGCATGTGGCGGAGCGGAACGTTATTCACATTGACGCCGACCGTGACACCGTAGAGATAGACGGCATAACGCTCAGGCGTGAAGAATACGTATATTTTATGATGAATAAGCCGAAAGGCATATTGAGCGCCTCACGCGATACGCACGCAAGAACCGTAGTTGACCTTATACCCGACGGATATGGCCGTGCCTCCCTTTTCCCCGTAGGGCGGCTGGACAAGGACACAACCGGACTTATCGTTATAACCAATGACGGCGAACTGGCTCACAGGGTTATTTCACCCTCATCAAAGATACCCAAAAATTACACCGTCACGTTGGATGGTGAAGTGACCGCCGCCGTCGCAAAAGCTTTTGAAGCAGGAATTGTGTTGGCGGACGGGACGCGCTGTATGCCGGCGGAATTGAAGGTTTCGGCAGGCGACAGGCACCTCGCGTCGGTTACTATATACGAGGGAAAGTATCATCAGATAAAGCGGATGTTCGGCACGGTAGGGCTCGGGGTGAATGAATTAAAACGCGAAAGTATAGGAGGACTGATTCTTGACCCGAACCTGAAAGAAGGCGAATCAAGACCTATGACGGGTGCCGAAACAGCAAAGTTAAATTGCTGAAATAACGCAATGCCGCCGCCTTTTATTTATGCAAAACGCCCATTTACTATACAATATCAATAAACGGCGCAAAAAATATTTATAGAATTAATGCATTGAAACGGACGGTATTTACTGGTATAATAATTTCAAGCAAACGCCGATTTCGGCATTTAAGTATCGGTACGCTGCGGCGCACCGATAAAATTAACCCGTTTTCGCCGCAATATCGGCGGCGTAACACGTGACGCAGGCGTTGAAAATCACCTATCCAGGATTTTTGACGGAATTATGTGTCGAAGAAAGGATATGGTAATTTTATGTCTAGCATCTCTTTAAGAAACGTAACCAAAATCTATAACGGAGGCGTTCAGGCTGTAACCGATTTTAATCTTGATGTTGACGACAAAGAGTTTATAGTTTTTGTCGGCCCTTCGGGTTGCGGTAAGTCAACAACGCTTCGTATGATTGCAGGACTTGAAGAAATCAGCGGCGGCGACCTTTATATAGGCGACAAAAGAATGAACGACGTTCACCCGAAGGACAGAGATATAGCAATGGTTTTCCAGAACTATGCTCTTTATCCGCATATGACTGTTTTTGAAAATATGGGTTTCGGTCTTAAACTTCGCAAAGTTCCGAAAGACGAGATCAAGCGCCGCGTTGAAGAAGCTGCCAGAATTCTTGATATATCTCACCTGCTTGAGCGCAAACCTGCGGCTCTATCCGGCGGTCAGCGCCAGCGTGTTGCGCTCGGTCGTGCAATAGTCCGTGAACCGCGCGCATTCCTTCTTGATGAACCGCTTTCAAACCTGGACGCAAAACTCAGAACGCAGATGCGTATTGAAATTTCCAAACTTCACAGAAAACTCGGAACAACATTTATATACGTTACTCACGACCAGACCGAAGCGATGACAATGGGTGACAGAATTGTTGTTATGAAAGACGGTGTTATCCAGCAGATTGCAAGTCCGCAGGTGCTGTATGATGCACCGGTGAACAAATTTGTTGCCGGATTTATCGGTGCGCCGCAAATGAACTTCTTTGAAGGCACTATTGTTAAAGAGGGTTCGGATTTCTTTGTTGAAATCAAATCGGACGCTACCGAAGAAGTTGCCGCGGTGACCTCGAAAATCAAACTTCCGGCATCGAAAAACGAGGGCGGCCGCCTTGAAGCATATAACGGCAAAGATGTTATACTCGGTATTCGCCCCGAATGTATTTATGACGATGCGAGATACATTGCCGACCATCAGGACGGAATCATTCAGGCAAGTGTTGAAGTTGTTGAACCTATGGGTGCAGAGAAATATCTGTATCTTGATTTCTTAGGTCATGACCTTGTAAGCCGTGTAAACCCCGATTCAAAATCGGAGGTTGGCGAGGTTGTTACAGTCGCTTTGGATGTAAACAAACTCCATGTTTTTGATAAAGACACCGAAAAAACGGTTACCAACTGATAACCGTATAAAACGATAATGCACACCGTACCCGCCGCAAAGCAGGTACGGTGTTTTTTATTAATTAAAAAGTAAGAATAATCCATTGACCGTACAGCAGGCGGCAATACCGAAAAAAAGCGGCAGCAATACCGATACGACCGCCCATTTAAAACTGCCCGTTTCCTTTTTTATTGTTAAAAGCGTGGTTGAACATGGGAAATGCATAATCATAAATATTAAAAAACAGACCGCGGTTGACAATTGCCACCCATTTTGCAACAGCATTGTTTTAAGCGAAGCAATGTTTGAATAATCGGCAAGTACACCGCTTGAAGAATAACCCATCAACATAAGCGGTATTACTATTTCGTTTGCCGGAAAGCCGAGGATGAACGCCGCTAATATTACGCCGTCAAGCCCCATTACTTTACCGATAGGGTCAAGGAATTCAGTAATTGAAAAAAGCAAGGTGTTTCCGCCTACCGTTATATTTGAAAACATCCAAATAACAAGTCCCGCCGGCGCAGCGACCGCAGCGGCGCGCGCAAGTACAAAAAGTGTTCTGTCCAGCACCGAGCGTATTATCACCCTGAAAAACTGCGGTGTCCTGTAAGGCGGCAATTCAAGTGTAAACGAGGACGGCACGCCTTTAAGCAGCGTTTTTGACAGCATCCATGAAGCAAACATTGCCATAACAACACTGAACACCACTGCCGCGGTTAATATAGCCGAACCGAAGAACCCGTGAGCCGCACCGACAAAAAATATACTTATTATCGCTATCATAGCCGGATATCTGCCGTTGCACGGTATGAATGAATTGGTCAATATCCCGATAAATCTTTCACGCGGAGAATCTATTATCCGGCAACCGGTAACGCCGACGGCGTTACAACCGAATCCCATACATATAGTAAGGCTTTGCTTCCCGCAGGATGAACATTTTTTAAAAAAACGGTCGAGATTGTATGAAATTCTCGGCAGATATCCGAAATCTTCAAGCAGTGTAAACAGCGGAAAAAATATTGCCATCGGCGGAAGCATAACCGAAACCACCCAGAACAGTACGCGCAGCATTCCGTCCGACACTGCACTGCGTACCGTTTCGGGCATACCCACGGAAGTAAGCAGCAAGTTTATCCGGCAATTAAGAGCCGACAGCCATTCAAAAAGTTTTTCGGACGGATAATTTGCCCCGCTTACCGTTATAAAGAATATAAATAAAAGCAACATAATCATTATCGGGAAAGCAAAAAATTTGCCCGTGACTATTTTATCGATTTTCCTGTCGCGGGCAGATCCGTTTATCGAAATATTTACCACCGAACTTGCCGTTATTTCCGCCTGCAACACAAATGATGCCACCATACGGTCGCTGACAGTACGTAAATCATACCCCTGCTTAAGCAATTCTTTCTGCTGCATTTCAACCGTTTCTTTCAATTTGCCGCGATCGCAACTGTACGGCAGGTGCTTCATTATTTTATCGGTTGTTTCCGCATTTGATTCAAGCAATCTTGCCGCCGTCCATTCCGGCGCCCTACAGCCTTCAACCGCATGCGTCAACCGTTCTGTTGCCTGCTGTATGGCGTCGGGATATCTCACCCTTTTCGGATTTGCTGCCAATGTTTTACCGCACGATTTGACCGCACAGGACAAAAATTTGTCAAGACCTTTTTTGCTTCTGGCAACCGTAGGTATTACCGGAATACCGAGTTTTTGCGAAAGCATCTGTATATCAATACATATACCTTTCTTTTCCGCTTCATCCATAAGATTAATGCAAACTATTACCCGATCTGTTATTTCAAGCACCTGAAACACAAGATTTAAATTGCGTTCAAGCGCGGTAGCGTCGCATACGACGGCAACCAAGTCATAATCACCGAAACAGATTGCGTCACGCGCCACGGTTTCCTCTTTAGAATGGGTAAGTAACGAGTATGTCCCCGGTAGGTCTGTAAATTCGAAATTCACGCTGCCGAACTTACGGTATCCGCGCGCATACTCCACTGTTTTACCAATCCAGTTCCCCGTGTGCTGTTTCATACCGGTTAAGGCGTTAAAAACGGTGCTTTTGCCGACATTTGGGTTTCCGGCAAGCAGCACCTTTATCGTTTTGCAATTTTCATTACTCATATCTCCGCCACACGGGCGCATCCCCCTTCACATAAAATTTCGCAAGAGGTCATTTTATAAATATGCCGCAGCCGTCCTCACGGCGTAACGCAATAATCGTACCGCGCACAAGATATGCCGACGGATCTCCGAGCGGACTTCTGCCCACACAGGTAACGTGCGTGCCCTCAATAAACCCGATATCCTGAAGTCGGCGACGCATATCCCCGCTTGACAAAAGATGCGTTATAATTCCTCCTTCGCCCGTCGTTAGGTCGCAAAGATGTTTTTCGGTTCCGAAACTCAATTTTTTCGCCGCTTTCAAATTTAGATTTTTACACTATATCTTATGACGGTGCTGCAGGCGGTGTTACCCAATGCAAAAATGCGGCAATAAAAGCCCGCCTGTTTGGCGGGCTTTCGCTTATTTTGATGTCTGTTGACAAACTTAAACCCGCCCTTGCGGGCGGGTCATACAAATACACAAATATTTTGATTACTTATTTGCCTCTATAAAATTAACAAGATCACCGACGGTTTTTACCGATTCAATAACATCATCGGATATTTCAACCTCAAATTCATCCTCCAGCGTCATAATCAAATCAACAACATCCAGACTGTCGGCACCTAAATCTTCGGCAATATCGGAATCAAGGGCTATTTCGTCAGCTTCAATATCAAGTTGCTCGCTGAGAATCTCTTTAATTTTTTCTGCTACCATTTTACTTTATACCCCCCTCAAAAAAACTGAGAATACTGTAATCCGCTGAATTTCCGGCACAAAGCACCGAAATCGTTGCGACACATATTAATATAATATCATACCGTTGGTTTGTCAAGAGTAATTTTGCCCAACTTGGAAATTAAATAATCCATTGCCGTTAAATACCCGTTTATCCCTTTGCCGGCTATGGTTTTTTCGCATGCGAGCCCTGTATATGAAATGCTTCTGAACGGCTCGCGCGCGGACACTTCGGAAATATGCACCTCCACCGCAGGCAACGCCACCGCTTTAAGCGCGTCAAGTATTGCAACACTTGTATGTGTATATGCTGCAGGATTAATTATTATTCCGTCAAACCTGCCATACGCCGACTGGATTTTATCTACAATATCACCCTCGTGATTTGACTGATAAATTTCAACCGAAACATCAGACTCAGCCGCCTTTGAATTTATAATATCAACAAGGTCTGCATAGGAAGTTTTTCCGTAAATATCGGGTTCTCTTATGCCCAACATATTAAGGTTCGGCCCGTTTATAACAAGTATACGCATATGGGTCACGCCCCTTCTTCGCCGTCTTCGCCGATATGCGTTATTTTATAGCACAGCGACATAAGACTGTCACTTAAATGAACATTCTCAACCGCTATATGCGGATATTTCATCGAAATATCATAGTGGCTGAAATTCCATATACCCTTTATACCCAACTTCACCAACTGCTCTGCAATTTGGGCCGCAGCATCTTTAGGCACGCAAAGGATAGCGGCAACAGGGTGATTCTCGCGGCAAAAATCATCAAGTTTTTCTATGCTCATTACAGGTATTCCGGCTATCATCTGACCGACTATGGACTCTTTTTTATCAAATATACCGACCGGCTTAAATCCGCGTTCTTTGAGATCCATTTGCTCGGCAACCGCACGCCCGAGATTACCTGCGCCTATGAGCACTATTTTTTTAACATCGTAAAGGCCTAATATCAAACCTATTTCCCTGTGCAGTTGTCTGACATTATAGCCGTATCCCTGCTGACCGAAGCCGCCGAAGCAGTTAAAATCCTGCCGTATCTGGCTTGCGGTCAATCCCATCTTTTTAGACAGTTCCGATGATGATATCCTCTCTGTTCCCATATCCTTCAGTTCGCCCAAAAAACGATAGTATCTCGGCAGCCTTTTTAATACCGAGGTTGAAACTTTTGATGTACTCATAGTTTTCACCGATTAATAATTATTTTTTAAGTTTTTTAACGGTATCCATTACATATGCACCGAACTCTTCGCAGGTGCATCCGGTATCGCGTCCGGTCGTCGCCATTTTCTTTTCGGTAAACATACAGATGTCAAGCGCTTTTTCAAGCAGGTCGGCTTCGGTCTGTTTTCCGATGTGTGAAAGCAGCATTACGGACGCCCTGAGCATTGAGCACGGGTCGGCATACTTATCTCTGCCCTCGGCAACCATACGGGGAGCCGAGCCGTGGATAGCCTCAAACATTGCGTATTTTTTTCCTATATTTGCACTGCCCGCGGTACCTACGCCGCCCTGGAATTCAGCCGCCTCATCGGTTATGATATCGCCGTAAAGGTTCGGGAGAATAAAGACCTTGAAATCTCTGCGGCGCTTTTCATCGATAAGTTTTGCGGTTGTTATATCAATGTACCAGTCGTCAGTTGTTATTTCGGGATATTCCTTGCCGATTTCCTGACAGATTTTTAAGAACTTGCCGTCGGTCGTTTTAACAATATTTGCCTTGGTTATTATTGAAACACGCTCTTTCTTGTTCTTTCTCGCATATTCGTAAGCAAGGCGCGCAATTCTCTCGCATCCCTCGGTCGTTGTAACGGTAAAGTCCATTGCGAGGTCATCGGTTATATTAATCCCCTTCGAACCTACGGCATAACTGCCCTCCGTGTTTTCACGGAAAAATGTCCAGTCTATTCCTTGCTCCGGAACTCTTACTGGGCGAAGGTTGCAGAAAAGATCAAGTTCTTTACGCATAGCAACATTGGCGCTTTCGATATTCGGCCACGGGTCGCCCGCACGCGGAGTTGTTGTCGGGCCTTTTAATATAACATGACATTTTTTAAGTTCATCCATAACATCATCGGGGATCGCCTTGCCTGCCGCAACGCGGTTTTCGATTGTAAGTCCGTCAATATTTCTGAACTCTATTTTACCTGCCGCAACCTCATCGGCAAGCAGGAATTTGAGCACCGTGGCAGACTCATTTGTTATTACTGGGCCGATTCCGTCGCCGCCGCAAACCCCAACTATTATTTTGTCCAATTTGTCGTAGTCGACAAATTCTTTTTCGGATTTGATTTTTTCTGCGCGTGCCTGCTGTTCGCGAACCAACTGTTCAAACTTTGCAACCGCGTCTTTAACATACTGTTCTGACATTATAAGTCACCTCAACCTTTCTTGCGGCAAGCGGAAATTAACCCCCGCCGCCCCGTGTATTATGATTTTTTGGCGGTGTAATCAAGAAGTCCGCCGGCAAGCAATATATCTTTGCTTCTGCCCGAAAGCACGGGGGTAAGCAGGATGCTATCGCCTGTTGTTTTATCGGTAAGCGTAATGTCGCCGCCCGCCTTTATTTCTGCTTTGATATTCGGCAGGGAGAGTTTATCCCATTTATTTATACGCTCGTAATCCGCAGGATTTTTGAATGTGAGCGGAACAATGCCCGCGTTTATAAGGTTTGCAACGTGTATACGCGCAAAGCTTTTAACAATAACCGCCTTTATGCCGAGGTAAAGCGGAGCCAGCGCAGCATGCTCGCGCGATGAGCCCTGACCGTAATTTTCGCCGCCTATAATAATGCCTTTGCCTGCTTTTTTACAATTTGACGGAAAATCTTCATCGCATCTTGTGAAGCAATATTCCGAAATTTTCGGGATATTTGAGCGAAGCGGCAGAATTTTTGCGCCTGCCGGCATAATATGGTCGGTTGTTATATTATCGCCGACTTTAAGCAGTACCTGTGCCTCTATACCGTCAGCCAGCGGCTCGGTCTTCGGGAAAGGCTTAATATTGGGGCCGCGCAAAATTGCAACCTTGTCGGCCTCATCGGCAGGTGCCGGAGCGTCCACCATATTATCGTTAATAAGGAATTTTTGCGGCATAACCACACCGCTGAAATCAAGGCCTGCGGTTGTCGGATCGGTCAAATAACCGGTAAGAGCACTGACAGCTGCGGTTTCGGGGCTGACGAGGTAAATACCTGCGTCGGCAGTTCCCGAACGCCCCTCAAAGTTGCGGTTAAACGTCCTGAGCGAAACACCGCCCGAATTAGGCGACTGCCCCATACCTATGCAGGGTCCGCAGGCACATTCAAGTATACGCGCGCCTGCTGCAATAAGGTCTGAAAGCGCACCGCAATCGGCAAGCATATTAAACACCTGTTTTGAACCGGGCGCAATGGCAACCGAAACATCGGGGCATACAGTTTTTCCCTTTAAGATTTCGGCAACTTTAAGCATATCGAAAAGCGAGGAATTGGTGCAGCTGCCGATAAGTACCTGGTCAACCTTTATTTTGCCTATGTCGGACACCGATTTAACATTATCGGGCATATGCGGCATTGCCGCAAGCGGCTGTAACTCGGAAAGGTTGATTTCTATTTCCTTGTCGTAAACCGCGTCGGCGTCGCTTGAAAGCGGAACAAAGTCAGCCGCGCGCCCCTGCGCTTCAAGGAATTTTGCAGTTACTTCGTCAGACGGAAAAATTGAAGTGGTTGCGCCGAGTTCGGCACCCATATTTGTTATTGTGGCGCGTTCGGGAACCGAAAGCGTCGCAACGCCCTCCCCTGCATATTCAACAATATATCCGACACCACCTTTAACCGACAGTATACGCAAAACTTCAAGTATAATATCCTTTGCGGCAACGCCCGTGCGGAGTTTGCCTTTAAGATTTACCCGTATCATACCGGGCATCGGAATATAGTAAGCACCGCCGCCCATAGCAACGGCGACATCCATTCCTCCCGCGCCCATTGCCAGCATACCTATGCCGCCGCCTGTAGGAGTATGAGAGTCCGACCCTATTAAGGTCTTGCCGGGTATGCCGAAGCGCTCAAGGTGTACCTGATGGCATATGCCGTTACCGGGATGCGAATAATAAATGCCGTGTTTTTTACATACGGACTGTATAAACCTGTGATCGTCCGCATTTTCAAACCCGTTTTGCAGAGTGTTATGGTCTATGTAAGCAACCGATTTTTCGGTTTTAACCCTGTCCACACCCATTGCCTCAAATTCCAGATATGCCATTGTACCCGTTGCATCCTGTGTAAGGGTCTGGTCAATTTTAAGGCCAATGGTGCTGCCGACGATCATTTCGCCGTCTACCAAATGGGATTTGATTATTTTCTGTGCTATTGTCATTCCCATTATGCTTCATCCTCTCTCATTTATATATAGTCTATTATGCACTAAAACCGCCTGATTGTCAATTTATTCACAAGGATTTTTTTAATTTTTTATTTGCGATATAAATAGATGTGACTCATTTTAGCAAAAAATAAAACCAAAGTACGGCATATGATTTTTCTAAGCTTTGAATCGGAACATAGCGGAAAGAAAAAACTTACAAAAATCAGCCGTCAGGCGGAACCATGAACTTTGAGAATTCCGGTAGTTGACGGATAGACATTAAAAGCCGCCAAATGCAAGTTTGTACAGCCCTTTCCTGTTTCCTACGGCGAGAATGCCGAGGACGTGCTGCCGACAAAAGATTAACGGCAGTCAGGCAAAGGCAAGCGGATTTATGCTTACCTTCAGCGCTCTGACTGCCGTCAACCGCAAGCCCTCACAACTTGTGAGGGCACACAAAAAACGTGGTTTTCGGCTATATTACAATCCGTAAACTATGCCGTTTCCTTCTCACCCGTTTTTCTTGTTATTTTAGGTTTACCCGTACCGTTAACCGTTTCGGCAGTTATCAGAACACTGCTTACGGTATCGTCGGAAGGAATTTCAAACATAAGCGGCCCCAAAACACCCTCAATAATTGAGCGTAAACCTCTTGCGCCGGTTTTGCGTTTTATGGTCAGTTCTGCAATTTCACGGATAGCGTCAGGCTTGAATTCAAGTTTTACGCCATCCATTCTGAAAAGTTCCTTATACTGATTTATTATAGAATTTTTGGGGTCGGTCATGATTTTTGCAAGCATATCTACGGTCATGGGGGAAAGGGTTGTAACAACCGGAAGTCTGCCTACAAGTTCGGGTATAAGCCCATATTTTGTAAGATCACGGTGCGTTGCCTTTTCAAGGATGTTTTCTTCCTCTATCTGGCGTTTGGATTTAACCTCCGCCCCAAATCCTACACCGCTGTTTTTATTGATGCGTCGGCCGATAATCTGCTCAATACCGTCGAATGCGCCGGCACATATAAACAGGATATTCTTTGTATTGATTTGTATAAATTCCTGCTGCGGATGTTTTCTTCCGCCCTGCGGCGGAACATTTGAAACAGTACCTTCAAGAATTTTAAGGAGTGCCTGCTGAACACCCTCTCCGCTTACATCACGGGTGATAGATGTGTTCTCCGATTTTCTTGCTATTTTATCAATCTCGTCAACATAAATTATACCGTGTTCCGCTTTTTCAACATCAAAATCGGCTGCCTGTATAAGGCGCAGCAGAATATTTTCAACATCTTCGCCCACATAACCTGCTTCGGTCAATGTGGTGGCATCGGTTATTGCAATCGGGATATCAAGAAAGCGGGCAAGTGTTTCGGCAAGCAAAGTTTTGCCCACACCTGTAGGGCCGAGCATTAAAATATTACTTTTTCCGATTTCAACATCGCTGTCGCCATTGTAAAACACCCTTTTATAGTGGTTATACACGGCTACGCTGAGCGCGATTTTTGCTTCGTCCTGACCTATAACATACTTGTCCAGATATTCTTTTATTTCAGCCGGTTTTGGAAGTTTAAACTCCTCTTTTTTACTGCTTTTTTTCTTATCCGACGGTTTTTCGGTTATCAGCGAATGGCATACTTCAACACACTCATCGCAAATATACGCGTCTATTCCGGAAATGAAATGTTCAACTTCATAATGCATTCTTCCGCAAAATGAGCAGCGCATTTCTTTGCTGTTATCCTTGTTATTCGGCATTAAATATCAGCCCCTTATTCTCTGTTGGTAATAACTTTATCTATAAGACCGTATTCGCACGCTTCGTCAGCCGACATAAAATTATCCCGATCCGTATCGCGTTCAATAACCTCAAGCGGCTTGCCGGTAGCGTCAGCCAATATATTATTTATTGTTTCGCGGATTTTTTTAATATGATTGGCATGGATAAGAATATCCGTAGCCTGACCTTCCGCCTGTCCGAGCGGTTGATGAATCATAATTTCGCTGTTAGGCAGGGCATATCTTTTACCTTTTTCGCCTGCGGCGAGAAGAAAAGCACCCATACTTGCCGCCATGCCGACGCATATCGTGCTGACATCACACTTAATATACTTCATTGTATCATAAATCGCCATACCGGCGCTTACGGAACCGCCCGGACTGTTGATATAGAAATAAATATCTTTTTCCGGATCCTTTCCCTCAAGATACAAAAGTTGAGCAATGATAAGACTCGCGGAAGCGTTATCAACCTGGTCGTGCAGCATAATTATACGGTCATTGAGCAGTCTTGAAAAAATATCATAGGAACGCTCGCCCCTGCTTGTTTGTTCAATAACATACGGCACTAAATTCATATTCATAATTATTGCCTCCTCATTTTATTTCGGTAAACCGTTATATTAGGGTGGGAAGAAATATCTGCCCACCCTATTTTTTAAATATTATGAACCGATAATTCTAAATATAAACGCCAAAGTGCAGGTTTATTTGGTCTCATCGGCCTTTTTTGTTTTTGTTGCCGCTTTTTTTGCGGTCGATTTAGCAGCAGTTGTTTTAGATGTGCCGGTTTTCGCGGCGGTTTTCTTAGCCGGTTCTTTTTTCTCGGTTGTTGACTCTGCTGTTTTTTCGGTTGCCGTTTTCTTTGCAGATGTAGATTTAGAGGCAGTTGATTTGGTCGCTGTTTTCTTTGCGGCAGGTTTTTTAGCCGCTTTCGCGGTTTTTTCCTCACTCTTTGCTTCAACATCGGCAATGTCAGCCTCCGCCTTAACAAATTCAAGTGCTTTTGAAACAAGCAGATCTTTTTCAAGTTCCGATGACGGAATATATTTCTTAATATCTTCGGATTTCATTGAATATTGCGACGCAAGTTTTTCATACTCTGCGTTGACATCATCCTCCGAAACACTCAGTTTCTCAAGTGCGGCTATTTTTTCAAGCGCAAGCCTTATTTTAACCTGCATTTCTGCCTGCGGCATAAGGTTTTTCTTAAGATCCGCTACTGTTGAGCCGGTATATTTCATATAGGTTTCAAGATCCATACCCTGCATCTGCAACTTGTATCCGAAGTCCTGAACGCTCTGATCAGCCTTTTTGTCAATCATAGCCTGCGGAATTTCCGCTTTAATAAGTTCGGCAAGTTGCTTAACTATCTGATCCTCTGCGTCCGCATCGGCAACAGACGCTTTTCTTTCCTCAGCCTTTTTCTTAAGATCGGCTTTAAATTCGGCTATTGTATCAAACTCGCTGACATCCTTTGCAAACTCATCGTCAATTTCGGGAAGTTCGCGTTTCTTTATTTCGTGCAGTTTAACTTTAAATACCGCTTCTTTGCCTTTGAGTTCTTCCGCATTGTAATCCTCGGGGAATTTAACGTTAACGTCAAATTCGTCGCCTACGTTGTGACCGACTATCTGATCTTCAAATCCGGGAATAAATGCGCCCGAGCCCAATGTGAGCGAATAGTGCTCGGCTTTACCGCCGTCAAATGCCTTACCGTCAACATATCCGTCAAAATCTATGTCGGCAATATCGCCGTTCTCGGCAGCTCTGTCCTCAACTGTTATAACGCGTGCGTTACGGTCAGCCATACGGGAAATTTCAGCATCAACTTCCTCATCCGTTACCTTCGGGATAACGCGTTCTGCCTTTAAACCCTTATAACCGTCAATCTCTACCTCGGGTTTAACGGTTATCACAACTTTAAATTCAACACCGTTTTCCTTATCCATTGATACAAGGTCAAAATCAATTTTATCTTCGATAAATTCAAGACCGGATTCTGCAATTGCGCCCTCAACCGCGTCGGGATAAAGTATGTTCAGCGCATCTTCAAAGAAAACGTTTTCACCGTAAAATTTTTCGATTATTTTTTTGGGTGCTTTACCCTTCCTGAATCCCTGAATATTAATTTTACCGACTTCCCTGCGGTAAGCCTCGTCAATCGCTTTGTTGAAATCTTCCGCACTTACGGTTATATCAAGTTCATAGCGGTTAGTCTCAACTTTTTTAGACCCTTTTAAACTCATTTTAATAACCTCCATTAAATTATCCATAATACTATATCACACTAAGAGCAATTTTTCTACACTTAAATTGAAAAAAATAAGATTTTTTTGCTGTTTTCAGGCTTTTGCTATCAAAAACGGGGTAAATCCGAGATAATCGGCTGACACAAGTTTTAGTTTCACGCCTTCAAACTCATTTATTATCTGACCCGAACCGCTTCCGTGAATGTGCCCGTAATAGACGGTTTGTATACCCAAAGATTTGATTTTATCAAAAATCGGGCGGCATACGCTGCCGGCATATACGGGCGGATAATGCAGAAAAAATACAGGTTCAAGTCCCATACTGTGGGCAGCTCCCACCGATCTTTCTATTCTGCCGACCTCACGCATAACCACTTTTTCCTCCGGTTCGGCGCTGTCGTAAAACCAGCCGCGGCTGCCGCACACGGCATACCGACCGACATTTACGGCGTCATTATAAACCACACTTAAAGAATTAAATCCGTTTTCGGCAAAAAAATTATCAATTTTATTGCGTGTTGACCACCACAGATCGTGGTTGCCCTTTAAAAGCACTTTTTTGCCCGGCAGCGACTCCAGAAAACTAAAATCCGCAATTGTATTTTCAAGTTTGAGTTCCCACGATATATCGCCGGGAATAACTACCGTATCTCCGTCGCCGACAATTTTTTTCCATTGTTGTTCAATTCTTTCCACATAGTTTTCCCATCCGCGGAAAACATCCATTTTCTTATCGGTATTAAGCGACAAATGGAGATCGGATATTGCAAACAGTGACATTGCATTCCCCTTTTTTAAAACAGAATATAATATTTTTTAAAGTTTTGAGAATAATAATAAAGGCGTGATGAAAAGCGTCTAAAACAAATAAAAGGAGTAACCGAAATGTTTGATAACTGTAAAGACTGCGAAAAAATCGAAGGCATTTCCTGTAAGGTAAGCAACTGCAAATACCACAGCAGCAGCGACTGCTGCCATGCCGGACACATAACGGTAGGCCCCGGATGCACCGACTGCTGCGAAGGTACCGAGTGCGCTACCTTTGAAGCGAAATAAGGCCATTTTCTTATGTGGGGACGCCCGTATTTCGGGCGTCCCATTTAATTATTTAAACAGATATCCGTAAACGGCGTCAAGCATATTTTCTTTTTTGCAAACATCCTTAAATCGCGGTTCGGCAGTTTCAAGAGCGGCTATAGACGCGGGAACAGGCACACCTGTTATTTTATTAAGTTCCTTAACCATCTTAAATTCGTCATTCGAACAGTCCTCCGGTGCAACGGCTTTAAGCACGCTTTTCGAGAACTTATACGGTGATGCGGTCGACGCTATTACAACAGGTCGTGTATCGCCGGTGTTTTCACGGTATTCGTCATAAACTTTAGCAGCAACTGCGGTATGTGTATCCATAAGATAATTATACCCGTTAAAATATTTATTTATGGTTTCAACGGTATGCTCATCATCACAGCACCCTGCTGCAAATATATCCGAAAGTTTTTGAAAAGCCTCGCCGGTAACGGTAAACTTTCCGTCCTCGGTTAATTGTTTTTCAAGTTCGGCGACTATAGCCGAATTACCGTCGTAAAGTTCGTACAGCATTCTTTCAAGATTGCTTGAAATAAGGATATCCATAGACGGCGACATCGTTGTATAGAACTTGCGGTTACGGTCATACACACCGGTATTTATAAAATCCGTAAGCACGTTGTTTTTGTTTGAGGCACATATCAGTTTGTTGATCGGCACGCCCATTTTTTTTGCGTAATATGCGGCAAGGATATTGCCGAAATTACCCGTAGGAACAACGACATTAAATCCGTTTGACAAATCTTCACCTGCTGTAAGCAAATCACAGTAAGCCGAGATATAATACACTATCTGCGGGACAAGCCTGCCCCAGTTTATAGAATTGGCGCTTGAAAAAGCGTATCCTTTACCGCACAGTGTTTCGGCAACCTCTTTATCGGTAAATATTTTTTTAACGCCTGTCTGCGCATCGTCAAAATTGCCCTCTATCGCGCTTACATAAACATTGTTCCCTTTTTGAGTGCTCATCTGAAGTTTTTGCATATCGCTTACGCCGTTACTTGGGTAAAATACAATAATTTTTGTGTTTTCCACATCGGCAAAACCTTCAAGCGCAGCCTTTCCCGTGTCGCCCGAAGTTGCGACCAAAATAACCGTTTGCTTGTCCGAACCGGTTTTTTTAACCGATACCGAAAGCAGGTAAGGAAGAAGCTGCAGCGCAACATCCTTAAACGCACAGGTCGGCCCGTGCCACAGTTCCAAAAAGTATTCGTTTTCTCCGACCTTTTTAAGCGGCGCTACGTCATCGTTGTCGAAAGTGCCCTTGTATGCACCGTTAACGCAATAGGACAGTTCGTCATCCGAAAAATTGCCGAGAAAATATTTAAGTATATATTTCGCCCTTTCGGGATATTTCATCTCTTTAAGTGCGTTAATGTCGGCAGTAGTAAGGCACGGTATTCGGGATGGGACAAACAATCCCCCGTCGGACGATATTCCGCGTGCTATAGCCTGTTCGGCAGTGACATTAATATTGCTGTTTCTTGTACTCTTGTAATCCATTTTCACTTCATTCCCTTCGGATTGCCGTTAATTAGGCGGCTTTTAAAAAATTTTTCGGCATTGCCGTAAAACACTTTGTTGAGTATATCATCGCTTAATCCTCGCCGCTTTAAATAAGCATAGAGCGCCGGAAGTTTATCGGGCCCATCAAGTTCGGGCGCCATACGCGCACCGTCAAAATCCGAACCCAGGGCTATACAGTCGCAACCGACCTTCTCGCCCAGTATATATATATTTCTGTAAACACCCTCAAAAATATCCGGCAAAGAAAATGTCGGATAGAAACAGACTCCTATTATACCGCCCTTTTCGGATATTATTTTTGCCTGTTCCGCCGTAATATTTCTGGGGTGACCGTTAACCTCACTTAAAGCGGTATGACTTGCAAAAAAACAATCGGCACAATCGGCAACATCATAAAAACTTTGCCTGTTGAGATGTGAAACGTCCAAGATTATCCCATATTCGGAAAACTCTTTAACCGTGCGCCTGCCGAGAGGTTTAAGTCCGCTGTCAGCACCCACGCCGCCGGCAAATTCATTCTCCCCGTTCCAGGTAAGCGTTGCCGCAGACACCCCGACGCCGTGCAGCACAGCCGTCGGTTCGGGTTCATATGCAAGGGGCGCCATATTTTCTACGGTTAATATATATCCACCGCTGAAATTCGGCAGTATCTTTTCAGCATAGTCGGCAGCGGCAAAAAACCGTTCCCTGTCGGGGAATTCCGAAAAAAGCGCAAAACACTGCGTATAATTATCAAAAACGCCGACGCTGCTGTTATTAACAGCCGCAGATAAACCGTCAAAGTCTTCATTTTTGTCAAACAGAACCGATACCGTATCGCAGTGCAAATCAAAACAACGCATAGATCCGTCACACCCCGAAAGCATTTTCTATATAGTTTACGGTTGCATTTTCAAACCCGTTGTCGTCGTCCTTGATGACCTCTGCCACGTCAAATCTTATTTTAAGTCCGGTAGGATTGTACATAAGGTAGTATCTTGCCGTTTTTATTATTCTCTGCTGCTTGGTTTTGGTAACAAAGGCGCGCGGTGCGGCAATTGAATTCCGTGCGCGCGTTTTAACCTCTATAAACAATAGGTATTCGTTGTTTTCCGCAATTATATCTATTTCGCCGAAGCGGCTGTGATAATTGGTTTTTGAAATGATAAAGCCTTTTTGCTTTACATACTGCGCCGCAACAGCCTCGCCGCGGTCGCCTATTTCCTTAGCGTTGTTTTTCATATATCTTTTTTAAAAACGACAGTCGGTGAACCTCACACGGCCCGTATTTCATTATTGCGTCCCTGTGTTTTTTTGTGCCGTAGCCCTTGTGTTCGGCAAAACCGTACAGCGGATATTTTTTATCGTATTCATAAAGCAGGCGGTCACGGGTGACCTTAGCAAGTATTGACGCGGCGGCTACCGACATGGATTTTGAGTCGCCCTTCACTATGGTTTCGCATTTAACGGCAATCCCCTTAGGTTCCCTGTTTCCGTCAACAAGTGCGAAATCAGGCTTCGGCGACAGCCCGTTTATTGCACGGTTCATTGCCAGAAAGGTTGCGTTAAGAATGTTATATTCTTCGATTTCTTCAACAGAAGCCATCGCGACCGAATAAGCCTCAGCCTTTAAGATTATTATGTCATACAATTTTTCACGCTTTTTTTCGCTTAACTTTTTAGAATCGTCAAGCCCCTCAATAACCGTACCTTGCGGTAAAATAACCGCCGCCGCACAGACAGGGCCTGCAAGCGGTCCTCTGCCTGCTTCGTCAACGCCGCAGATAAGTTTAAAACCTTGCTGCCGCGCGTTATCTTCAAATTCATAATTCGGCATAGTTTTAACCTCTTTCCGGCATTTCGAGCGTTATTTTTCCGAGTTTACCGCCCCTGAATTCATCTAACACTATAGCTGCGGTGCGTTCGGTGTCCAAAACGCCGCCCCTCATTATAAAGCCGCGTTTTTTTGCTATACTTTCAAGTATTTCGTACGGCTCGGTGTCCTCTTTAGGCGGTTCGATTCCGTAACGCGAAACAAGCGCTGAGGGATAAAGTTTTGAAAGTTTGCCGCAAAGCAACGAAGCAAGCGTTTCGGTATCCACAACGGTATCTTTAATCGCACCGGTAAACGCCAGATTTTCGCCGACCGTCGGGTCGTCAAACTTAGGCCACAGCACACCCGGAGTATCAAGCAATTCAAGTTGCTTATCAATTTTATACCACTGGTTACCGCGCGTTACCCCCGGTCGGTCAGCCACTACTGCGCGTGCGGATCTTGCCATACGGTTTATGAACGAGGACTTTCCCACATTGGGTATGCCCACTATCATAACCTTAACGGTCTTGCCGACCATTCCTTTGCTGCGGTAATATTCAAGTTTTTCGCTTAAAATGCCTTTAACCGAAGCAACAAAACGGTCAACTCCCCTGCCTGTTTTGCAATCAACCGATATTGCCGTAATGCCGCGGCTTTTATAGTATTCTATCCATTCACGGTTGGCGGCAGGATCCGATAAATCGCATTTATTAAGCAAAATAAGGCGCGGTTTATTTTTAACCAATTCGTTTATGTCAGGATTTCGGCTTGAAACCGGTATTCTTGCGTCAACAATTTCGGCAACCGCGTCAACAAGTGACAAACTCTCGTTAATTTTTCGGCGTGTTTTTGCCATATGACCGGGGAACCAATTTATCTGATTATCCATTAATTCACCTTTATTTACTGTTCTTATAAACGCTTCCGAACTCGCCGAACGGCAGCACGCGAAGCACGGCTTTGCCCAAAACATATCTGGTATCCACCTGACCTATATCGCTTGAGCGGCTGTCAAGCGATACTGCGCGGTTATCACCGAGCACAAATATGTGCCCCTCTTTGACCGTAAGCGGAAATTCAACGTCGCGCTTTACCGTTTCGGAACTGACATACGGTTCATCAAGCACCTCACCGTCCACCTTTACGACCTGTTTTTCAAAATCTATATCCACTACCTGCCCCTCGGTTGCGATGACCCTTTTAATTATCGGGCCGTCACCTTCCGAAACATCGGTGTCATCATTAAGATAATTTCTTGAAATAACAACTATATCGCCCTGTTTGGGGGTATAGAAAAGGTTGGTTATCACCAAACGGTCGGTATGGTCGGCGGCGGGATCGCGCGAACCTCCGTGAAGGGTGCTTTCCATAGAACTGCCCTCTACCCCGACAATGCGGAAAACAAATGTAAAAAGCAGAACTATTATAACTACCGACGAAACGATAACGTCGTACCAATCATATATATCTTTAATTATACCGGAATTTTCGTGTTCTTTATTTTCATAAACTGTTTTTTCACCGTCAGCCAACGCAGAACACCTCCCAAAATAATCTTTAACCACCGCATATTCGCAAAAGGGCAGCCAAACAGCACCGCTCTGTCGGGGCAGTGCCGATAAAATAAAAAAACGAGGGCGGTTTGATTCCTGCCCTCGTCTTTTGATACATCAGATCAATTCTTTAACCTTGGCAGCCTTACCTACTCTGTCACGGAGATAGTAAAGCTTAGATCTGCGAACGCGACCTTTTCTGACGGTTTCAACCTTTGCTACATTAGGTGAGTGAACAGGAAAAACTCTTTCAACACCGACGCCGTATGAAACGCGGCGTACTGTAAAGGTTTCCGAAATACCGCTGTTGTTCTTGGCAATAACGGTACCCTCAAAAGTCTGAATTCTTTCTCTTTCGCCTTCACGGATCTTAACGTGAACCTTGACCGTGTTACCGATCACAATTTCGGGTTTGTCTTCTTTCAGCATACCTGCTGTGAGTGCTTTTACAGCATCCATTTGTATTCCTCCTTAATTTTTTCAGCCGTTCATACTTCGTCCGTGACCCGCAGATCAGGTGAACAGAGGAACGCCCGCGTTAGTGTCGAATTAACGGCACCGACCCCACCGATAAGGCCTCGGTGTAATCAAATGCTTTGTTATGATACCACAAATGTCAGGCAATTGCAAGTAATTTTTAATAATTTTCCGGATTTATTTCAAAAAAAGACTGAGGATGAGCGCATACCGGGCAAATTTTAGGTGCTTTAACGCCGGCATGGATGTGCCCGCAGTTGCGGCAACGCCAAATTACCACATGGTCTTTTTCAAATACAATGCCGTTCTCTACGCTTTCCAACAACTTTAAAAATCGTTGTTCGTGATGTTTCTCTATATCGCCGACCATTGAAAAAAGGGCGGCTATTTCATTGTACCCTTCTGCCTCGGCTTGCTTTGCGAATTCGGCATACATAGAAGTCCACTCATAATTTTCGCCTGCGGCTGCATCTTTAAGGTTTTCCGTAGTTGAAGGGATTGCTCTGCCGTGAAGTTGTTTAAACCATATTTTGGCATGCTCTTTTTCGTTATCCGCTGTTTCACTGAATATTGCCGCTATCTGTTCATAGCCCTCTTTTTTCGCGGCGCTTGCGTAATATGTGTATTTATTACGCGCCTGCGATTCACCTGCAAAAGCAGTCAACAAATTTGCATATGTTTTGCTCTCTGTAAATTCCATAATAATACCGCCTTTCAAACATCTTATTATAATATTATTCACGGGATACCCTGTGATTAATCAACAATCAACTCCTCAATTGAGCGGAACTGATAATCCTCGTTTTTAATGATTTCGGGATTTTTAAGCACCGTTCTTGCGCCCTTTACAACGGTATGTTCGGGGTCGCTGCATTTATTCACCTTTATGCCTACGGATTCGGCTATAAGTTCGTCCATACCGTATATCTGCGAACCGCCGCCCGTAAGGTAAATACCGCTTGTCATTATATCCGAAAGCAGGTCGGGGGCTGTATTTTCTGCCACCTGGCGTATGCCTGAACATATTGTATCGGCCACATCTACCGTTGCCTGATACACATCGGTAGAGGATATTTCAAAGGTGCGCGGCAAACTTGACACCATATCAACGCCCTTAACATTCATAACAAGGGTAACCGGACGCTTTACCACGCAGCCTATCTGTTTTTTTACAGCCTCTGCCGTAAGGTTGCCGATAAGTATATTGTATTTTCTTTTTACATATTTGGCAATGGCGGCGTCAAAATCCATAGAGGCCGCCGGCAGTGCCGCGCTTTCGGATAATCCGCCCATTGATATTACCGCAACATCGGTAGTTCCGGCACCTATATCAACCACCATTGTACCGTCCGGTTTATCAAAATCGGCACCGAGCCCGATTGCAGCAGCCACAGGCGCCTCAACGGTGCACACCTTTCTGCCGCCTGCGGCTTGTGCCGCATTTGCGACCGAACGATGCTGCAAAGTAGTTACCGCTATAGGCACGGAAACAATGAGTTTCGGTTTCAAAATTCTTCTGCCGAGCGCCTTTTTCATATAACATTTAAGCATTGCTTCGGCTATTTTATAATCCGATATAACGCCCCTTTCAATAGGGAAAACGGTTGTAATACTTTCGGGGGTTCTGCCTATCATATCGTAGGCGCGCCTGCCGAAGCAGACGGGTTCCCATGTTTCGGTATCAACCGAAGCAACGGTTGGTTCTTCAAGCAATATTTTAGAACCTGACAGCAGAATTGTTTTACTTGTACCGAAATCAATGGCAATCTCCGCAGCCACAGTTCATCACTCCTTAAATTCGGGTTATCAATCAAACAGACGGTTTTACATTCATCCCCCTGCAAGATAAGTGTATCACAACAGCAATTATTTTACAAGCCGATATATTACCGTATTTGCCGTTTATTTTTTTCGCTCGGGTGTTTCCTTTCGGTAATGACAGCCGCAACGCAATATACACTGTCCGCACCGGCAAGCAAAAGTTGTTTTGCACACTCGTTAAATGTTGCTCCGGTAGTTTTAATATCATCTATGAGCAATACAACGGCGCCCGAAAGGTCGCAGTTTACGGCATACGCGCCCTCAACATTCTTTACCCTTTGCTCATATCCCGAAAGTTCATGCTGAGTTTTATTGGCGGCAATCTTAATCAAAATATTTTTCTTAAACGGAAGACCCGTCTGAGCGGCAAACCGCCCCGCAATAAAGCCGGCTTGATCATACCTCATTTTATCCTTATAATTTCCGTTAGACGGAACGCTTACAATAAAATCGGGTTTAATATTCGGAAATGCGCTTTGAAATCTTTTTGCCATTTCCGAAGCAAACATCCGCGCGGCATATTTTCGCCTGCGGAACTTTAAGGCGTATATTGCCTGTTTTGCAGCCCCCTCGTTATAAAACGGTGCGACAAAACCGCTGTACAGAAATTTTCGTTTTGAGCAAAGGCATTTCTTTTTCGGCTCACCGCAAACCGAACAAATATCGTTTGCCCGCCTGATATAATCAAAACAATATTTGCAAATATCGGCATCCGGTGATATTACCCTGCCGCAGCATGGGCATCGCTTGGCAAACATCAAATCGGAAATCCTTCCGCACAAACGCACAAGTCTGATTTTAAAACTCATTTTGCCTCCGCCAAAAAGTGGTCGAGCAAGGTGTACCTTTGGGTCTTGCGGTCATTTTTTACCATAGTTGTCACAAGGCGGCGGGCACCTATGATAATTATAAGTTTTTTTGCGCGGGTAACAGCCGTATACAGCAAATTTCGGTACAACAGTTTCTGCGGAACGTCAAGCAGCGGTAATATAACGCATTCAAATTCGCTGCCCTGACTTTTATGTACGGTTACAGCGTATGCAAGTTCAAGTTGCTCCGCTTCTTCCGTTCCGTAAATCGCCGTGTGATCATCAAATTTAACGGTCAAGCAACTTTTTTGAAAGTCTATGTCAATGAGTTCGCCGATATCGCCGTTATAAACCCCGATTCCCTCTTTGCCGTTACTGTCCGTCCATAATATATCGTAGTTGTTTTTGGTCTGCATAACCTTATCACCGACACGCAGACAGAATCCGCGCATAGATATTTCCGCACGACCCTGACGGCGCGGATTTACGGATTCCTGCAGCATATTGTTGACCGACACGGTGCCGAGTTGCATTATTTTGGACGGGCAGATTACCTGAATATCGGTCGTCGGCTCAAAGCCGTAAGCCGCCGGCAGCCGTTCGGAATACAGTGAGCGCACAAGGCGCAGAGCGCCGTCCGGCGATGTACCGTCAAGCATAAAAAAGTCCGCGTCTTTTTTATCAAGTTCCGGCTCTTCACCCTTAACTATACGGTGGGCGTTTGTGACTATAAGACTCTGCGTACCCTGCCTGAACACCTTGTCAAGGCGCACGCAGCGGAAAGTTTTCGCCGATATTATGTCAGCAAGCAGGTCACCCGCTCCCACGCTCGGCAACTGGTCGGGATCTCCCACAAGTATAAGCCGGCATCCGAGCGGAACAGCGTCAAGCACCGCATGAAACAGCAGCGTATCGACCATTGAAAATTCATCTATTATAAGCAAATCGCAATCAAGCGGCGAACGGTCATTTTTTGAAAAGATATGCTCATCCTCATCCTCTGACCATTCGACCTCAAGAAGTCGATGTATGGTTTTTGATTCCAATCCGGTAAGTTCGGTCATTCGCTTTGCGGCACGACCCGTCGGCGCCGCCAGAGAAATTTTTAAATTCCTGCTTTTCATAAGTTCGATTATGGCTTTAAGGGTAGTTGTTTTCCCCGTACCGGGGCCGCCGGTTAAAACAAGCATACCGTGTTTTGTACTTTTAATAACCGCCTCACGCTGCAATTCATCAAGTTGCACACCGACCTTCCTCTCGGTTGCTGTTATTTCAGCGGAGGTTACCGGTTTCACCGGGGTGGCGGCACGGTCTATAAGCAACAGTCTGCCTGCAATACGCCTTTCGGCAGTGCAATACTTTTTAAGTGATATAAATGATGCGCCGTCAACCTGCGTTTCACACAGTGTGCCGTTAAAAACAAACTCGTCACAGGCGTCGGATATATGTGCTGTATCGGTATCGAGCATTTTTGCGGCAAGCGGCAAAAGTTTTTCACGCGGCAGACAGGTATGTCCGTTTATAAGGTTGTGTTTTAAAATATGGGCGGTTCCGTAGCCGAGTCGCTGCGGAAAATCGGGAGGCACCTCCATATTAAGGGCAATTTCATCCACCCTTTCAAACCCGATTCCCATATCTTTTTCACACAGTATATACGGATTTCGGCGCAATTTATCCGAAAGATCAGTGCCGAGTTTACCTATAATTCTGAGCGATTCATTTTGGCTGAACCCAAGCGAACAAAGTTCGACATTTGCCTCTCGGAAAGACTTAATCTCACCTATTTCGGAGGCGATCCGTTCCGCTTTTTCAAATGAAATTCCCTTGATAAGAGAAAGACTTTGTGGGTCGTTTTCCATTATTTCAAGTGATTTATCGCCGAATTTTGCAACAATTCTTTTGGCGGTTGCCGGGCCTACCCCGCTGACCGCACCTGCGGAAAGATATCTCAGAATGGCTGCCGAACCGACGGGCAGCGTTTTTTTATAATTATTTACTTTAAACTGTTCGCCGTAATTTTTGTGCGTTGTGTATAAACCTTCAAGTTCAAGTTCATCACCGCTTTCGGCATCGGGCATAGTGCCGACTGCGGTTATTTCCCTGCCGGAATCGCACGAAATCAGAGCCACGGTATACCCGTTGCTCTGATTTCTGTATATTATTCTTTTAACAGTTCCGTGATAAGTTTCCAAACAGTTATCCGTTTCCATTATATTCCCCTACCGTAAGGCGATTTCGGAACAGACAGCAGACGGCGTACCTTGCGGCTGTGTTTCCGTAATACGCACCGTCGGCGCCGGTGCTACATCAGTTCCGAAATTTCCGAACTGTTGCAAAAAACCACATTTGCGCCCTTTGCAACTATTTTACATTTTTCTTTTTCCTCATCGGTCACGTCATCCATCAGTGCGACAACCGGACATCTGCGTTCAAACCAGCCGAACCTTGCCGTTTCAATAGCGGAAATAAGTTGAAGGTCGGCATTTTTTTCGCCAAGTTTTACAACATAGGAAGCGGCCGGCAAGCCTGAAGATACCGCAACAAGCGAAACGAAGCGTACAACACCGGCAACACCGATAACGGTAAGCAATCCGACTATGACACGCAAAAGTATAACGCCCATTTCTCTCACTCCGTTAAAACAATGATATGTAGGGAATACGGCAGCGGATTTACCGCTTGCGCCTTCTCTGCTATCATTTTATGAGTAACAGCGGCAAAGTGTCACTTTTGTCTGTCTTGCCGATTTATCAGTTATTTGCCCACGGTCACTATAATCGTATAAGTTCCGTACGCCCACACCGTGTCTGCGGAACTGCACCCGATAACGGCATTGACGGTATATTCGCCTGCCGCTTTCCCGGTCAGGTCGACAGTCGCAAAAAGGTCGCTGCCGGACAGTTTATATACATCGGAGGCCGGGCCGCATATTTTAACACTTTTGATCACATTGCTGGCTTTTGCGGTAAGCCCGTTTGAAAGGCCGGTAAACCGTATATCGCTTACCGAAAAATTCTTTTCGGACACCCGCGGTATATTAAGTTTGATATGAATCGTATCGGCGTTGTCGGCAGTTTTTACCGAAGTGGGCAGATCAAGTTCAACATCAAACTCAAGATTTTGCGAATTAATGGTTGCAAAGTCGATGGGTTTAAGTTTAACTTCGGTCATATCGCTTATAACATCGGGCGGGCCTATAACCGTAACCGTGGTTTCGCTTAGTGTACAGGGAACATCGCCGCCGTAAACCGCAGGTGCATTTACAAACACGGGTTTGATACCGAACTCTGCCTTTTTATATATCGGCACCGAAATTTTCACATTTTCCTTGCCTATTTTAAAATTGGTTTTATCTATCTCCCCGCCGTTTTCGTCAAGCAGTACGATTTTAGCGTCAAAACTTTCGGTCGAGCCGATGGTTTTAACGGCGTCCGATACCGCGCATACCTGCGTAACCTTTTCCATCTGCTTTCTGGGGCCGGTTATTTCTATTTTACTGTCCGTTCCTTCGGTTACGGTAGGCTGGTAGGCAATAAGCCCGTCTTCAGCCTTTACACCGTTAGCAACCGCAACCAAATCAAATGTTTTGGTATCTATATTATCGAATGTAACGGTTATGGCCGAAGGCGAAACCTCTATGATATCATAACCTATTTTATTACTGTTTCGTACGGCGGACAATTGCAACTCATACGTTCCGGCAGCATTCACATCCGAAAGCGAAGCGCCCACCGAGATATCGGACGAAGTCAGTGATGTTACAATGTAGCTCGGGCCGCTGACCCTAACGTTTACAGAAGTAAGGCTTAAATCGTCAACCACGTCAAGCCCCAACTGTTGTACGGCGGTATTTTCGGTGTTTATCGTTATGGGTACGCCGCTTATGATCTGTTCGCGTGTGGGGTTTTGCGTTATGCTGATAACAAGCCAGATAACGACAGCCGCAACAAATGAAACAACGCCTATCAATTTATGGTTATGAAGCAATTTGCTTATTTTCAGTTTTTTGTCTTTCATATACGGTCACCCCGAATTCAAATCGGTTTATTTATCTTTATTAATCTTAAAAAATCTCTTTACGGTATCAAGCGGTCTGTGTTTTTCCTTAGTATCCGAATGTACCATAAGGTTAATAAGTTCTTCCCTTAAATTTATGGAGGTATAATCACGCTTGATAACCCCGTTAACGGCTACCGATATTGCGCCTGTTTCTTCCGATACGACCACGACGACAGCGTCGGAATTTTCGGACATACCGATTGCTGCGCGATGCCGCGTTCCGAGTTCTTTTGCGATAATATTGTTATTCTGTGCAAGCGGCAGTATACAGCCGGCGGCATATATTCTTCCGTCACGCAGTATCATTCCGCCGTCATGTAACGGTGATTTGGGGTAAAACACATTGCATATAAGGTCGCTTGAAGTTTCGGCGTCCAGAATGACGCCCGTGCTTGCAATTTCACCAAGCAGGGTCGCCCGTTCAAGCACCATAAGCGCACCGCATTTCTGCTCCTGCATTTTAAGCGAGGCACGGCAGACGGCGTCGATACATTTAAGCATTTCATCATTACTTATCTTAGGACCTGAACCGAAGCGGAAAATACCCAATCCGCTTCTGCCCATTTTTTCAAGCATACGGCGAAGTTCCGGCTGAAAAATTATAGCCAGCGCTATTATTCCGTAATCCACCACTTTTATCATAAGCCATTTAAGGGTTACAAGGTCAAACCACACCGAAACGAGGTAAACGGCAAAAAGCAGGAATATTCCCTTGAACAATTGCTTGGCTCTTGTATCCCTGAAAAGTTCTATAGCTTTATAAATTATAAATGTCATAATTATAATATCCAGATAGTCCGCAATACGCATACTGCCGAACGCCGCGATTATCTGATTAAATAATGTATAAAAAAACGCATATACGTTTGAAAAGAAGGCCGCCATATTCACACTCCGTTCACGGTAATATTCCACCTATTGTAATCTGTTATATAATCATATACATTATTATTTTAACATATATTCCCGTCAATTCAACACTTTTCTTTGAACTAAATATATTTTTTTACAATGCCGGTTTAAAATATTTTGTCGGAGCAGTAAGCGAAAATCAAATTCGGCATATCATGATAATGGGGACTATTAAAATTAAAATCCAAAGGGGTAACTCTTATGAAATATCTTATAGTGACCGGCACCGTCACATATGCTATGAGGGGCCGTGATTACCTGCGCCAACGCGGAATCAGAGCCGCTGTCGAGCGAACCGTTTCAGGCGGCACGGACGGCTGCGGTTACGGATTGGTTGTCAACGGCGATATTTCAAAGATAAAAAAACTGCTTCTCGACGCAGGGGTAAAGATCCGCCGTACAGAGGAGTTGACAGATCGTTGATATATCTTGACAACGCAGCAACCACAGGCACAAAGCCTCAGTCGGTTCGCACAGCCGTTGCCGCAGCGCTTAAAGAACTATCCGCCAACCCGGGCAGAGGCGGCTATGAAACCTCGCGCAAATGCGCCGAGGCGGTGTATGATTGTCGTAAAAAAATATCGAATTTTTTCGGTGCAAACGACGCCGGTGCCGTGGTTTTTACGGCAAATTGCACCGAGTCACTTAATTTTGTTCTAAAGGGCGTTTTGCAGCCCGGCGATCATATCATCATATCATCGTTTGAGCACAATGCGGTAACGCGTCCGGCGGCAGTGCTTGCACGGGAAGGTATATCCGTTGACACGGCTGAAATTGTTCCGGGGGATGACGGCGCGGCGGTCAGGTCGTTTAACCGCCTTATAAAACACAACACAAAATTAATAGTATGCACCCATGCCTCGAATGTGACCGGAGATGTTTTCCCGATTAAAAAAATAGGTGATATGTGCCGTGAAAACGGTATTCTTTTTGCGGTCGACGCAGCGCAAACAGCCGGAATTTTGCCTATCAATATGCAATTCGACAACATTGATTACCTATGCATAGCACCGCACAAGGGGCTTTATGCGCCTATGGGAACCGGAATCCTGATTGCCCTGAAGCCGATACCGCACACCGTTATTGAGGGCGGCACAGGCAGCGCGTCAGCCGACCAACGCCAGCCGCAGGATCTGCCCGAGCGCCTTGAAAGCGGAACGGTGAATGTGCCGGGTATAGCCGGTATATCGGCAGGGATAGATTTTATAAACACGCGCGGTATGAATAAAATATACAGCCACGAAATGCAGCTTGCAAGACGTTTTTACAAAGGTCTTATTGACCTTAAAGGAACGGAAACCTATTCCGCCTGCCCGGAAAACGGCAGGCATGTACCTACCGTTTCTTTCAATTTAAGGGGCATACCGTCCGAAAAGGTTGCGGCGGAACTGGACAAATACGGTGTTGCGGTTCGCGCAGGACTTCACTGCGCACCGTTCGCGCACAAACGAATAGGCACACTTGATTCCGGTACGGTCAGGGTGTGTTTTTCGGCATTCAACAGTGAAAACGATGTTGACGCGACACTCGGATTTTTAAGGATGATAAAGGGTAAATAGAATTTATTGCAGGTTAAGCCGATTTTCGCGGCAGCACGCCCACGGCTGAAAACTTACGTTTTCAGCCGTGCCGCAAATAGGTTACTGCAATACTTTTCAAACGCTCACTTTGCGGCACGGCGCCCAAGCAAATGCTTGGGCGCCGTGGGCATTCTGCCGCGAAAACCGTTCGGAGAGTGCGGCTTAAACTACAACTTTTTATCCTCTGTTCGCTCGCTTATAATATAACGCGGACGGTGCTTTACCTCAAGATATATTTTACCTATATATTCGCCTATCACGCCTAAAGAAAGCAATTGTATTCCGCCGATAAAACATATTATGCATACCGTACTTACCCAACCGGTAACGGTGCTGCCGCAAAGCCACGATATAAGTGCCCACAGTATACCTATGAAACTTATACCCGAAACCACTGCGCCGGCAAATGAAATAAGCCGCAAAGGACGCACGCTCAGACTTGTTATTCCGTCGAGCGCAAGCGCCGCCATTTTTCCGACTGTATAATGCGTCTTGCCCGCTTCCCTTTTTTTGCGTGTATAAAAAACCGACGTACTGCTGAACCCGACAAGCGGAACCATTCCCCGCAAAAAAAGATTGACCTCCCCGAATTTTGCAAGTTCGGAAAGTGCGCGTGACGATATAAGACGGTAATCGGCGTGATCATACACCACTTCCGCACCCATAAGATTTAAAAATTTGTAAAATCCGCGTGCCGTAGTTCGTTTAAAAGCAGAGTCAACGTTCCGCTGATCCCTCACCCCGTAGACCACATCGTTACCGTCATAATACGCCTTCACCATTTCTTCAAGCGCAGATATATCATCCTGCCCGTCGCAATCAATTGAAACGGTTATGTCGCACCTGTCTTTTACCTCCATAAGTCCGGCAAGCAGTGCGCTCTGATGCCCTCTGTTTCGGCTCTGCTTTATGCCGATGAAGGTCGGGTCATTCACGCAAAGATTCCTTATTGTCTGCCATGTGCCGTCACGGCTGCCGTCGTCAACAAATAATATACGGCTGCTTTCGGATATAAGTCCGCACCCCGAAAGGCGCTTGATCTCACGGGAAAATTCGGGCGCCGTTATCGGCAATACTTCCTGTTCATTATAACAGGGTACTACCAGATAAAGCACCGGTAAGCCTTTAGCCATTGACTGCACCTCTTTAAAATTCATATACGGATATTTTAACTTATTTTTTAATTAAGGTCAATAAACAAATAAAAGGATTCGTCAAAATTTGAGACATACGCTGCTATTAACATCAAATCTTTTATGGACAACCAAAAGAGGGAAAACCGCCCGATTATGTATGCATAAATTAAAAGTTCGCCTACAAGGCGAGGTGAACTGAAGATCGGCGTTATTGATTAAGCCGAGGGGTCAGAGTATAATACATTTAAAGCAGGGAACGGCTTAAATAAGAATTGAAAGGAATATATTATGTTGTATTTAGCAGAAAATTTAAAAAGATATCGTATTATGAAAAATTTAACTCAAGAGGATATTGCGGATTTCTTAAATATCACACCCCAAAGCGTTTCAAAATGGGAACGGGGAGAAACTTACCCGGATATAACCCTCCTTCCCGCTTTGGCAAATATATTTGAAACAAGCATTGATTTACTTATTGGGATGGATACAGTGCGAGCCGATGAAACAAGATATAATATTCACAAAAAGGCAAATGAACTTATAAGAAACAGTCAACTTGATTCGGCTGAAAAGGTGTATCGGGACGCTTTATTGATATATCCGAATAAACCGGGAATGATTCTCGGACTTGCAAGTGTATCGGCACTGAAAAATGAGCCTGAAGAAGCTATTGCACTAATTGAAAAGGGAGTCCCGTTGTCGACAAACGAAAAGCAGAAAGCAACAATGCGAGCTGCACTTTGCTTTTTATATCTTAAACTCGGCAGAATTGAAAAAGCAAAACTTCTCGCCTCGGAACTTCCGCATATGCGCGAAAGCCGAGAAATCATTGAGCCTATTCTTGAACAAAACCTTAGTAAAGATCAAATAGATGAACATATCAAAAATATTATACTTGGATAAACAAAACCAAGTACATATAAATGATTAAAATAACAAGCGAAGTTTCGAAAAGATGAAATTATTACTTGACCGTAAAAATGTGGTTTTCAAAAAACGGCGGCGAAACAAGCGAAACATCAAAAAACGGCGTAAAAAATGACCGAAAGCGGAGAACGAACTCTGCTTTCGGTCAAAATTTTGGTCGGGGTGACAGGGCTCGAACCTGCGACATCCAGTTCCCAAAACTGGCGCGCTACCAACTGCGCTACACCCCGATTTACCTATTTTACTCATTTGCACAACCGCAAAAGCGACCTTATATATTCTATATGCAGCCGCCGACTTTGTCAACTATTATTTTTGTTATAATAACTGTCAAGTAAAAGTCGGCAAAAAATTCGGTGCGTTCCTCCGATAGTTTGACTTTTGGTTTAATTCATTTTATCGTTTTTATGTGCGTTGGGAAAGTTTTTTACGCACCTTCCCTTCTTTTGCCTATTTTTACTTTGCACTTTTGTTATCTTCAATTTTGGCAAGTACCAAAAAGCGCGCCGACGGATTATTTCCGGTGCAGGTAGATAAAATCACAATACGGTCGCCCGATGTTATATCGACACTCTCGTCAAAAATAAGCCCGCGCGGATAATCGTTTTTTACACTGTTTATAAATGCCTCAAATACCTCAGGGTCGGAATAGTCCTTATTATAAAGCAAATGACTGTTATTATACGTCACGGAAGCGAAAACCTTAAGTTTAATCGCCTCATTCGGCATATAAATGTTGATATCCTTATGACTGTCAAAAAATGTCCTGTCGGAATAACTTTTTTCGAGCGTGCCGAACATATCGCCGTTACGCATATGATGACCGTATATTACCGTAACAGGGTCGCCGAAATCACGGGAATTGTAATCTTCCGTATAGATAGAACCTTTTTGTGAATAAGCACCCGTGCTTGAGTGATTAAGGTAATACGCGCGATCACCCGTTCTTTGCAATATTGGATATGAAACCGTGGTGTCCGGTATCTCTATCCAGGCATATATATCCGGATTTTGTGCCTGCAGTTCTGCAAAATCAATCGGCGAAATATACTCTTCCCGTTCGGGTTCCGAAGAACTTACAGCGGATGAAGACACTTTCGGCACCGATTTACTTTTTTTCTGTCCCGAATCCCGACACGGCAAAATGGCGGCGGCGGTAATCGCCGCCGCCGCAAAAGCAACCGATAAAACAACAATCACTTTTTTCTTTTTGCTTTTCACGGGTATACTCCTTAAAAATAAAAACTGCCGTTAATTCTCAAAAGCGTCAAAATCTATCTCTTTTAAGAACGGATTGACCTTATCTTTATCCGACAACAGTATATCCATATCTTCGCTTATCGGCCATTCAACATTAACATCGGGGTCATTCCAGCGCAATCCGCCTTCAACCTCCGGATGGTAATAGTCGTCGCACTTATAGCAGAATTCCGCTTCGTCCGACAAAACGAGGAAACCGTGAGCAAAATTTTTAGGGATAAAGAACTGCCGTTTGTTTTCGGCAGAAAGCAAAACTCCCGTCCACTTTCCGAAAGTCGGGCTGCCCTTGCGCAAATCAACCGCAACATCAAACACTTCACCAGAAACCACGCGAACCAACTTGGCCTGTGAATGGCTTTTTTGGAAGTGCAGCCCCCTTAAAACGCCTTTGCGGGATTTTGACTGATTATCCTGTACGAATTTCGCGGTAACGCCGCCTTCAACAAAATCGCGCTCAACATATGTTTCCATAAAATATCCGCGGTCATCGCCGAAAACCTTAGGCTCAACAATAACAACACCGTCAATATCTGTTTTAATAAATTTGAAGTTACCCATTATTACAGTTCCTTCTTTCCGGAATACATTTTGTTGTAATAGTCCTGATATTTTCCGCTTGTAACATTTTCGACCCAATCCCTGTGTTCCAGATACCATTTTAATGTCTTTTTAATGCCGACTTCAAATGTTGTTTCGGGATACCAGCCGAGGTCGTCCTTGATTTTCTGCGGATCTATACCGTAGCGGCGGTCATGACCTTTACGATCGGTTACGTGCTTAATCATATGTTCACCGACGGCTTTGTCAACATTATCTTTAATATATTCGATTATTGATTTAACGATAAATATATTTGTGCGCTCGTTATGACCGCCGACATTGTAAACCTCACCGTCAACTCCGCCGCGGATTACCATATCTATCGCCTTGCAATGGTCATCAACATACAGCCAATCCCTTATCTGCAATCCGTCACCGTATACGGGCAGATCCTTGTGCGCCAAAGTGTTGTTCATAATAAGCGGAATGAGTTTTTCGGGGAACTGGAACGGGCCGTAGTTATTTGAACAACGGGTTATATTTACAGGCAGTTTGTACGTATCGTGATACGCCTTAACAAAAAGATCCGACGATGCTTTTGAAGAAGAATAGGGTGAATGCGGGTCAAGCGGAGTGGTTTCGGTGAAATAGCCGTCCGGCCCCAAAGTACCGTAAACCTCATCGGTTGAAACATGGTGGAACTTAACGCCGTCACGGTATTTATCGTCGCCTACCGCCCAAGCCTTTTTAGCATTGTTTAAAAGATTAACCGTACCGAGTACATTGGTTTTTACAAAGATATCGGGGTCACTGATGCTGCGGTCAACATGGCTTTCAGCCGCAAAATGAACAACATAATCGATAACATTTTTCTCAAAAATCCCGGCAATTGCTTCGTTGTCGCAAATATCCGCCTGAACAAAACTGTAATTCGGATTGTTTTCAACAGACTTAAGATTTTCAAGGTTGCCGGCATATGTAAGTTTATCGACATTGATAATTTTAACATCATCATACTTATTAAGCATATAAATGATGAAGTTCGAGCCGATAAATCCGGCGCCGCCGGTGACAAGATATGTTTTCATATACAACTTCCTTTCAAGGCGCACTGCGCCCATTATTACTTATTTATTTGTCGGGCAAACTTTGCGGCGCCCGAAAAAATACTTAAAAGCGGAGCAGATGTGAATAAACAGGTACTTAAGGCTTTTGGAACTGCTGCGTTCCCATATATGGGTAACGGCCGCGTCGGGATAATAAATAATTTTACCGAGTTGCCTCGCCCTGTCGGATATATCTGCGTCTTCCATATACATAAAAAATCGGTCGTCAAATCCGCCGAGTTTTTTAAACGCATCCGTTCTTATCATAAAAAAGCAGCCGGAGCAGAATTCAATCTCGGTCGGAGATGATAAATCTTCATTTTCCCTTGTGTATTCGGCACGTATTTTTTTAAGCGGCAATCTGCCTGCCAGCAAATATTTTATGCGCGGTTTACGCTTAGGCAGGTGCTGCTCACTCCCGTCCGGAAACAGAATTTTAGGGGAAACCATAACTGCGTCTGTATTTTTATCAAGGTAATCAGCGAGTTTTGAAACAACGTCGTCATTAAGAACAATATCGGGATTTGAAACAATATGATATTCCGACGTGAGTTCTCCTATTACCGCATTATGAGCTTTGCCAAACCCGATATTTTCGCTGTTTTCAATGATATTTACGGCAGGAAACCGCTCGGCAATCATTTGCGGAGTACCGTCGTCAGAAGCGTTATCAACAACATAAATACAGATAGGTTCCGACGAAAATTTAAAAAGCGTTTCAATCGTATTTTTAACGCGGTCACGGTCATTATATGTAACTATGGATACGGATATCCTTGCATTATCTTTCATTTTTCAACCTTTAAAGCAAAACCTCGGGCGGCGGCAGCACAACATCTTATCAAGTATTTAATACACAATAAAATATACCATACACCGCCGCTGTTTTCAATAGTTATTTTAGTTTTTGTCAAACTGTGACATAACGGAATCCGCAATCTTTTTAAGCTGTTCTTCTCCGACATGACCGTCGGCACTTATTATTACGGTTTCCTGAACATTTTTCGGCAAAGATTTAAAGTAAACGCTTTTAGCAAATTCACGCTTGTTATCCTGCACGGTAATTCACCCCCTGACAGTAGTATTATTCCTCATCACGGGGCAAAGTATCACCGGATTTCCAATGCGGATATGTTCTTCTGAACAGCCGGTTTATTCCCTTGTAATATTCCTTGTCAAATTCGGAAATTTGCTGTAATGAAGCACGGTACCTCCAATTATTTTTGGGCTTTCCGGGTATGTTTATTCTCGCGTCGCAGCCGAATCCGCAAAGATCCTGAAAAGATATCATTGCAAGGTAGGCGTGGCTTTTCCAAACGGTCTCTATTATTCTGCGGCAGGCGGGCGCATTGTATCCTCCCCTGCCCCAATCATCGCCGTCAAACCCACAGTAATCAAGCGCCAGTCGACGCGTTTCGGGGTCACATTCCCACAGCCAACCGAGAAGCGTGTTGTTATCGTGCGTACCGATGTACGCAATGCAGTTTTCGGGGTAATTGTGCGGCATATGGGTACTGTCGCCTTCCGAAAAGCCGAATTGAACTATGCGCATACCGGGAAGTTTGGTGGCTTTTAAAAGTTCAACCACACTTTTGTCATATTCGCCGAGATCTTCGGCTATTATTGAGGCGTTTTCAACCTTTGGTAAAACGCAGTCGAAAAAATCTTTTCCGGGCCCTTTTATCCATTCGCCATCCTTAGCGGTTTCCGCTTCGGCAGGTACAGACCAGTATCTTGCAAATGCCCTGAAATGGTCAATTCTTACCGTATCATAAAGCATCATTGCCGCTTTTAAGCGATCGGTCCACCATTCATACCCGTTATTTCGCATTGCGTCCCAATCATACAGCGGATTACCCCACAACTGCCCGTCAGCCGAAAAATAATCGGGCGGTACGCCGGCAACGTTGCGCGCTTTCAGCGTATCGGGGTCTATTTGAAACATTTCGGGATTACTCCAAACGTCGGCGCTGTCCATGGCCACATAAATAGGCATATCACCTATGATTTTAACCCCTTTTTTGTGGGCATAATCCGCAATACAGCCCCAATTTGCATAAAAAATATACTGCGTAAATTTCCAAAAATCCGCCTTGTTTTTCAGTTCTTTGTCAACTTTAATATCGGCAAAACGCCTGTATTCGGTTCTCCATTCCCACCACGGTTTGCCGTTCTCGAAATTTTTTACAGCCATATAAAGTGCAAAAGCGTTTAACCACGCATTTTCTTTATCAAAGCATTTTACCTTATCAAGCAGGGAATTCGGGGCTGAATTATAAGCCTTTTTTAAAAGTTCAAGTCTTTTTTTCCGCGCGAAGTCATAATCAGCTGTATATTCGCTGCCCTTGTAAATATTATCGGCAATATCGCTTTCATTTACAAGACCCAAGCGATACAGATATTCCGGATCGATATATATATAATCCCCTGCAAATGCACTGTAGGATGAATAGGGTGAATTTCCCTCTCCCGTCACGTTAATCGGCAGCAACTGCCAGAACCTGAATTCGCATTCACTTAAAATATCAATAAATTTTTCGGTATCTTTGCCCATTACGCCAACACCGTATTTGCCCGGCATCGACGAAATATGCATAAGCACGCCTGCATATCTGCCATTAATCATTAACTTACTCCGAATTAATAAATTTATATAATAAATATTACCACACAGCGCAGTAAAATACAAGTATATGATAGTCGAAAAATATATACGGCAAGCGCACTTATCCTATAACGGCTGGGTGCAGTTGCTTTTATTTATCTTTTGTCGAATGTGCTGATATAAACATAATCAGATGCGCTCGGATTTTTCGCATTCATCGTTAATTCTTGCTTTCACGCCTGAATATACCGAAAAATCACCGCCGCGGCTTTTCCGCGGCGGTGATTTACTATACAGTTT
Organism: Roseburia intestinalis; assembly: GCA_963630555.1. GTDB lineage: Bacteria > Bacillota > Clostridia > Oscillospirales > Acutalibacteraceae > CAVALG01. Next base: position 23,217 of record CAVGND010000005.1, on the reverse strand, counting down.
TGTTTTTACAGGTCTTCAACAAGGCTTTCACCTGTCATTTCGTCAGGCTGGGGAATGCCCATTACCTTGAGCATTGACGGAGCAATATCCGCAAGTCTGCCGCCGCTTCTTAATTTGCAGGGGTAACCCACAACGCAGAAAGGTACGGGGTTGGTTGTATGAGGAGTAAACGGCTTTCCGTCCTCACCTATCATACAGTCGGCGTTGCCGTGGTCGGCGGTTATGAACACCGTGCCGTCCATTGAAAGCGCAGCGTCAACAACCCTGCCTACACATTTGTCAACCGCTTCAACTGCTTTAACAGCCGCGTCAAACACGCCGGTGTGACCTACCATATCGCAGTTTGCAAAGTTGAGAATAACCGCGTCATATTTTCCCGATTTAATTTGTTCGCAAACCGCGTCGCAGACTTCGTACGCGCTCATTTCGGGTTTAAGGTCAAAAGTAGGAACATCGGGGGACTTTATAAGTATTCTGTCCTCACCCTTAAATGTTTTCTCCTCGCCGCCGTTAAAGAAAAATGTAACGTGGGCATATTTTTGGGTTTCGGCTATGCGCAACTGGGTCTTATTGTTAACTTCCATACATTCGCCGAATGTCATTTTAAGTTCTTCGGGCGGGAAAGCAACCGTTACATTGGGCATAGTTTCGTCATATTGGGTCATGCAAACATAATGAACCTTGAAGAAACCGTTTTTACGTTCAAACCCGTCAAAGTCCGGGTCAACAAATGTACGGGTGATCTGGCGTGCACGGTCGGGGCGGAAGTTAAAGCAAACTATGCTGTCATTTTCCTTTATTGTACCTTCTTTGTTAATTACCGTGGGCACTACAAATTCGTCGGTAACGCCGCCTGCATATGAGTTTTCCATTGCACATACAGCGTCGGGTTCCCGTACACCCTCGCCGTATACCATTGCGGCATAGGCTTTTTGCTCTCTGTCCCAGGCGAAGTCACGGTCCATAGCGTAATATCTGCCCGAAACGGTAGCGATTTTGCCGACGCCGATTTTCTTCATTTCATCTTGGAGTTCTTTAATAAAGTTTACACCCGAAGTTACCGAAACATCGCGCCCATCCGTAAAGCAGTGAACATAAACCTTATCAAGTCCGCATTTTGCGGCAAGTTTCAAAAGCCCGTAAAGGTGGTGATTATGGCTGTGCACGCCGCCGTCCGACACAAGTCCGATAAGGTGAAGCGCGGAATTATTCTTCTTGCAGTTTTCCACAGCGTCAAGCAGAACCTTGTTATCGTAAAAACTGCCGTCATCAATCGCGCGTGAAATTTTAACAAGCATCTGGTAAACAACGCGACCCGCGCCTATGTTGGTGTGGCCCACTTCGCTGTTGCCCATCTGTCCGTCCGGCAGACCCACATCAAGTCCCGACGCACCTATTGTGGTAAAGGGATTTTCCGCAAACAGTTTTGAAAGATTAGGGGTTTTGGCAGTTTTAACAGCGTTGCCCTCAACCTTGTCACGTATGCCGAAACCATCCATTATACATAAAACCATCGGTTTTTTCATAAAGACATCTCCTCGCAATTCAATATCTTATTTGCTTGCCGCTTTAACAATTGCCGCGAAATCGGGCGCTTTAAGCGAAGCACCGCCGATAAGTCCGCCGTCAACATCGGGTTGGGCAAGAAGTTTTTCGGCATTTTTAGCATTCATTGATCCGCCGTACTGAATAGTGGTTGCGTCAGCGGCGTCCGCTCCGTACAGGTCGGCAATCGCTTTACGGATAACGGCGCAAACCTCGTTAGCCTGCTCGGGAGTAGCGGTAAGACCGGTTCCGATTGCCCAAACCGGCTCGTATGCGATAATTACATTTTTAAGTTGTTCAGCCGAAACACCGCCGAGTGCGATTTTAGTCTGCATAGCAACAAGTTCCGCCGTTATGCCTTGTTCGCGTTGTTCAAGATATTCACCTACGCAAACGATAACTTTAAGCCCGCTTTCAAGTGCGGCAAGCGTTCTCTTGTTTACGGTAACATCGGTTTCGCCGAAATATGTTCTGCGTTCCGAGTGACCGATTATAACATAATTTACGCCCATACTTGTAAGCATCGGGGCGGATATTTCACCGGTAAACGCGCCGCTTTTTTCAAAGTGGCAGTTCTCTGCGCCTACGCCGATGTTTGAACCTTTTGTTGCTTCAACAGCATTCTGAAGGTCAACATACGGTACGCAAACCACAACATCGCAATCCGCATCTTTTACAAGCGGTTTGATTTCTTCGATAAGAGCCTTTGCCTCATCGGGCGTCTTGTTCATTTTCCAGTTGCCGGCAATTACTGCCTTGCGAAGTGCTTTGTTCATTTTTATAATCTCCATTCTTTTTTTAAAATAACTGTAACTTTAATTAGGGAACGGCTTTAAGCCGTTCCCTTTTAATTTGCGGTATGAATCAGTCTTTGTCGTTAAGTGCGGCAATACCGGGGAGTTCCTTACCCTCCAAAAATTCCAGTGAAGCACCGCCGCCTGTGGATATGTGGCTCATCTTATCGGCAAAACCCAATTTCTGTACAGCTGCGGCAGAGTCACCGCCGCCGATTATCGAGATGGCGCCCGAATCGGCAACCGCTTTGGCGACGCCGACAGTTCCGTTAGCGAAATTATCCCATTCCGAAACGCCCATAGGTCCGTTCCAGATAACTGTGCCCGCGCCCTGGATTGATTTTGCAAAAAGTTCCGTGGTTGTAGGCCCGATGTCAAGTCCCATCCAACCGTCCGGAATCGAATCGGAATAAATACGCATATTAATTGTGTCTTCCTTGTATTCACGACCTACAATGTTATCAACCGGAAGCAGGAAACTTACGCCCTTTTCGTGAGCCTTTTCCACCATCTTTTTAGCGTCCTCAAGTTTATCGTCTTCACATATTGAAGTGCCGATTGAGTTGCCGTGCGCTTTAAAGAATGTGTACGCCATACCGCCGCCGATTATGATGGTATCGCATTTATCGATAAGGTTTGAAATTACGCCGATTTTATCCGATACTTTTGCGCCGCCGAGTATTGCAACAAGCGGTCTTTTCGGATTTTCAAGAGCACCGCCGATAAATTCGATTTCCTTTTTAATAAGATAACCGCAAACGGCAGGCAGATAATCTGCAACGCCTGTGGTTGAAGAATGGGCGCGGTGAGCCGAACCGAAAGCGTCGTTTACAAATATTTCTGCAAGCGAAGCAAATTTTTTGGAAAGTTCGGGGTCATTCTTGGTTTCGCCTTTTTCATAACGAACGTTTTCAAGTAACAGAACTTCGCCTTCTTTAAGTTCGGCGGCAAGTTTCTGTGCACTTTCACCTACAACATCATCAGACATTTTAACTTCTATGCCGAGCAATTCCGACAAACGCTTTGCAACGGGTTTAAGTGAAAATTCCGGAACAACTTCACCCTTCGGTCTGCCGAGGTGGGAGCAAAGGATAACCTTGGCGCCGTGTTCCAAAAGGTATTTGATGGTAGGCAGTGAAGCTACAATTCTTTTGTCGCTTGTTATAACACCGTCTTTAAGCGGAACGTTAAAATCGCAGCGGACAAGAACCTTCTTACCTTTCACATCAATGTCTTCGATAGTCTTTTTGTTTAATGATGCCATTATACAACTTCCTCTCGTTAATTTTCTAACAAGCCTATTTTAACCCATATTTGCGTTTATTTCAATATTATTACCGTATTTTTTTAATAAATTTTAATTATTTTTGAAAAATTATCGGAATTCAGCAAAAAAATCAGTTGGACGAGCTGAAAACAAGAAGTTTTTTGTTAAAATAAATTTAATTCGGAACAGATTTTAAGAATTTTAACCTTGATTTGCAGGATAATATCGGCGCACCTCTGCGGAGCGCCGACTATCTGCCGTTGTGCAAACCTTTGCGTAAAAATCAATTCATTTATTTATTGTTTTTTCTTTAATGTATTTTATCTGGTTATCGAACGAAGCGGGTGAAGTTCCGCCCTCCGATATGCGTTTTTCAACACAGGTTTTAAGGTTGATATAATCGTAAACGTCCTGTTCAAAAATCGGGTCGAGTTCTTTTAAATTCTGCAAAGGCATATCCTCAAGAACCGTATTTTCTTTAATGCATTTTGCAACAGCCTGACCGGCGGTCTTATAAGCACTGCGGAACGGGCGACCTTTTTTAACCAAATAATCGGCAAGGTCGGTGGCGTTTATAAACCCTTTTTGTGCCGCTTTTTTCATATTATCCGCAAGCACCGTCAGGGTTGCCACCATCGGCGCAAAAACCTGCAGGCACATCTTAACGGTATCGGCAGCGTCAAATACCGCCTCTTTATCCTCCTGCATATCCTTGTTATATGCAAGCGGCAACCCTTTAAGGGTGGTAAGCAAGCCCAGCAGATCGCCGTATACACGTCCCGTTTTGCCGCGCACGAGTTCCGCCATATCGGGGTTTTTCTTTTGCGGCATTATTGACGAACCCGTTGTGTAAGAATCGGAAAGTTCTATGAACTTAAATTCCCAGCTCGACCAAAGTATTATTTCTTCCGAAAAACGGGACAGGTGCATCATAACAATCGAAATTGCCGACATAAATTCAATGCAGAAATCCCTGTCCGATACTCCGTCAAGACTGTTAAGCGCTATCCCGTCAAAACCTAATTTTTCGGCCTCAAAACGGCGGTCGGTATTATAGGTGGTACCGGCGAGAGCGCAGCACCCGATCGGGGAAATGTTCATCCTTTTTTTACAGTCGAGAATTCGGTCAATGTCGCGATCAAACATCATAGCGTATGCCATTAAATGGTGTCCGAAGGTTATCGGCTGCGCGCGCTGCAAATGTGTGTATCCCGGCATAATTGTTTCTTTGTTTTCTTCCGCCTTATCGATTATTGCGGTAAGCAGTTCGGTGATAAGTGAGCAGATGTTGTCGCATTCTTCACGCAGATAAAGCCTTAGATCCAGGGCTACCTGGTCATTGCGGCTGCGTGCCGTGTGAAGTTTTTTGCCCACTTCGCCGATGCGTTCGGTCAATATCTGTTCAATAAACATATGTATATCTTCCGCAGACGGGTCGATTTCAATATCTCCGTTTGATATGCCGTCAAGTATTTCGCCAAGCCCCGATATCAGTTTTTGCGCCTCGTCTTCGGTTATTATTTTCTGTGCGCCGAGCATTGCTGCGTGCGCCATACTTCCCTCTATATCCTGCTTGTACATACGTTTATCGAACTTTATTGAGGAATTAAAATCATCCGCAATGCTGTCAATCTCGCCCTCGGTGCGTCCTGCCCACATTTTTTGCATAAGTTTGTCTCCTTACTGCGGTGCCCGCCGGTTAACCGACGGGCATTTCTGTTTTCTTTTTCAGTTGTTCTTTTCGTCAACCATCGCCTGAACCTTTATCGGCAAACCGTAAAGGTTTATAAATCCGTTGGCGTCAAACTGGTCGTAATCGCTTTCTCCGAAAGTTGCTATTTCCTCGCTGTAAAGCGAATACGGACTCCATACGCCTGCATTTATCATATTGCCTTTGTAGAGTTTAAGTTTAACCTTACCCGTAACCTTTTCCTGCGTTTTGTCAACAAAGGCGCTGAGCGCTTCGCGCAGCGGGGTAAACCACTGACCGTTGTAAACAAGTTCGCCGAAAGTTATGGCTATTTTTTGCTTTTCGTGCAGCGTGAGTTTGTCAAGGCAGAGCGATTCAAGCACGCTGTGCGCTTTGTAAAGGATAGTTCCTCCGGGAGTTTCATAAACACCGCGGCATTTCATACCTACAAGACGGTTCTCAACAATATCAATTATGCCTATGCCGTTCTTTCCGCCGAGTTCATTAAGTTTAAGTATAATTTGTTTGGAGGTCATTTTTTCGCCGTCCAGCGCTACCGGTACTCCTTTTTCAAAATCAAGAGTTACATAGGTCGGTTCGTCGGGTGCGTCAATGGGTGAAACGCCCATTTCGAGAAATCCTTTTTTCTCATACTGCGGCTCGTTACCCGTATCCTCAAGGTCAAGCCCCTCGTGCGAAAGGTGCCAGAGGTTTTTGTCCTTGGAATAGTTGGTTTCACGGTTTATTTTAAGCGGAATTTTATGCGCCTCGGCATAATCTATCTCCTCATCACGCGATTTGATATCCCATTCACGCCACGGCGCGATTATAGGCATATTGGGTGCAAAATGCTTGATTGCAAGTTCAAACCTTACCTGGTCATTGCCCTTGCCTGTGCAGCCGTGTACGATTGCGTCGGCGTTTTCTTTCTTTGCAATTTCGACCAATCCCTTGGCTATGCAGGGACGCGCGTGGCTTGTGCCGAGCAGATATTCTTCATATACCGCGCCCGCTTTCATTGTGGGTATAATGTAATCGTCAACATATTCGTCGGTAAGGTCAAGCGCATAGTATTTTGAAGCGCCGGTGGCAATTGCCTTTTCTTCCAGACCTTCAAGTTCATCCACCTGACCGACATTGCCCGAAACCGCTATAACTTCACAGTTATTATAGTTTTCTTTAAGCCAGGGAATGATAATGGACGTGTCCAGTCCTCCGGAATATGCCAAAACTACCTTTTTTATGTTTTCTTTATTCATAACAATTCCTCCGTGCATAAATATTCATTAACAAATGGTTTATGCATAAATTATACTATAAATATTATAAATGTCAAGAGAAAAAATAATAATTATGCAAAATTTTTTTAAATTATGAATATTATAAACAAAAACACCCCGTATTGAGCAAAAATATACATTTTGCAACAACCCACACCTGTATGAAGACGGTAGCGACGATAAACCTCGAAATTTATTTTGCGGCGGTAACACTGCACCTGCGTTTTTTCGCCGACATGTGCAGCGGTAACACCTTGCAAGCGAAAAACCGCTTAATAATCGGTTTTTCAAGGTCACCGGGGTAATATTGGCGGGGATGGCGTGCTGTCCGGAAATCTTTGATTTTCGAGCGAACGGCACTCCCGTCCGGAAGCGTGTCAATTCTTTTTACACGCTCAAACGGGCTGCCGCAAAAAAGCAACAGCCCGTTTTATTTACTGATTACAGCCTAACACTTAGATTTCGGCAAAATATTTAATAGTCCTTACCATCTGGCTGGTATAAGAGTTTTCATTATCATACCATGAAACTACCTGAACCTGATAGGTGTCATCATCAATTTTAGTAACCATTGTCTGGGTAGCGTCAAAGAGTGAACCGTAAGTGATACCGATTATATCGGAAGATACGAGCGGTTCTTCGGTGTAACCGAATGATGCACTTGAAGCAGCCTTCATTGCAGCGTTGATACCGTCGACAGTTACGTCTTTACCCTTAACAACGGCAACAAGGATCGTTGTAGAACCGGTCGGAACCGGGACACGCTGAGCAGAACCGATAAGTTTGCCGTTAAGTTCCGGAATTACAAGACCGATAGCTTTAGCAGCGCCGGTTGAGTTAGGAACGATGTTAACAGCAGCAGCGCGTGCGCGGCGAAGGTCGCCTTTTCTGTGCGGACCGTCAAGAACCATCTGGTCGCCTGTGAAAGCGTGAACAGTAGTCATAATACCGCTCTGGATAGGTGCATATTTGTTAAGAGTATCAGCCATAGGTGCAAGGCAGTTTGTTGTGCAGCTTGCAGCCGAGATGATTTTATCTTCAGCCGACAAAGTTTTCTCGTTTACGCTGTAAACGATAGTTTTAAGGTCTGAACCTGCCGGTGCGGAAATAACAACCTTTTTAGCACCTGCGTCGATATGAGCCTGTGATTTTTCTTTTGATGTATAGAAACCTGTGCATTCAAGAACTACGTCTACACCGATCTCGCCCCACGGAAGATCCGCAGCGTTTTTCTCGGCATAGATTTTGATGGTCTTTCCGTCAACCGTGATGCTGTCCTCGCCTGCGACTACGGTATCGGCAAGAGCATATCTGCCCTGAGCCGAGTCATACTTAAGAAGATGAGCGAGCATTTTGGGGCTTGTAAGATCGTTAATAGCAACAACCTCGTAACCCTCAGCGCCGAACATCTGGCGGAAAGCAAGACGACCGATACGGCCGAAACCATTAATAGCAACTTTAACCATTGTAAAATTACCTCCTTTTATTTTTCTATACTATTGTAACCACTTTTAACCGAGTTTTCAAGTAGTTTGTTTAATTTTTAACACAAAACTTTAATTTTTTTTAAAATATCCGCGGAAAAATAAATTTTTTGTTATTTTGAAAATTCGGGTCACAATATTTTTGAGGTGTATTATGGACAGTTTTACAGATAACGAATTGTATTTCGCAAAGCGCCGCGAAGAAATATTTGAAGAATTTTTAAAGTACGGGCTGACGCAAACGCTTTTATGTGAACTTCGCAGCCTTGCTATCGAAAGCGTTAAAAATTCGGCACCGTTTTTGGAGGCAATTAATATAAGGGAGGTGCTTGCAGCCGTTTTCGGTGCCGGAATGTTCCTTTGCAACTGCGACGGAAGGCGGTTAAATGCAAGTATTTACGGGGATGCGGACGCTGTTTGCGATTACAGAGCGTTTGAATGTTTAATTTTTTCGATTATAAGTCAATGCGAGCCTGGGTACACCGATATTTGCGCCGACATAAAAAAAGAACGGGTGCGAATATCGGTGAATCATCCGATCCGACCTGACAAAAATCTGCTTCGGCGGTCGGGCGCAGGAATATTCACAAGCGACTCAAGAAGCGAGATAATTATACGATACAGGTCTGCCGAACGGCAGACCTGCTCTAAAACCGATGACATAGGATATCTTTGCGATCCGTTGTCATACGCTTATATTTACCTTTGCGATATCTGCATAAATCCCTTAATCGGTATAAAACCGTAAAACGGATTCCGCAACTTTAATACCGTCCACAGCGGCGGATGTTATTCCGCCCGCATATCCGGCACCCTCTCCGCACGGGAATAAGCCCCTTAAATTTGACTCAAAATTTTTGTCACGCAGAATACGCACGGGCGAGGACGAGCGAGTCTCCGGCGCGGTCAAGATTGCGCCGCCGTCCGCAAATCCCTTTAATTTTTTATCAAGGTGCGCTATCCCTTCGCGCATAGCTTCGCAAACAAATGGCGGCAGCACATCGCCGATATTACCGTAAACAGGCTTGGGTAAAACGGTCGGTTTAACATCGGAATAACCGTCGGAAGGTTCATTTTTCAAAAAATCGCCCACCGTTTGGCAAACAGCCGAATAACTGCCGGATATATTAAACGCAGCCCTCTCGATTTTTTCCTGAAAGCAGACTCCCGCTAACGGGTCGTCACCTTCAAAATCCTCAATCCCCACGCCTACAAGCAGGGCGCTGTTGGCGTTTTCGCCGCCGCGCGCGCGGTAACTCATACCGTTGGTTACAGCCCCGCCCTCCTCGCTTGCGCCGTTAACTACATAGCCGCCGGGGCACATACAGAAAGTATATACTCCCCTACCGTTTTCAAGGTGAACGCTCAGTTTGTAATCGGCAGGCGGAAGTTCGTGGGGACGGGTTTTTGTCCCGTATTTGGCAAGGTCGATGCTTTTTTGACGATGTTCTATACGCGCGCCGACCGAAAAAGGCTTTTGTTCCATATTCACGCCGTTTTTGAGCAGCATTTTATAGGTTGCACGCGCCGAATGACCGATAGCCAAAATCAGTTCGCTGCATTCAAGACCGTATTCGTTTTTATTTTGATAATCTTCCACCGTCAGGTACACGCCGCCGTCACATCCCGTAATATCGGTAACGCAACTGCAAAATCTTACTTCGCCGCCAAGCCCGATTATCTCACGGCGCATATTTTTTACCACATTAACAAGCACATCCGTACCTATGTGCGGCTTTGCCTCAAAAAGGATATCGGGGTCTGCGCCGAAACGCACGAAGGTTTCAAGCACAAAGCGTATCCGTTCATCATTTATTCCGGTATTAAGTTTACCGTCGGAAAATGTTCCTGCCCCGCCCTCCCCGAACTGAATATTCGAAAGGGTATCAAGCGCGCCTCCCGAACGGAATTTTTCTATGTCGGCAAGGCGCGAATCGGCGTCCCTCCCCTGTTCCAGTACAATGGGCGAGAACCCTGCGCTTGCAAGAAGCAAAGCGGCAAACATACCGGCAGGCCCGAAGCCGACTATAACAGGCCTTTCTTTCGGCAGTCTGTCCGCTTTTTTAAGGTTGTAACGCACGGGCGAAAAAACGGCGGGGGAATATTTTTTTCCGTTTTTAAAAATCTGTTTTTCATTGCCGGATACAAGTACCGAGCAACAGTATTTTATATCGGCTTTTCGGCGCGCGTCTACGGATCGGCGATAGAGTTTTGCCGATGTTACTTTGGTTTTAAGCAGCCTTGACATAACATCGTCAAACGCCGAAAAATCGGTGCCGAGCGGCAGCATAACATTTTTAAGTATAAGCATTATCGGTTGTCCTCTCCACTTATCAAAGCGGCGGTAACTGCGGCGGCAGATGCCCAACAAAACGATAAATTAAACCCTCCGCAATCCCCGTCAACATCCAGCACTTCGCCGACGGCGTAGAGCCCGCGCGCTTTTTTTGACATAAGGGTATCGGGAAAAAATTGCGTCACATCGGCGCCGCCTGCCGTTACCTGCGCATTTTTAAGTCCCGTAGTTCCCGCAGCAATGAAATCAAGAGATTTGGTAAACCGCGCTATTGCGGCTGTTTCATTGCGGTTTAAATCACCGCATTTCTTTTTGCTGCTGACCCCTGCGGCGCGGATAATATACTGACCCAGACGTTTATTAAGCAATCCGGTAAAAAATTCGGTTGCCGGACGCATACCTATCATATTTTTCCTTTGCCCGAATTCCGAAACAAGGGCATCATATTCAACATCCGGCATAAAATCAAGCGAAATTTTCACTTCGCCGTATTGCGAAACCGTGCGCGATAACTGAAGTATCGGCGGGCCGGAAAGACCGTAATCGCAAAACAGTATTTCTCCATTTTCGCTGCGGAGGACACGGTCACCCAACATAGCTTTGGCACAGCCGAACGCCTTAATTCCTTTAAGGCTTTTTGCGCCGCCCAATGTTGTTATTTGCGTTATTGCAGGCTTTGGCTCTGTTATTTTATGACCGAGCGATTTAAGCAGCGTGTAACCCGAACCGTCACCGAGATTACCGCCCGCAGAGCCTCCCGTTGCCACAACGATATTTTCGGCGTACAGTTTTTTTCCGTCAACCGACAGTAAGAATCCGTCGGGCAAGCGTTTTATCGCTTCTATTCTGCCGTTTATTATATTAACGCCGTGTTCCTCTGCGCTGAAACGCAAGCAGTCAACCACGCTTGACGCCTGATAAGACGACGGATAAGCCCTGCCGTCTTTTTCAAATACTATATCCACGCCGATTTTTTTAAAAAACTCCGCCTGCTTATCCGGCGGAAATTTCCCGATTAGATTTTCGGCAAATTGAGGGTCGGTACCGTGATATCGGCAGGCGGAAAAATCCCTGTTGGTTATGTTGCACTGACCGTTGCCCGTAACAAGAAGTTTTTTAAGTATTCTGTCGCGAGCCTCAAAAACCGTAACATCAATTTTCGGGTCGGCAAATTTAAGCATAACCGCCAGAGCGATACCAGACGCGCCGCCGCCGATAATACTGACATTTTTCAAAAAAATCACCCTATTCGGGCAGCACATAACTTGTGTCTACCGTTATTACACATACATAATTCTCATCGATCTGCTTTGCAAGTTCGCCTATATCTTTAACAAGCTGTTCCTTATCAAGGCTGTAACCGTAAGGTTCCAAAACATCAAACACCAGATTTGTGCGGTTTTTTCCGCTTACCATTCTGAAATCGTGAATACTCAGCCTGCTGTCATACTCTTTGATTTTCTTTTCCAGCGCATTTTTTACGCGCCCCACCTTTTCATTATCCGTGTCGACAGGGTCCATATGTATAACCGTTTCTATTCCGAAACGTTCATCAATTAATTTTTCGCAAAGGTCGATCTGCTCGTGGCATTTTACGACATCAACATGCGATGGCACCTCAACATGTACCGAGGCGAAGGATCTTCCCGGCCCGTAATTATGAACGATAAGGTCGTGAATACCCAAAAATCCGTCAAACGACATTACCGTGTTTTTTATTTCCTCAACCGTTTCTTTATCGGGCGGCATACCCATAAGCGGATCGATGGTTTCTTTAAACGATTTTACACCGGAGTAGAGTATAAAAGCAGATACCGCGATACCGGCGTATGCATCAATGTTAACGCCCCAAACCTGCGAAACTACCGTTGCAGCCAATACGGCTGCGGTTGCCGCGCAGTCCGACAGTGAATCGAGCGAAACGGCGCAAAGCGTCGCGGAATCTATCTTCTTACCGAGTTTTTTATTGACATATGCCATCCATAACTTAACTGCCACGGAAAACAAAAGCACCGCATACGTAATTGCGGAAGCGGTTATTTTTTCGGGAGAAAACAACTTTTCCGCCGAAGTTTTTAAAAGTTCAAACCCGACTATGGTTATAAGCCCCGAAACGGCTGCGGCGGACATGTATTCCATTCTGCCGTGACCGAACGGGTGACCCCTGTCGGCAGGTTTACCTGCAATTTTAAAACCGAGTATTGTAATAAGTGAGGAACCCATATCGGTAAGGTTATTGAATGCGTCGGCAAGTATGGAAACGGAATTTGACAATATGCCTACCGTAAGTTTCGCAAGGAACAGAATCGCATTGCAGATTATGCCGAAAACACCGCCGCGTCTGCCGACATTTTCACGAACTTTCGGGTCGTTACGGTCTGCGCCCGGCTTTATGAACAGCACCCAAAAATGTTTGCTCATATTTTGCTTCCCTTCGTTCCTTTTGTACCGAAAGAAGTTTTATCAAGAATGTTTGTGTTTATGGTAAACATAAGGTCGGCGCGTTTTCTGTCGCGCTTAAAAGCAAGTGAAATAAGTTTGTCAATAAGTTCGGGGTATTTCATCCCGCCCGCTTCCCACAAATAGAAAGAGAGTGAACCGGGGATAGTGTTAGCCTCGTTTACATAGACCTTATCGTTATCGGCAGTGTCAAGTAAAAAATCTATTCTGCACACGCCCGACGCACCCATCGCGAAAAATGTTTTTTTTGCGATTTCCTGTATTTCGGCGGCCTTTTCGGCGGAAAGTTTGGCGGGGAGTTCACGCCCGAGTGACGCCATGCCTTTGCTGCCGCCCGTTTTGCCCGATTTTGACCCGCCCGACATATACTTATCGCTGTACGATAAAATTTTACCCGACATAATCGGTTCTTCAAGAACCGACGCCTCCGCCCCGTCACAGTCGCCGAGGACGGAACAGTTTATCTCACGCAGTGAAGTAACGGCTTTTTCAACCAGAATTTCGCCCGAAAACGAAACCGCAAGATCAATTGCATCGGTAAGTTCCGCGATGTTTTCCGCTTTGGTTATACCTACGCTGGAGCCGAGGTTGACAGGTTTTACAATAACCGGATAACCGATTTTATTTTCAATATCGGAAATCACTTTTCCCTTTTCGTTAGCCCATTTTTTTATACCGAACAGCACGCAGGGCAAAACCGGCAATCCTGCGGCAGCAAGAACCGTTTTGAATTTCGCTTTATCCATACCCAAAGCCGCCGAAAGAACATCGCAGCCGACATATGGTATACGCAGCGTTTCGCAAAATCCGGCAATGCTGCCGTCCTCACAGTTTGTTCCGTGCACAATCGGAAACGCGACATTTATTTCTTTGGGTGCGTTCTTTTTAAACATTTTGTTATCAAGATATTTAACATAAACCTTGCCGCCCTCATTTACAAGCGCAATCGGATGAGCGGTCTTCTTCAATTCATCAATATTTTTGTATGTACTGATATCAAGGAAATTTTCGCCGGTGTACATTTCGCCTTCCTTGGTTACATACACGGGAACAATATCGTATTTTTCCTTATTCATGCTGTGCATCGCCTGCACGGCGGAAATGATGGAAACCTCGTGTTCAACACTGGAACAGCCGTAAATAACGGCAACCGCAATTTTCATAGTATCGTAATCTCCTTAATAAGTTTATTTAAGATAATTGTCGGGAAGGTCGTTTTCAAACATTACAACGGTCCGATCGTTGCACATCGGCGCAAACAAATCGTACGCCGCCTTAAAACTTTCAACAATATGCAGATTATTTTCGTCAAAGCCCTGCCCGCGTATACCGTCCGCTATAGGAACCGAGCGCTTTTTGCCTACAAGGATTATCACATCCGCATTGCGTGCGGCTTCCGCGCCGAAATTTTTATTACATTCATATTCTTTTTCACCGAGTTCCACAAGTCCGGGAGTAACCAATATTCGGCGCATACCCACGAAACTGCCGAGGACTTTCGCAGCCGCAAGACAGCCCGACGGATTTGAATTGTAAGCGTCATCTATCAAAACGCTGCCCGCGATATACGGCTTCATCTCAAGCCTGTGGGGCGGCGCTTTCAGATTACGCACCGCAGTAACTATATCCGCGGTTTCAACACCCAGCGTAGTTGCCACGGCAACCGCCCCTGTTATATTAACCGCATTATGCTCCCCAAGCAGGGGCGACGAAAGTTCGGTGATTTTGCCGTTACTGGATATGCTGAATTTAAGCCCCGAACGGTCATACCTTATGTCAAACGCCCTGAAGTCGGCGCCTTCATTACAGCCGTACGAAATATGTTTATATTCATCAGCCTTTGCGCGGATGTACTCATTATCGGTATTTAAAAACATAATTCCGTTTTTTTCCTTAACGCTGTCTGCCAATTCAAACTTTGTATCCGTTATATTTTCAATACTTCCGAATGTGTCGAGATGCTGATACCCTATGCTTGTTATTATACCCATATCGGGGCTTGTAATATCACAGAGTTCCTTTATGTCCCCAACCTTTTTAGCACCCATTTCGGCACAGAACACTTCGTGCTGCGGCTTTAAATTCTCACGCACGGTTCTTACTATTCCCATGGGTGTATTAAAGTTTTCCGGCGTTATCAGGACATTATATTTTTCGTTAAGGAGTCTGCCTAAAATATACTTTACGCCGGTTTTGCCGTAACTGCCCGTTATACCTATAACGCGCATATCCGGCATTGCGTGCAGCATATTCTCCGCATCCCTGACATAATGCCGCGAAACGGCGATTTCCGCAGGTTTCATAACAAACAGCACCGCAAAGCACATAAGCGGAGTTATATTAAAAAACAGCAAAGATAAGACGGCGGCACAGCCCGAAACAAGCGGCAGCAGGGCAAGCAAAACCGACAGAACGGCGGCGCACGCCGCCATACGTTTTACCCTTGCCGTGTACACAAGTTTTTTTACCGCCTTTTTACGGTCGCTTAAACTCAGCGGTATTCTCACAAGTGAAAGCGAGGCAATAACCGTTGCGGCAGCGAAAGAAGGCTTTATTAAAATAAAAAACGTTTCCGCCGCCGTAAGAACAAGCGCCGAAAAGCTGCGAAGCGAAAAAGCGCCTTTCAGCCACCCTGCATATCTTTTTGCAAAATATGAATTAAGCTGCAGCATCTGCAACTGCCTTTGAAGCGAAAACATTCCGCCCAAAGCCGCAATAAACAAAGGAATTAAAAACTTTATGTCCATAAGTTACCCCTTAAATCAACTGTATAAGTTAGGCGGTCAACCCAAAAAACTCTTAAAAATCGCCTGTGCCTCGTAAGGTTTTTGGATAAATGAAAAGTGCCCCGTACCTTTAAGTACGCAAAGTCCGCAGTCGGGTATCCGTTTTTCAAGTTCGTGCGCCATATAAAGCGGCGTATCGGTATCCAAATCTCCCCAAATAAGCAGCGTAGGGCAGGAAATATTACTCACAATATCTCGCATATCGGTGTTTATAAGATTAACCATAGTCCGCCTTAACACCGGTGAAGCGTTGTTATAATCGGCAGAGCCGAAGTGCTTTCTCGCTTTATCCAATGCGGTTGCCGTGTAATTTTTAAGTATCGGCAATGTAAGGACACGCTTTACCGTCTTAAACGCCGCAATGCGCGCCTTACGCTTAAAACTCGGTTTGGATTTAATCCCTGCGGCGTCCACAAGCACAATTTTAGGCGGATTAAGCATTTTGTCGCCGCAGAGTTTCATTATCACGCGCCCGCCGTTTGAATGACCGACCAGCACGGGATTTTTAAGCCCTGCCGCTTTTATGAATTTAATCACAAGGTCGGCGTAATCGTCCACCGTCCAAGGTGAAGGCATGGTGTCGCTTCCGCCGCAGCCGGGAAAATCAATCGCGACCGTGCGGCAAAAAGGTTTAAGCGTATTTATTACACCGCGCCACGGCTCAACCGATGAACCCCAACCGTGCAGGAACAAGACCTCTGTTCCCGCGCCCTCGTCTATGTAATGTATATTAAGGCCGTCTATATTTATATTTATTGTGACCACCCCATTGTATCCCGATTGTTTTATCCGTTGCAATATATTATAACAAATCCGTCTGTAAAATAAAAGAATAAAACGGTGTTTTTTTAAATTTTTTATAAGCAAGTGAATTCCCAAAGTAAATTCCACAGCGGAATTTGAAATGGAATTTAGTGTGGGAATTCAAGTTTTTAATAAGCATACCCCTGCCCGCCTGTTTATCTGCCGCAAGTTTTCGGTTTTGCGTCAAAAATATCGGGCAATACTCTGTATGAAGATTCCGCCGGTATAAACCGCATTTCGGTTTCGGCGTTTATAAAAATATATCTTTTTATATACATAAAATCAAAATCTTCGCATAAACGGTATATAAGAACGTCGGTCGGTCTTGTCACACTTCATCACCTTGCCAAAATAAATTTGCCCATTCGACAATTTTATTTTTTCGCTGCGGCAATGTTAATATGACAGTAAAATACTACATAAAATAAAATGCGGCCTGAACGCCGCAAGAAAATTTAATTTTAAGTTTATCGGCAGACTGAAAACATCGGCTTGCCGATAGTTTTATAATTTCAAATTTCAATATTATAATTCTTTTTGATAATAAAAAACATCCAGTTCACGCCCGAACTTAACCCCGACCGAAATTAACGTTCCGCACTTCTTAAAGCCGTGGTTTTCGTGAAATTTTACGCTTTCAAGATTTTCGCTCGTAACCAGTGAAATCAGCGATTTTATACCCCGCACCACCGCTCTTTTTTCAATTTCCGCCAGCAGACTGCCGCCTACCCCTATATGGCGCGAGTTTTTATCGGTATATATCGAAAGGTCGGCGGTGCAGCGGTAAGCCGAGCGCTCATTAAACTCGCACACATAGGCGTAACCGATAATCTTGCCGCCTTCCTCGGCTACCAGAAACGGGTACTTTGCGATTATACGCTCTGCCCGCTTGCCGAAATCGGCAACACTCAGCGGTTCTTCTTCAAAAGTTGCGGTTGAATTTAAAATGTAATAATTGTATATTTCCGTAACGGCGCCGATATCGCCGCTTTTAATATCCCTTATAATCATTTCAAACTCCCCCGAAAAAGCAACTGCCGCGCGGCAGCAAAACCCGACGCACGGCAAAATTCAAAATCAATCGGCAAATTCAACGTCACAGATATGAACATTCACTTCGGCAACTGCGTTGCCGGTCATATCCTGCACCTTATTTTTAACATTTTCCTGCACCGCTTCGGCAACGGTTTTCGGGTTTGCGTCCTGCCTGACCGAAACAAAAACGTCAATGACGACCGCACCCGTATCGAGGTTTATAACAACGCTTGACATAGGTTTGCCTTTTTTTATAAACCTTCTTACATCTATCGTCCCGCCGGAAGATAGGGAAACAACACCCTCAACCTCCAAAGCGGCAATAGCGACTATTTTTTCAACAGCGTCCTTGTTTATAGAAATACCGTAAGTACCTTTATTAAGCATATAACTTCCCAACTTTCATAATAATGTCTTGCGCCTTCGGTTGATTATATTATAACACAAAACTTTATTTTGACAACTACTTTACGGCTATAATTTTAATTTTTTCTAATTTTTCTCCGGTCTGTGAAACAATTATGTCCTGGATTTGCAGTGTTTGGGTCTGACTGAGTTTTTCGGATTTTACAACTACGGTTATCCCTTCATCACCGATGACCGCAACCGATTCGTCGAAGCCTTTAGCTTTTAAAAGAGTTTCAATAGCCGACTCATTCTCCTGTCTTTTTGCAATCAAAGCCAGTCTTTCAACAGCCGCCTTTTTCTCATCATCGCTGAGTTTTGCGGATTTCACCGTGCTTTCAAGCATATCCACCGTATCGTTTCTGGTGTTTTCCCTTTCGGATCTTGACTGGGCGAAATAGTCGGTTTTTGCGGCGGTTTCAACATAATTTTCTTGCTCATCCGCATCTTTCCCCACATACTGTGCTTCCCCTATTACCGATGTGGTTTCGGTCGTTTTGAAGCCGGATGTATCGGACGCATACTTCATATTAAGCCATACGGCAAGCCCCAAAGCAACCGCCATTGCAGAAATAAGAACCTGTTTTTTGCCGAATACTTTGCCTGTTTTTTTGCTTTTCATTTCCAATTCCGCCTTTCATTTATGAAAATTATTTACTGTTTTGTGTTTTGCCGATGACGCATACTCTTTTATCGCTTATATCAAGCGCAGTGCAAACCGCGTCGCTTACGGCAGCCTTTATTGTTTCGTCGTTTCCGCCGACGCAGCTTATTACAACGCCCTTGATCTCAGGCATTATTTCGGTAACCACCAAGGGTGTTTCGGTGCCGTCCTCCGCCGTTACGATGATAAGACTTTCCTCCGCTTTGTCGTTCTGTTCGGTCTTTAATTCGGACGCACCGCTTTTATTTTCGACCGTACCGCTGTCCGACTTTGTTTGCCGCGCATAAACATACTCTATCCCGTTCTGCAGCGTAACCATTACCTGCGGATCTTCATCGGCACTTATTTTTGTAACAACGTCTTTCAACCTTTTTTCGATTTCCGTAACATAATCCTGCGTAGCGGTTTCCGATTTTGTTTCCTGCTTATCCGTGTTTTCCGTGTTGCCGAGCAGGCCGGGCAACAATGCGATAGCAACGCCCAAAGCACAGATCGGCAACAACACTTTGCCGGGATTTTTAAGCAGAGATTTTTTAATTTCCTCAAAGGATTTAAAAGACATTTTTATCATCCCTTACAGTAAATTTAAGTCCCGTTTCGGTTTCCGCGATTTTTTCGGCTTCCGCTGCGGTAACGCTGCCACCGCTTAATACAAGCTCAGCTTTATTAATAACTATGCGTCCCTCGCCGTCAATATCCATATTAAGCGTGATTTCTTTAACGGACGCCCCGTGATTTTTCAATATTTCCGCAAGGCGGTTTTTTATTTTCGCCTCGGCGATACGCAATTCCATATTTTCGCAGTATTCCGAAAAATCGGTGCCGACCGTTTCACTTTCCGTGTCGGGAACTTTAAACGCACTTTTCCCCGATTTATAATCGGATAAAAGCAAAATAGATATAACCGTAAGTCCGAAAACAGTTTTCATAAGTTTTTTGTATCCGCCGCCGTTCACGAGCATAAGATAAACGCCGAAGCATACCGAACAAACGCAAAGAGTAATTATAACGTTTTTAAATCCGCTCATACCGCAATACCCGTCCTGACGCCGATAAAAACGGCAAAAATAAAAGCAACCAAAACATTTAAAGTTATGGCTATCGCAAGTCCCACAGACATATCCACACTCTCTGCAAATTCCGAAAGGCGGTCGTTTGACAGCATTGACGCAACTGCCGAAAGCGACAGCAGCGCGGCACGCCACAAAAACAGTTTAATGACCGACGGCAGAAAAATCGCCGCCACCGCCAATGCGGCATAACCTCCGATACCCGCGCCGAGCGAATTGACGCACCCTTTAACCGCCGTCATCGCCTCGCTTAAAGCCGAACCTACGACAGGTACGGACGAGCCGACGATGAACTTTGCCGTTTTCATTGATACGGTATCGGCAGCAGCCTGCGACGAGGACTGAATGCCCAAAATGAACACGAAAACCGTAGACAAAAGCGTTAAAGTCCAGCCGGCAATTCTTTTGATAAGTGCCGCGGCCTTTTTAATGCCCATTTCGCCGCCGGCTGCAGAGCAGACCGTAAGGGCAAGATGCGAAGTGACAAGCGGCGTAAAAACCGTTCCGCACAACCCCGCAACCGCCTCCAACGCAAATAAAAATGTTCCCGAAAAACCCGCCGCCGCCAAGCTTTTGCCCGAAGCCGTCAAAACGGCGGCAAACACCGGCACAAACACCGTTAAAAATTTCGCGGCGGTTTCTATTACCGAAACAACGCCGACAAGCGTTTCGGATACGGGTATCGCAATACATAGTGCAGCCGCAAGCGCAACCGTCAATGACAGATTGCCCGAAAGTGCGGTTTCATTACCGCTTGAAATCCCGGTTATTACCGACGAAGCGAGTATGATGCCCAAGCAGGATATAACCGAAATCACTACCGTTTTCGCATTGACGCTCACAAGCGATATGAGGCTTTCAAAAAAACTTTTTGGCGACAGTTGCGATTGCAGGTCTATTTGATTATCGGCGCCTATATCGTTTAAAAATCGGCGGCTCTCTTTCGGCAGCGCGTCATATATTTTATCGGCTCCGCTTGCGTAATACTGTTCCCTCATAATATTATCGTCCGTTTCGTCAGCCGCGGCATAAAACGGCAGGCACATACAAAGGCAGGTACAAAACAGGATAATAATTATTATTTTAAAAACCGAACGCGTCATTTCATCAGCCTCAATGCTATTTCAAGTATTCCTTTTACAAGCGGCAGGGATAGAACAATTATCATCACCTTGCCCGCAAGTTCAATTTTTTTAGACAATGCCGTCTGTCCGAAGTCGTGGCAAATATCCGCCGCCAACTGGGATATATAGCATATTCCCAACGCCTTTAAAGCAGCGGCAAAATACTTTGTATTAACGCCCGATGACTCTAAAATACCGTTTATCTCCGAGAAGATTTGCGCCGCGTTTCCCAGTATGGCAATAAGTAAAACCGTCCCTGCGGCAACACTTAAAATCATTGCAAGTTCTGCGTTTTTCGGTTTTATAATAAGCACTGCCGCCGCCGTCAGAACGGCGGCACCTATGATGCCGAACATATTCCTACAGACCGAAAACCGATTTAACGGTTGAAAACAGGCTGCCTATCTGCGTTATTACCATAATAAGCACGACCACAAGCCCGGCCAGCGTTGTAAGCATCGCCTGTTCCTCCCTGCCCGAACGCTGCAGCACCTGGTTAAGCACCGCAACGATTATCCCGATACCCGCAACCTTAAATATAAAATCTACATCCATTACGTTCACCTTCTATATAAGCAGTATAAATACAGCCGCCGACATATATCCCCCCACCGCAAGACAGACCCTTTTTTCCGAATTATATTTTTCCTCCGCCTTTATGTACAGTTGCCCGAAACGCTCGCCGTACATTTTGCAATGCCTTATTTGCCCGTCGGTATCGCTCTTGCCGAGTCCGGCAATAAAATCCGTAATCAAACCGACCTGTTCGGGGTCGCCTATATGACACGATATGACGGATGAAACGCCTTTTAAATCAAAACCGTCGCCGTAAACATCGCACAGATCGGCAAAAAAGCCGACCGCGGCGCCGTCCTTGTCCTGCGCCAAATTTTTAAATACCGAAAAAAGTTCCGTGTTTTTGTATCTGATTTCATCGGCTGTTTTTTTACAGACGGCGCACATAGCCGAAAGCAGAAGCTTGTTGCTGCGTTTTTGCTGCAATTTAAGCCACGCCGCCGCAAATATCGCGATTGCCGCTACTGCCGCACCGCATAATTTAAACACATTTATGCCCCCCTAAACATACCGGAATAATTCCCGCTTGTCCTATACCGTTTAAAAACAGTATCTGCGACACTGCGCCCGATGACAGCAATTTTGCCGTTATTTCCTTGCTGTACAGTTCTTCCGCCGAATGGGTATGTACCGTGCAAACAAACGCAGTGCCGCAAAAAAAGCCTTCGGCTATGCGCTCGCTTTCCTTAACCGCCGACAATTCGTCAAAAAACACAATTTCGGGATTAAGCGTGCGTACCGCTATATCTATTCCGTCGGTTTTTGTATATCCCGTTAAAATGTCGCAATTGGGGCCTAAATCATAACTGCTCACCCCGTTATGACAGGCGGCTATTTCATGCCTTGAATCTATAACCGCAACCCTCTTCCCGCTTACCGAAGCAGCCCTTGCAATATCCCTTAAAACGGTGGTTTTGCCGCTTCCGGGCGCACCCGCTATCAGCAGCCCGTCCCCGACAAACGGTAGATATCTTTCACCTATTCCTAAAACCTCGTGTGCAATTCGTATGTTCAGGGAAGAAATATCAGCCACACTTGATATCTCCCCACCGCCGTATACCGCGCGGCCGCAAACGCCGACCCTATGGCCGCCCTGCACCGAAACGTACCCGTGGTTTATCTCATCCTCATGCGCATAGACGGAATATCCACAAAGCCGCTCATATGCAGCCTGTATATCCTCGGCGGTCGTGACCGCGGCGCCGGCACCCATAAACCGGGATATTTTGCCGCCCCTGAAAAGGAAGTTGCACCCGCAGGAATTTATAATTGAAACAGGAAGTCCGGCACGCAGCCTGATTTCAAATATTCCGTTTTTATCCTTATCCGGTATTGCAAGCAGTTTTTCCCTTAAAGAGGGTTGCAGGAGCCGTACCGCCTCGTTAAATCTTTCGGCATTTTTCATCGGTCTTGTCCCCCCTTTAATAAAATGATATGCCCTTATCCCTGCCTGTATGAAAGATTTTTAAATACAGCACGGAGTATTCAATATTTGCAGCCACAGCGCGCCCGACTGAGAGCAATTTGCGGCATAAATTATTCGGGGAGCAAAAAATATGAATTTTCATACTGAATTTCATATTTAATTTCCACTGTGGAATTTACTTTGGGAATTCACTGGGAATTCACTCGGACAAAGAAATTTATAAATTATTTAAAAAAGGGGTTGCATTTTAAATTAAAGTGTTGTATAATATTTAGGCATTCAAAAAATGTTTCATATCGCGGGATGGAGCAGTCCGGTAGCTCGTCGGGCTCATAACCCGAAGGTCGTCGGTTCAAATCCGGCTCCCGCAACCAACAAGTAGCACCGAAAAAGATATCGGGGCTGAAAACCCAGAAACCACAACGGTTTCTGGGTTTTTTCATGCCGATTTTTAATGTGGAATTCAAAAGATATCATTTCCCCAAATCGACCTTTGGGGAGGACTTGAACT
>CAVGND010000004.1:0-87251 GCA_963630555.1 Roseburia intestinalis | reverse complement strand
CTTGTGTCTATGTTTTCAGTTACCGAAAGCACACGCACATCATTTTCACGAAGATAGTCTATAAACATTGCGGTCTGCGTTCTGTGCCGTCCGAGTCGGGACAGGTCTTTAACGATTACCGCGTCAATGCTTTTATCCTCAACGGCGGCGTATATTTTATTTATCCCCTCACGGTTAAAATGCATTCCGCTGATGTTGTCATCGGCCGACTCACCGATAACGGTGCAGTTATTGTTTGCAGCATATTCCCGTAATATGTTTTGCTGATTGGTAAGTGAATTTAACTCGCTGTCCTCATCACGGGAAAGCCTTGAATACAGCCATACTCTCATAGCAATCACCTTTCTTTTTTTCTCGGCAGGCGCGTAATATCCTGTCCACGCAACAACATACCACAACACCTGCCGTAAGTCCAGATAAATTACGCCGATTTACTGTTTTCGCAATCGGCCGCCATTTTATCCGTGCTGATATATTCTTTTATCGCTGAGCT
Source organism: Roseburia intestinalis (assembly GCA_963630555.1). GTDB lineage: Bacteria > Bacillota > Clostridia > Oscillospirales > Acutalibacteraceae > CAVALG01. The sequence continues at coordinate 86,758 of CAVGND010000004.1, read as the reverse complement.
TAAAAAGCGGTCAAACTTTTCTTCGTCGCCGTTATAGTAAAACTCAACCCGTTCAATGTTGTAATCGTTTTTCTCCATAGATTCCTTTCCGCCGTAAGGCTGTTTGGTATTTTTACATTCCGCCCATAACAGGACCGAAATTTTTCTTTTTATGCTCTGAGGGGACGTGCCTTGTAGTGCAATCCTCAACGGGAGCGTCATCGTCAATGATGCCTGCTATATCAGCTGCAAGATAAGCAGCGTCAAATAATACAGCGCCGTTATCGCCGAGGGAATAACCGTAATCCAAAATATCCGGCTCAAATACTTTTCCGCCGTATCCGTCAGCATGGAGAGATTGTTCGAATAAAAGTCGCTGATCCTCCCAACCCGTTTCTCGGTATCCGACACTGCCGTTTTCATCGAGTCGGTAAATTCCGTTGCCGATTTCCTCATCTTGTTCTGAAATTCCGTTACCGCCGCTTGGCACTGTGCATTGTTCTCGGTCAGAATATTCAGCTGCTCGTTCATATACTCCGTCAGTTCCTCTTTGGTTGTCAGTGTTTCGGTTGCGCTCATCAGCCGTGAGAGAAGTTCTATCTGTGCTTTCTGCGTATATACCGAAAACGCTTTAACATCACGGATATATTTTTCAACCGTAGCCCCGCTGCACTCGGCTAAAATCAAATGCTCCTTAAATTCGCCAATCGCTTTTGCCGTGATAAATTGTCCTTCCATCCTGTTTACCTCCGAGTGTTTTTTAAATTCAGATTGCATCATTTTAGTGAATGAAATAAATTATTTTAAAGATTTATTCAAAAATGAGCAGTCATCGGAAAATTCGCTTATACGAGAATCAGGATGATTGAACATTGGATTAATAACTATCCAAGAAACTTAATTCATGGATTTCTCTATCTTTGGTTTTGGCAAGCGGCAAAATGTGCTGACGCAAACAATCTCTTGCTGCACGCAAAGATGAAAACAGGGCAAAAGTTAACTTTACAGTGTACGCCGGAAAATTGCACCGAATATATGTGATTTTGCGAAAAAACAGGGGTGTTTCCGAACGAAACACCCCTGTGAATTAGTTTTACGGTTGTGTGTATAACAATTAAGCTTTGCCGACAGAACCGAAGAGTTCCATCTTTTCTTTGACCGTTTCTTTAATTGCTTCAAATCCCGGTGCGAGAAGTTTTCTCGGGTCAAAGCCCTTGCCCTCAAGGTCTTTACCTTCTTCAATGTATTTTCTTGTAGCTGCGGCAAATGCCAACTGGCACTCGGTATTTACATTAATCTTTGAAACGCCTAAAGATATAGCCTTTTTGATCATATCCGCCGGGATACCCGTTCCTCCGTGAAGAACAAGAGGCATCGTGCCCGTGAGTTCCTGAATTTCCGCCAATGTTTCAAAAGACAGACCTGCCCAGTTTGCCGGATATTTACCGTGAATATTTCCTATGCCTGCTGCAAGCATTGTTACACCGAGGTCGGCAATCATTTTGCATTCATTGGGGTCGGCAATTTCGCCGCTGCCGATGACACCGTCTTCTTCGCCGCCTATTGCGCCTACTTCGGCTTCAAGCGAAAGACCTAATTTGTTGCAAGTTGCAACAAATTCTTTGGTTTTTTCGATATTTTCTTCAATCGGATAATGTGAACCGTCAAACATAACCGAAGAGAATCCTGCGGCAATGCATTTTTTTACCCCTTCATAAGATCCGTGATCAAGGTGAAGTGCAACCGGAACGGTTATATTGAGTTCTTCGATCATTGCCTTTACCATATCGGCAACGGTCTTGAATCCGCACATATATTTACCCGCACCCTCGGACACACCCAAAATTACCGGTGAATTTAATTCCTGTGCGGTTAAAAGGATCGCCTTAGTCCATTCAAGATTGTTGATGTTAAATTGACCGACGGCATACTTGCCTGCTTTTGCTTTTTCAAGCATTTCTTTTGCTGATACCAACATTTATTTACGCCTCCATAATATTTATCCGTGGCAATAATAGGTCAAATATCATTGAACCCAACGCCCTACATTAACAGTTTAAAACAAAACATCGCAAAAATCAAGAGATATAACCCATATTTTTAAAAGGTTTGTGAAAATAATATCAATTTATTGCATTTCTTGACGGTTTGTGATAATTATTATTTGAAAGATCGTACCATAAAACAGTTTTACCGCCGTTGTTTTGTATGATTTTCTCTTCTGCCGATAAAAATCTTGTGCACTAAACAATAATATTCTTAACTTAAATATCAGTAATTATTATAATTGGTACTTTTAATTTGAAGAAAAGTTTGATATAATAACAAGGTACATATAAAAATCGGACGGAGAATGGTATGAATTTTCGTGAAATAGCGGTAAGCGTACCGCAAAAAGATTGTGATACGGCGGCCGCAATAGCAAATATGGTCGTGCCGTACGGCATATATGTTGAAGATTACTCAGATCTTGAGCAGGGTGCCGAAGAAATAGCGCATATTGATCTTATTGATGAGCAGTTGCTTAGCAAAAACCGTGATATCTGCATTATACATATCTATATAACCGAGGAGGAAAACACCGCCGAGGCGCTGGCATTTTTAACCGAGCGGTTTGCGGCGGCGGGAATTGACTTTACCGTAAATGAAGGCAACGTGAACGATGCCGATTGGCGCGATAATTGGAAAAAATTTTTTAAGGTGACCGATATAGGCGAGCGCCTTGTTATCAAACCGAGTTGGGAAGATTACAAAAACCGCGATAACAAAGCGGTGCTTAATATTGATCCGGGCGCCGCATTCGGTACGGGCACTCACGCAACTACAAAGATGTGTCTTGAACTTTTGGATAAATATACTCAAAGCGGAAACAGGGTTCTTGACATAGGGTGCGGCAGCGGTATATTGAGCATTGCCGCCGTACTTTTGGGGGCTGAAAAAGCCGTGGGTGTGGATATCGACGCTACCGCCGTCCGCGTGTCAAAGGAGAACGCTGAGCTTAACGATATTTCGGATAAAACAGAATATATAAAAGGTAATCTGACCGACAGCATAAGCGGAAAATATGACATAATATGTGCCAACATAGTGGCGGATGCGATACTTTCGCTGCTCGGAACGGTTAAGGAATTTATGCATGATGACACGATGTTTATTTGTTCGGGAATAATTGATATCCGTGCCGAAGAAGTGCGCGCCGCGCTTTCGGAAAACGGTTTTGCAATAATCGACGCACCTAAGGAAGATAATTGGCACGCATTTGCGGCAAGGCTCAGCGAGGCATAACATATCCGGCGAAATTTTGACGGTATTAACGATTACACTTATATATGAAAGATAAAAAGGTGAAGATATGGTACAGTTTGAAGAACAAAAATTCAGAATCAAAGGATATGCCGAAGAACTTGAAGACCTCGGCAATGCACTGGGTCTTAAACAACTTAAAACCGATGCCGAGAAGTTAGAGGCACAAACAGCCGAACCGAATTTTTGGGACGATATTGAAAATTCGCAGAAAATTTTGCAGAAGATTAAACAGTGCAAAAGCAAAATTGAGGGATACGAAAAATTGCATTCACTGTATGACGATACCCTTACGCTTATTGAACTTGCCGACGATGAAGAGGATTTGTCGCTGCTTGACGAGGTGACGTCAAGTGTTGATAAGTTTATCGGAGAACTTGAAAATCAGCGTTTACAGACGCTGCTTAAAGGCGAATATGACTCTAAAAACGCCATTCTTACATTTCATGCCGGAGCCGGCGGAACAGAGGCGCAGGACTGGGCGCAGATGCTTATGCGTATGTATACACGCTGGGGTGAACGCCACGATTATAAAGTAACCGTGCTTGATTTTCTTGACGGTGAGGAAGCCGGAATAAAGAGTGCGACCATTTTGGTCGAGGGGCAGAATGCCTACGGATATTTAAAATCCGAAATAGGCGTTCACCGCCTTGTCCGTGTTTCCCCTTTTGACTCTTCGGGCAGACGCCATACATCTTTTGCTTCGCTTGAAGTTATGCCGGAAATTGATGACGATATGAACATTGAAATTAAAGATGATGACATCAAAATGGACGTTTTCCGTTCAAGCGGAGCGGGCGGCCAGCATGTTAATAAGACATCCTCCGCCGTTCGCCTTACCCATATACCTACCGGTATTATAGTTTCATGCCAGAATGAGCGCAGTCAGCATCAAAACCGTGAAATGTGTATGAAAATGCTTAAATCAAAGTTGGTTGAAATAAAAGAACGTGAACATCTTGATAAAATTGAAGATATCAAAGGTGTTCAAAAGGAAATTGCATGGGGTTCCCAGATTCGTTCTTATGTATTTATGCCGTACACCCTTGCAAAGGATCACCGCACAGGATTTGAAAACGGTAATATAAACGCGGTTATGGACGGCGATCTTGACGGGTTTATAAACGCCTACCTTAAAGCGGAATCGCTCGGCAGCCTGGAATCTGTTGACTGAGGAGGGAGATAATATGACCTCTATTGATTGGCACGGTTTTAAAGCGACAGGATTTGAGTTTGAGGGGAAATGGGCTATTATTGTATTCCCGAAAACTTCTGAACCCGGACGTCGCTTTGTGCTTAAAACCGAATATTGGGACGCTTTTCCGGAAACGGAAATTGAATTGCTTAACAGAGGATTTCACATTGCCTTTGTATCTAACGACAATCGCTGGGCGGGTGACGCAGATGTTGACCGCAAATACCGCTTTGTGAAATTTATAATCGAGAAATACGGTCTTTCACAAAAATGTGCGCTTGAGGGTATGAGCTGCGGTGGTATGTATGCCGTTAAATTTGCCCACAGATATCCGGGAGTCGTTTCCTGCCTGTATCTTGACGCACCTGTAATTAATTTTATGAGTTGTCCTGCGGGATTCGGTAAGGGCATTCCGCTGCACGAGGATTGGTTTAACGAAATTTCAAAAGCACTGAATTTCAGCACTGTATCCGACCTGCTTAATTACCGCGGTTCGCCTATATATATTATTGATGAGTTTGCAAAGCGGCACATTCCCGCGGTATTTGTAGCAGGCGACAGCGATAGGTTTGTCCCGTTTAACGAAAACGGCGAACTGCTTGCGGATTTGTATAAAGAAAACGGCACCCCGTGCGAAGTGTATGTTAAAAAGAATGCCGACCATCACCCGCACGGACTTGAAGATCCGACTCCGGTTGCCGAGTTTATTTGCCGTTACGCCTAGACAAAGCAATCAGGGTACAATGGTTTTTTTGGCTAATCGGAATACTTTAGCGGCTTTGTTGCCCTCCGCTCACAATACGACAGTATTCCTCGGTCGGGTCGCCGCGCCGCTAAAGCACGCCGCTTGCCGAAAATCTTCGACCTAAAACGAGAAGATTTTTCCGGTTTGGAAGCCGAAGAACGCAGGAATACTTCCGTATTTCAAGTGATGAGACAAACAAAACGGGAAAATACTCCGTTTTAGGAACCGTTGTACCCTGATTGTTTTGTCTAACGAATAAAGGAATATTATGGATTTTAAATATATATTTTTCGACCTTGACGGCACTCTGACAGAGTCGCACACGGGCATTATCAATTCAATATGCTATTCGCTCGATAAACTGGGGGTCACAGGGTATGACCGTTCCGAACTTTATAAATTCATCGGCCCTCCGCTTACCGATTGTTATAAATCGGTCTTTGGTTTCAGTGAAGAAAAGTCGCTTGAGGCTTTATATCTGTACCGCGAATATTACACCGAAACAGGTATGTTCCAAAACAAAGTGTACGATGGTATTCCGCAACTTCTTAATAGTTTAAAAAATAACGGAAAGCAGTTGTTTGTGGCTACCTCAAAGCCCGAAGAAATGGCAAAAGAAATACTGGAGTATTTTGAACTTTCAAAATATTTTACCGAAATTTACGGCAGCACACTTGACGAAACACGGACAGATAAAGCCTCTGTTATCGGCTATGCCCTGCAAGAGGCGGGAATAGCCGAACGCGATAAAACCGCAATGGTGGGCGATCGCAAGTTTGATGTCACGGGCGCAGCGAAAAACGGAATAAAATGCATAGGCGTGCTGTACGGTTACGGTACGCGTAAGGAACTCTGTGCTGCGGGTGCATACCGATTGGCGGACACGGTAACCGATCTTCAAAAATTGTTGGGGTAATTCTATGAAACGGTATAAAACGAATTTAGTTGCATATTTTTCAATCTTCGGATTTTTATATGCCTATGCAAAAGGTGACCGTGATAATTGCCGTTTTCACCTTAATCAAGGCTTGATCTTGGGACTTTTTGAATTATTGCTCTTGGCTGTTGATTTTTTGGGCAGAACAATTAAAGGTGTTATTTTTTCGGTGATATTCACCATACTGTTTTTAGCACTGCTTGCATTGCTTGTAACGGGCGTGTGGGTCGGTGCGGCGTCGGCAGCGAACGGAAAGGAACGCACAGCGCCGCTGTTGGGCAGGATAAATCTTATTAACAGAAATGAGTTTAACGAATTTAAAATTTCATCCTGCCATAATCACACCGTGTTTTCAGATGGACAGAACACACCCGAGCAAATGGTTATATCCGCTGTTAAAAACGGCTTGACCGCTGTCGGGATATCCGACCACATATACACGCCGCACGATGAGCGGTACTGTATGAAAAAAGACGCCGAATTTGATTATATCAGCACGGTTAAGGATTTAAAGCAGCGTTTTGCCGATAAAATAACGGTTGCAATCGGTGCAGAGCTTGACCTTTTTTCGCAAAAGACCGATAAAAACAAATATGATTATATAATCGGTTCGGTTCATTATATTAAAAAGGACGGTAAATACTATCCGATTGACGATTCAAAGCAAGACGAGATTCACCTTATTAATGAAGTTTACGGCGGTGATGAAACGGAATTTTGCCGTGATTACTATAATGAAGTTGTGCAAAACGTTTCCGATAACCGACCGGATATTGTAGGTCATTTTGACCTTGTTACAAAATTCGGGCTGATTGATGAAAATTCGGAACAGTATAGAAAAATTGCCCTTGACGCGGTTGACAAAATACTTGAATACGACCCGATTTTTGAAGTGAATACCGGTGCTGTTGCGAAAGAAATTCGTCGGGCTCCGTACCCGGCGCGCTTTATACTTGAGCACCTTAAAGAAAAGGGCGCTCGTGTAACCGTAAACTCAGACGCGCACTGTGCCGACAATATCGCTTTCGGATTTGTAAATGCGCTTGCACTTTTAAAGGATGTCGGGTTTAAGGAAGTGACCGTGCTTACCGCGTCGGGTTTTACCCGAAAACCCCTTGATCCGAAAAACTAAAAAACTGTTATTAACTTCCCCCATTTTGCAACATATTGTTGACACGCCTACATAATTAAATCAAGCCGCCCGACCGTAAAGGAGGGCAGCCCGATTTTTAATAATTCGCAAACCGATATACAATCCGATTTGCCTGATTATCAAAACAGATTGTTATTTCATACCGTTTTCATAAGATTCAATCATTTTTTTAACCATCTGGCCACCGATCGAACCGGCCTGACGGGCGGTAAGGTCACCGTTGTATCCGTCTTTAAGGCTTACGCCGACTTCGCTGGCTGCTTCCATCTTGAAACGATTGAGAGCGTCTTTTGCGCCGGGAACTACTGACATTTCTTTCACCCCTTGTTTTTTTAATTTTTGCGTTTGCAGTATTATTTTGTGATATGCACGGATTATTATTAAAGGTAAATATAACTTGTTTTTCAAAAAAATGCTGTATTTAAAAATGGAAATAGTGAAATAATGTAAAAACGATGGAATGCACTTTTTTGATATGCTATAATTAAGTTATGAAAAAAACAACAGAAAATGTATTAATTATTCAATTGAAAGAGAAGGTTTTAAAATATGACTGACAGAAAAAACATTGAAAAATCGGTTTTGGATTATTTAAATGCGGCGGCGAATTTATATAGTTACATTCCCGTAAAGAAACTTTTTGAAATTTATAACGCTCAAAACGAACCGCTGACCATGGACGAATTTTGTGATATAATTGAACAAATACTCGAAGAAAGACGCTTTTTCGATTTATTTTCCGAGGATGAAATTGCCAACGGAAAACCGGATGATACGCCAACCTCAGAGAAAATTTTGTTGGCTGAGCACTTATATTGTATGGGCGACTTTGATGACTATTTTGAACTTAAGGAAACTACATACGGTCTTCCGTACCATATACTTGATAAAAATAGTTTTCTAAAATATGCGGACGAATTTTATGTAGAAAAAACTCTGGAATTCATTTCACTCAGAGCATATTTCCGCAATTTTCCGAGCTTATCGCGCAAAGATGCAGACGATTTGGCATTTGAGGCAGCGGACACCTTAAGAATATCTGTAGGAGGCCCCAAATACATACTTGACCGAATGGAATGTTTGAAAATTTCTCCTAAAAATCAAAGAGAGTTTGATGAACTTATGAAACTGTACGGTGATTTAAGCCGCAAGGTTCGATTGGCAAGTTTAAGGGGCGCCACAATAGATGAAATGCAGGATTGATCTGTGTATTAATCAAAACCACCGGTTGAACCGGTGGTTTTGATTTTTAAGACTGATATTGTATGATTTTTGAAAACCGACAATTCGGCGATATCATTTTTCAACCATAGTCATATAGAAATACAGCGCAAAATCCTGGTCGTTTGCCCAATCGTCATAAAATGCACCTTTACGCCCGTTGACCTTGTACGGATAAACGTATGCACAGGAACCCTCTCCGCTTTCGGTGAAAAGGCAGAAGCAGTTGCGTATACATTCGTCTGCGGCGGCAAGGTATTCTTTACCTCCGCCCGCATTGTAATAATCAAGGTAAGCCCTTGCGGTAAGGCAACTCCAGTAATGGGGGAAGGTATCGCCCTGCATTCTGGCAGAACCGAACCAGAAGTCGTCCCAGTACCTTATCGGCGTTTCGTTCAAATGGCAACTCGGCTGATGACCGTTAAAGCGTTTAAGCAGGTTTATGTGTTTTTCGGCTTCCTTTAAATAAAAGTCGTCGCCTGATATTAGGGCAAATTCAGACAGGATGGTTACCGCAGGGGTGACGATTGTTTGCTCATAATTGACTTCGTGACGGGGGTAACTTAACCCTTTTTCTGCAATATTGTCCGCATGCTTTTTAAAATGTTCTTTTACCTTGCCGCATTCGGAGTTCATTCCCGCTTTTTTCAGCGCGTTATATGTCAAAAGCATTGAAAAAGCATTCGGGTAGAACTTATATCCGCCGTTTGCATAATAAAAGTCAAGCCCTTTAAAACTGTAATTAAGATATTCCGTATTCCCGGTGAGGTTGTACATTTCGGTGAAAAACGAAACCATCCAGGGGATATTATAAAGTCGGGTATACTTTTTGTTTTTGCCTATTCCGTCAAAAACTTCGCCGGTTTCGGAGTCGAAAAACTCCCTGAGTGTAAATGCGACATAATCGTTTAATGACGCAAGCAGCGCGGCGTCGTTGTGGCTTTGCAGGTAGCGGCACATCAGAAGCGCCATACCGACCCTTTCGCGGCAGGCATTGTGGTCACGCGTCAATGAACTGAAAACAGGGTATTTATTTTTATTGTCATACGGAAGAAATGCACCGTAAAGCGCGCTGTCACGCCGCTTATACTGTTGCTTTTCGGCTATAAAATGCAATCGCTTTTCGATAAGTATTTCGGGCGATTCGCTTGCATAAAATTCGGCAAAGGTGTGATTGGCGTCGGTATTTACCGTCAGCCGCATATCTCCGAATCGCTGCGGCACGGTTTCTATATAATATTCGCCGTTCTTTTCCGTCACGGGAACCGCTTTTCCGTCGAGAAACACCGAAATTTTTTCGGGTTTAAAAGCGGTTTCGATCTTACAGCGTATCGGTTCACCGACAAATACGGTGTGCTTTTCCGCTTTAATCATGACCGTGTTTCTGTATTTTTTGACGGTCTGTTCAAATTCCGCCCGCGCTTTAAACGGAAACAGTTTAAAGTTCCATACGTATTCTTCGCCGGGGAGGAGTTCAAGATGTTCGCAATCAAGCAAAAACACTCCGCGCCGACTGTATTTATCCGCGTTGCACAAACTGTAACTTGCAAATGCGCCTTCGGTCAGGACAAGACCTAAATTATGTTCCGACACGCCCATTTTAACCGCGCTTATGTAACTTGTGTTACCCGCGCACCACAGATGTGTATTGCAGCGGCGCACCATACAGTCGTCGGCGTATGTATACATATCGTTAAACGGGACGGCTATGCTGAGGTCGCCCTGTTCAAGAAACAGGTCGGCGTCACGGACATTTTTGGCGGTGTATTTTTCGTTAAAAAATCCGTCGCTGTCAAATCCGCGCTCTACGGTTACACGCACGTTCCAATCTTCATAAACCGAGCGGTATACACCGTCTTCTTCCGAAAAAGAAACAAAAGGCAGCACCTTTTCGCCAACAACCTTTTGCACGCCGTTTTCGTCAGCATAAGGCAATTCATCAAAAAAGCGGATCTCGCCCCAACCGGCAATGCCGCTGCACCAGTTCATTTCATGCGGGTCATTTTTTAAAATCATCGATGTGACAGTTCCGTTTTCGGGCGAAATATTTATTTTAAAAATATCATTGTTCAAATTCAACACCTGCTATCCTGTATATTGCATATATTATAATTTATTTATGCAGAAAAGGCAACAACAAATAAGCACCGCAACATTAAATAATTTTGTTGTAAAATACGGGATTATGTTGTATAATCATATATGATATAATGTTTGAGTTATGTGCAGGAGTAAACGTAATAATGTATATTGCTTATTTGGATAACAGTTCAACAACAAAACCGTGCGAAACCGCCGTTAAGTGTGTGAATGACGCCGTAACGACAAATTGGGGGAATCCATCGTCGCTGCACAAATTGGGCATTTCGGCGGAAACCGTACTTTCGGATACAAGAAAATCTGCTGCCGCTCTGCTTTCCTGCAAGGAAAACGAAGTGTATTTTACAAGCGGCGGAACCGAATCAAACAACATTGCTCTGTCGGGGGCGGCGCACGCTCTTAAAAGGCGCGGAAACCGCATTGTAACAACCTCGGTTGAGCATCCGTCGGTGCTTGAAACCTGCCGCGCCCTCCAAAAAGAAGGGTTTGAGGTTGTTTATGTGAAGCCGGAAAACGACGGCTGCATTTCCGCCGAAAAAATTGCGTCGGCTGTGAATAAGGATACTGTTCTGATATCCGTTATGCTTGTAAATAACGAGACAGGGGCGATATTCCCGGTTGAGAAACTTCGCGGCATTGCAAATTCGGCAGGCGCGCCCGCGCTGATACACTGCGACGCTGTGCAGGCGTTCGGCAAAATCCCGACATCCGTGAAAAAGCTTGATGTTGACCTTTTATCGGCAAGCGCGCATAAAATTCACGGAATTAAGGGCTGCGGTCTGCTTTATAAATCGGAAAAAGCGCATATTTTGCCGCTTACCTACGGCGGGCATCAGGAAAGCGGACTCCGTTCCGGAACCGAGAGTGTGCCGGCAATAGCAGGATTTTACGGTGCACTTAAAGAACTTGATATAAACAATTCGTTAAACCGGGTAAGAGCTTTAAACGACTGCGCCAGGGCAAAACTGTCAAAAATTGACGGAGTTATATTTAATTCGCCGAGCGGTGCGTTGCCGTACATACTTAACGTATCGTTGCCCGGCTACCGTTCGGAAACGGTTTTGCATTTTCTGGAAAGCAAAGGAATATTTGTTTCAAGCGGCAGCGCCTGCGCTAAAGGCAAAGGCAGTTATGTGCTGAGTGAAATGGGGCTCGGAAACAGTGAAACCGACAGTGCGATACGCCTGAGTTTTTCGCGGTATAATACCGAAAATGATATAGACAGGCTCTGCGCCGCTTTAACGGAAGCGAAAAAATCGCTTAGATCGTCGGACAGGCATTCTAAACTTGATAAATTACGGAGATAACTATGCGTGAAATTATTTTAATTAAAAACGGCGAACTTGCACTTAAAGGGCTTAACCGCGCCACTTTTGAATCGGTGCTGGTTAAAAACATTAAAATGCACCTTCATTCGCTCGGTAAAACGGATATCAAACGCTCGCAATCCACAATAAGCATCGAGCCTGTTGCGGAGGATTACGATTTTGACGAGGCGCTGAACCGTATGCAGAAAGTTTTCGGAATTGCTGCGTTCCAACGCGCCGCCGTTGCCGAAAAGAATATGGAAGATATACTGGAAAAATGCGTTCCCTACCTTAAAGATCAGCTGGCAAACGCAAAGACCTTCAAGGTTGAGGCTAAGCGTTCCGACAAAAAATTTCCGCTGAAATCACCGGAAATATGCAAAGAAGTAGGGGGTAAATTGCTTTCGGCATATCCTCACCTTAAAGTTGATGTTCACAACCCCGACGCTACCGTGGTCGTTGAAGTGAGGGACAGTGCGGCATATATCCGCTGCGGACAGGTTAAAGCGGCGGGAGGTATGCCTGTCGGGACGGCGGGCAAAGCGGCAATACTTATTTCGGGCGGGATTGACAGCCCGGTTGCCGCTTGGATGATGGCAAAACGCGGTCTGCGCCTTAACGCCATACATTTTGCAAGCCCCCCGTATACCAGCGAAAGAGCCGAATTAAAGGTTAAATCGCTGTTATCGCGTGTTGCGGAATACAGCGGAGAGATCAGGCTGACGATCGTCCCGTTCACGGAAATACAGGAACATATAGCGGATAAATGCCCCGAGGAATTTTTCACCTTGATTATGCGCCGCTTTATGATGCGTATATCGGAGAGAATAGCGAAATCATATGATTGTGGTGCACTCATAACAGGCGAGAGCCTCGGTCAGGTGGCAAGTCAGACATTGCCTGCGCTTGCAACTACGGACGCAGTTTGCGGTATGCCGGTGTTCAGGCCGCTTATAGGTATGGATAAAGATGAGATCATCCGCATTTCAAGAAATATCGATACATTCAATATATCCATTGAGCCGTATGAAGATTGCTGTACGGTGTTTACCCCAAAACATCCCAAAACGCGCCCCACTGTTGCACAGTGTGCAGAGGCGGAAAAGAATTTGGATATTGAAGGGCTGATCGACCGTGCTGTAGACGGCGCAAATGTAAGTTACATAAAATAATAAAAACCAATTAATTTTTGAGAGGTTACCTTCATGCCGGAAATCAAAAACAGTTTTGAAAATTCAAACGGATGCTATGCTACTCATTCTGTAAATATCGCTGGACTTGACAGTGCGGAGTTAATTAAAAAACTCGGCGGATTGTGGTCAGGGAACAGGGAACACCTTAAATTATACGAAAACGGCGGTTGCTATTCCCTTGAATTTAAAGCATGCGGCAGCACTGCCGACGAATGTGCCAGAAAAAGCGGTTATGCCGTCGCAAACATCAAAAACAAACTTAAAGGTTACGCTTACGCGGTTGACGGTTTACCGATCGCCGAGCACATTGTCGGTGAATTAAAAGAAAGTCACACGGTTATATCAACCGCCGAATCCTGCACGGCAGGACTTGTTTCCGCCGCCATTACCGAAGTGAGCGGCGCTTCACAGGTATTCGAGGCAGGCGTGGTTACTTATGCTGACGAAATAAAGACCGACAGGCTCGGTGTTAACGCCGCAACAATTGAAAAATACGGCGCAGTCAGTGCCGAAACAGCCGCTGAAATGGCTTACCGTGTGCGTAAACTTGCAGGTTCGGATATAGGGCTTTCGGTTACCGGAGTCGCCGGCCCCGACCCTGTGGAAAATAAGCCGGTTGGGTATGTATGCTTCGGCTTGTGTGACGGTGAAAAGGTTTGGACAAGCATTGCGAGGTTCAACATTGACGGATGCGGCGATGTGCGTAAATTCGTGCGTGAACATTCGGTTTCCGTTATTCTTAATATGCTCAGAAGATATGTTGAAAATGATCCTGAATTTTTTGCGCTCGGTTCGGAAATTGATGAAAAGTTAACGGTGTTTGATGCTTTTTCGGACGAAATACGGCATCTTGATTATACCCCAAAACTCTCGTTTGATGAGGTTGATGCGGAGACGGCGGAGGATTATTTTGATGCAAGAATATCCCACAATGAAAAAAAGCCTGCCGGAAAACGCAAAAAGAAAAAACCGCTGTATAAGCAGATCATCCCGTGGAAAGGCGATAAGGTTACCGATATTATTTTAAAGATAGTGTTGATTGCCGCAATTATTACTTTTATCGTTTCGGCGCTGTACATAGGCAACTATTTTTACAACAGCCGCAGTCAGCAAAAAGTTATTGATAACGCAAAGACTATGATAACCGATACGGACGAGGTGAATTCGGAAACCTCCACCTATTCCAAGTTTGATAAACTTATTGAACAGAACAAAGATTTTATCGGTTGGCTTACGATACCCGGAACCAATGTGGATAATCCCGTTTATCAGACCGATAATGACAACTATTACATAAACCATAATATGAACCGCGAAAGCAACTCTCACGGTGCTCTGTTTATCGGCAGCGATTGTGCGGTTTCTGCCGAACTTCGCAGTTCAAATCTTACGATATACGGCCACAGTATGAAAGACGGCACGATGTTCGGCACACTGAAAAGGTACCGCAAACTTGATTTTTACAAGCAAAATCCGACTTTTGAGTTTCAAACGATATATTCGCCCGCGGAAACCTATAAGATTTTTGCGGTTATGGTTACCAATTCAACACCGGAGCAGGACGACGGTTATGTTTTTGATTATACGATTCCGGATTTCCCGAATGACAGCACCTTTAACGCTTGGGTGAATGATGTTAAGAACCGCAGTTTTTGGGATATTCCCGTTGATGTTGAACCTACGGATAAACTTATAACCCTTTCAACCTGTGATTATGATTTTGACGGTGCGCGCCTTGTGGTGCTTGCGCGCGCAACGAGGGACGGCGAAGAACCGTCGGTTGATGTTGAAAATGCGGCTAAAAATACAGATCCGGATATGCCGCAGGGTTGGTATGACGCAAAAAAATAAACTAAGGGCAGTGTGAACTATGGGCAAGGATATGAAATTAGAGGTAATATATTACCGTCTGAATTCCGATGTTAAATTGGAATTCGGCCTGCACGGAGATTATCCGCTCAGATTGCTTACCGATTCCTGCAACGACCCGAAGGAGTTTTTGCATTCGCTTAAAAGGGCGGTTCAGAGAAGCGCGGTTATAATAACCGTCGGCGGATTTAATTATGACTGCTATCTTCCGTCAATACTGGCGCTTTCCGTCGGCAGGGGGACAGTGGATCTTGACTTGGATAAAAACGGTATATTGAATATTGACTGCCCTGCCATAATTCCCGACAATTCTTACCCCATAGTTATGAACGGAACTTTTTGCGGCTGCGTCCTTGAAAGCGGGCAGCAGAGCATAATAATGCTTACCGACAACAAGCGGTCAAGGCTTGATGTTATTCAAAAACTTATTGTCCCGTATCTTACGGAACATTATAATTATTATGAGAGGTGACGTTGTTATGAAAAAGATAAAATCGGCACTTGCAATATTGCTTATTGCCGCAATTATGTCGACTTTGCTTTTTATAAACAGCGCTGTTGCGGTTACTTATCCGGTAACGGGGGTTATTTCAAGAATCGACGGTGCGGCGATTTACAACGGTGCGGGAACATACACCCACTCGCGCATTGCCGGACTTGATTACGGTACGCAGGTTACCGTGATAGGTGAAGAAAAGGACAGTGACGGTGACCTTTGGTACATAATAAAATTCGGAACCGACAATTCACAAACAGGTTATGTCTACAGCGGAAGATGCGCATTGCAGGCTACCGAGTCGTCTGCCGGCGATATGCAGGGAATTATAATTGCATCAAACGGCGCCGCGGTATATAACGGTGCCGGAACAAAGGATCATACCCAGATAGGTAAACTTAATTATAACGATACGGTTGCCATTGTCGGTTCCGAGATTGACTGGGAAGGCGATGAGTGGTATAAGATACGTTACGGCAGCGGGTACGGATATGTTTACAGCGGAAGATGTAAAAGAGTACCGGCTTCAGTGGAGGATGATTCATTTAACAGTTATCTTGATTCACAAGGTTTTCCGGAAAGTTATAAAAATTCCTTAAAACAGTTACACGCACTTTATCCTAATTGGAAATTTAAAGCACTTAATACCAATTTGGATTGGAACACGGTGCTGAACGGCGAAACATCCCTTGCAAAAAGCCTTATACCGGCATCGTGGTCGGATTCTTATAAATCATATGAAAGCGGCTGTTACGATTGGAACACAGGCAAATTTATAGCCTATGATTCGGGCGGCTGGGTCAATGCGTCACGGGAAACCGTAGCGTATTATATGGATCCGAGAAACTTTCTTGATGATGTTTATGTTTTTCAGTTCCTCTCTCTGTCATATTCCTCGACCGAGACCAAATCGTCTGTTTCTTCAATTTTGCAGGGAACATTTATGGGCGGCGCATACCCCGGAGGATTATCCGATTCCTCGTCATTCCCGACCTATGCCGACGCATTTATGTCCGCGGCGTCCGGTTCGGGAGTCAGTGCATATCATTTGGCATCGCGCGCTGTGCAGGAGCAGGGAACAACCGGCAGTCAGTTAGGGCTTGGAACGGTTGCGGGGTATAATGGGTATTATAACATTTTCAACTACGGAGCTTCGGGTAACGGGGAGGCGACAGTTCTTCAAAACGGTGCAAAATATGCTCAAAATAACGGTTGGACAACGCCGTATAAATCCATTCTCGGTGCATCTAAAAAAATTGCGTCAAACTACATAAATAAAGGTCAGGTAAACGGTTATCTGCAAAAATTTGATGTTGTTGACGGGGGTAACGGTTACTTCGCCAACCAATATATGCAAAATATAGCCGCGCCGAGCAGCGAATCTATGAAAACAAAAAAAGGTTACACATCTTCACAGTTATATTCGCTGTCGCTTGAATTTACCATACCCATATACAATAATATGCCTGCCGCAGCCTGTGCAAAGCCGGCAAACTCGGGCAATAACAACAACTTCCTTTCCGCACTCAGCGTAAGCGGATATTCAATAGGTACGTTCGACCGGTATAAATATTCTTATGAACTTGTGGTTGACGGCGGCGTTTCAAGTATTAACGTCAATGCAGCCGCAAGTGACGGCAACGCAAAAATATCGGGTAACGGTCAGCGTGCGCTTAATTACGGCGCAAACAATATAACCGTAACCGTAACGGCAAGCAACGGGCTGCAAAAACAATATACCGTTTCGGTGTACCGTAACGGTTCCGAGCCTGCAAAAGTTCCGCTTAAAAGCAGTAAATACAATATAGGCAACTATATAACGCGCGTGGGTACCGGTACTTCGGTTAACGATTTTATGTCGGCTCTTATTTCGGAAACAGGTACAGTAAAACTGTACGATGCTGCAGGGAGTGAAAAAACATCGGGAACTATGGCAACAGGCGATGTTGTTAAGATATATGCGAACGGTGCCGAACAGGCGCAATACCCTGTTGTTATATACGGTGATACAAACGGCGACGGTGTTATAAACACCCTTGACCTGCTGCGCGGTCACAAACACGTTTTGGGTGTAATTAAATTATCGGGTGCACAACTTGCGGCGCTTGATATAAATAAGGACGGCTCTTACAACACGCTTGATTTATTACGCGGTCAAAAATATATACTCGGCATTATTTCCGATATTCAGAATTAGTTAAGGATGGGTGGTATATATGAAATTAATTAGAAAGTCGTTTGTTGCGGCGGTTATATTTGCCGTGCTGCTTTGTTCCTTATCTTTGAGTGCTTCGGCGGCAACCGCGTCAATATCGGTTTCATCAAAATCACCTGCGGTAGGTTCGAATATTACAGTTTCAATTAATTTCAGCGGCGGCTCAATTTACGCTACCGAAGGTGAACTGTCCTATAATTCTGCGGTTTTACAGTACCTGTCGGGCAGTGATACAAACGGTGCTTCAGGTGCGATTAAATTTTCAAATTATTCGGGCAGGACATCATATTCCATAAGTTTTAAGGTTATCGGCGTAGGCACTTCAAATTTAGTTCTTTCGAATTGCTTTATAGCCGATTTTGATGAGCAGCGTCAGGACATTCCGTCCGTTTCGACTTCAATAAATGCGGTAGCGTCGGGCAGTTCCGATACGGGCGGCAGTGCAACCCAAAAATCTTCGAATGCACTTTTAAAAGGGCTTAAAATTTCCGGCGGGACGCTTACGCCTGCTTTTTCGTCAAATATTTTCACATACAACGCTACCTTGCCGAACTCAACTTCGGTTATGCTTGTTACGGCTTATACTGCCGATTCAAAGGCTAAATGGACGGTTGAGGGCGACAAAAATATGAAGGTCGGCGCAAACAAACGCGTGGTAGTTGTTACGGCGGAGGACGGAACCGTTAAGCGTTATACAATAAATGCCGAGCGGCTTAATGAGAACGGAACGGTGAGTTCGTCACAGGTTACAAGTTCGGAAACGCAGCAAACAGAGCAGGCGGCGCAGCAAAATAATGTAACTGTCAGTTTAAACGGTGCTGATTATACAGTAAATCTCAGTCCGGAAAAATACACGGTTGCGGGATTTACGCTTCAATCCGCTGAATACGGCGGAAAAGAAATTCCCATATTTAAAAGTGAAAGCGGAGTCCGCCTTGCTGTTTTAACTGCAAGTGACGGCAGCGAAGGGTTATATCTTTTAAGCGATGATAATATATCTTTTGTAAGGGCGGAAAGCGTTAAATTGTCCGGTAAGGATTATCTTTATATCGGCGTGCTTGAAAATTCCGATACAGATACCGAAAAGATGTCGAAACAAAGCAAAACTGTTGCAGGGGCAGAGCGTGAGGTGTATTTGCCCGATTCGGCTGCCCAAAGCAACGCGATTGTATGCTTTTACGCAATAAATGAAAAAGGCGAACTGAATTTATATTATTATGATACTGACGGTGATTTTCTGTTCCCGTATTCCGACATTACCGCAGGTAAAACCATTGTAAAAACCGAAAACAAGACTGCAGATAAATCCGAAAAATCAAACGATATGCTTTTTAAAATTTCGCTTATAGTTTCGGCGGCATTGTTTGTAACGGTAATAATTCTGCTTGTTTTGCTTATTTCGGCAAATAAGAAAAAGCGGAAAGAACGGTATGATTTTACTCCGCCGTATATAGATCAGGACGAACTCAGATTTTAGCAGAGGTGTATTTATGATTGATAATATTATCGAGTCACTTAAAAATGTATTTTCGCCGGAGGTAATAATATTTATTATTTCAATGTGTCCGATTCTCGAACTGCGCGGCGGGTTGATTGCGGCAGCAATACTTAAAGTGGACCTTTTGGTCGCATTCCCTATATGCGTTTTGGGTAACATGTTGCCGATACCGCTTATACTGCTGTTCATTCGCCGTATAATCGAGTGGCTGAAACATTTTAAAAGGCTTAATAAACTTGCGGTATGGATTGAAAACAAAGCAAACGCAAAATCGGGCAATGTCGGCAAATATATGGTATGGGGACTGTTTATCTTTGTCGGAATCCCATTGCCAGGCACGGGCGCATGGACCGGTGCCTTGGTTGCGGACGCACTTAACATAAGGATGAAACGCGCACTTCCGGCTATATTTGCGGGCGTTGTTATGGCAGGTGTTATAATATCGCTTGTTTCATACGGATTGTGGGATATAATAGTAGGACTTTTTAAATAATAAGCGGGGTATTTTAATGCCGAAAATTATGGTAGGAATGAGCGGTGGGGTTGACAGTTCGGTCGCCGCCGCCGTTTTAATGGATATGGGGTATGAGGTTTGCGGCGCTACTCTGCGCCTGCATGACGAATCGACCGAAAGCGAAGAACTGCACACCTGTTGTTCGCTGAATGATGTGCTTGACGCGCGCAGCGTTTGTGACAACTTGGGTATACGGCATTATGTTTTTAATTTTAAAGAGCGGTTTGAAGAAACGGTAATAAAAAAATTTGTAAACGAATATCTTTGCGGCAGAACCCCCAACCCCTGCATTGATTGCAATAAATACATTAAATTTGATAAAATGCTCGAAAGGGCACAATTGCTCGGTTGCGATATGATTGCAACCGGTCATTATGCCGTTACGGGATTTGATGGGGAAAGCGGAAGGTACTTTTTAAAAAAATCGGCGGATAAAAACAAAGACCAGAGTTATGTCCTTTACGGTATGACGCAGGAACAGTTAAAGCATACTGTCTTTCCGCTCGGTGAAATGACCAAGGACAGGGTCAGAAAAATTGCCGAAAAACACGGGTTTGTGAATGCCGCAAAACCCGACAGTCAGGATATCTGCTTTGTCCCGTCGGGCGATTATGTTTCGTTTATTGAAAAGTATACGGGCGAACCTCTTCCAAAAGGTAACTTTATAAGCAAAAACGGCGATGTTTTGGGCTGCAACCGCGGTTATCCCGCTTATACAATAGGTCAGCGAAAAGGGCTTGGAATAGCCCTCGGAAAGCCGCAGTATGTCGTTTCAACCGACCCCGAAAACAATACAGTCACCCTGTCGGATGAAAGTGATTTGTTTACGGATACCGCCGTTGTGGAAAACTGCAATTTCATTTCAACCGAAAAATTGACCGAGCCTATGCGTGTGGCGGCAAAAATCAGATACCGCCAACCCGAACAAAGCGCAACAATTTCGCCGCTCGATAACGGGGATGTGCTTTTAAAATTCGATACACCTCAGCGCGCCGTTTCACCGGGACAAGCCGCCGTGTTTTATAACGGCGATTTCGTGGTCGGCGGCGGAGTGTTGAAATAAAATTACGGAGGAATTAGATATGTTTGAACAAGTAGCGGCTCAATTGAAAAAGCATAATATGTCGGTTTATTGCGTAAAGAACAGGGCGGAAGCGCTTGAAACCGTTAAAAAATTGCTGAATATCGGCGATACTGTCGGCACTGGCGGTTCTGCTACGCTTAATGAATGCGGCGTTTTGGAACTTTTGAGAAACGGGGATTATAATTTTCTTGACAGATACGCCGCCGCTGACCGCGGGGAGGTTGAGGAAATTATGCACCGCTGTTTTACGGCTGACGCATATATCTGCTCATCAAACGCCGTTACCGAGGACGGATATTTGTATAATGTTGACGGTAACTCAAACCGTGTTGCCGCCGTACTTTACGGCCCTAAAAGCGTAATTATGGTGGTTGGCAAAAATAAAATCGTTAAGGACATTCCTGCGGCAATAAACAGGGTTAAAATAACCGCCGCGCCGCCCAACAGCAAGCGCCTTAACTGCAAAACATACTGTGCCGAAACCGGCATTTGTGTCGCCGCGGACGGGGATTTCCTTACCGACGGTTGTTCGTCACCCGACAGGATCTGCTGTAACTATGTTTTTTGCGGTCCGCAAAGGCAAAAAGGCAGAATAAAAGTAATTTTGGTTGACGAAAACTTAGGGTGTTAATGGTGAATGTACGCATTGATTTTTCGGTTATATGAATCGAAATATGCGTAATGTGTATGCGCTTGTGTGTGCAAAACTTTTGCAAAAATAACGGTTGGGACGGGTGAAAATCTATGATTAAAAATTATAAGCATTTGAAAAGCGGAACCGATATACGCGGCTGCGCCTCCGATATATTCGGTAAAAAAGTTGAGTTGACAAGGGAAGCGGTAACGGATATTACAAAAGGATTTGTCGTTTATCTAACCGATAAACTCGGGCGGAAGGCAAATGATTTGACGGTAGCCGTAGGGCACGATTCACGCATAACGGCGGACGAAATATCCGCGGCGGTTATCGCTGCGCTTACATCAAGCGGAGTGTCGGTGCTTGACTGCGGCCTGGCGTCTACGCCGGCTATGTTTATGACAACGGTCAAAACAAATGCCGACGCCGCTGTTCAGATAACTGCGTCGCATCATCCGGCGGACCGTAACGGCCTAAAATTCTTTTTGCCCGGCGGCGGACTTGATTCTGAGGATATCGTTCGTATAATCGGCTATGCCGAGAGTTGCGGCGATATAAGTTCGGCAGCCCCGGGTAAAGTCCAAAAAATTGATTTTATGAAAGATTATGCCGACATCCTTTGCGATATGATATGCAAAGCGCTTGGTAAATCCAAAGCGGACAAGCCTCTAAACGGCTTCCACATAGTGGTTGACGCAGGCAACGGTGCCGGCGGATTTTACGCAACCGATGTGCTTGCCGCGCTCGGTGCGGATACTTCGGGGTCGGTTTGCCTTGAACCGGACGGCAGATTCCCGAATCATATCCCAAACCCCGAGGATAAGGGCGCAATGGAAAGTATTAGGAACGCAGTTCTTAATTCCGGCGCGGAACTCGGCGTTATTTTTGATACCGATGTTGACCGTGCAGGCTGTGTTGACGCTAATGGCGATGAGATAAATCGCAACCGACTTATTGCGCTTGCAGCCGCAATCACGGTTGAAGATCACCCGAACGCAACCATTGTTACCGACAGCGTAACAAGCGACGGACTTAAAGAATTTATTGAAAAGGAACTCGGATGCCATCACCACAGGTTTAAACGCGGATATAAAAACGTTATTAACGAGGCGCAGCGCCTTTGCGCGGACGGGATCGACGCTCCGCTTGCAATCGAAACTTCGGGTCACGCCGCGCTTAAAGATAATTATTTTCTTGATGACGGCGCTTATCTGATGACCCGGATTATTATAAAAGCGGCGCAAATGAAAGAGCAGGGCAGGTCGATTGAAGACCTTATTTCAAAACTCAAATGCCCCAAAGAGTCGGATGAACTGCGATTTAATATTACATGTGACGATTTTAAGGAGTACGGTGCAAAGGTAATAACGGAATTTGAAAAATTCTTTAAAAACCGTGAAGGGTGGAAAATTGCCGATGATAACCGCGAAGGCATCCGCGTTTCCGATAACGGCGGCTGGGTGCTTTTAAGAATGAGCGTTCACGACCCGATAATGCCGATGAATGTTGAAAGTGACCGCGAAGGCGGCGTGTCCGAAATTCTTAAAACAATTAAACCCTTCTTTGAAAAGTGCGATAAACTTGACATTTCACCGTTTGAAGCAAGAAATATGTGACAAATTTATAAAATCAGATTCGCCTCTCTGCGGCTTTAAGCCGCAGAGAGGCGAATCTCTTATGCCCGAACGGCAAAAACCGCGGTGTGGGATTTGATTTGCCGAAAATATGATTAATGACGGGAAAATATAAAATAAAATTGTTGACATATTACGCCGCAAAGTGTATAATAATGAATGTTCATAAATGCCGGTGTGTTGGAATTGGCAGACGAGGCGGACTCAAAATCCGTTGGTAGCGATACCGTGTGGGTTCAAGTCCCACCACCGGCACCAAAGACAGCAAACATTCAATGATGCTTGCTGTCTTTTACTTTAGGTAATTTATCACACTTCCGAAAAGGTAGATTTTATCTAAGTTTTAACAACCCCCGAAACAATGCTGTTTCGGGGGTTAAATTTATTCTATCGGAAATTTTTCTATAATCTGTGCGTCATATTGAAGAATCAGTATGGCGTCTTTTGTATTGACCGATCCGTCGCCGTTAAGGTCGCCGGCGATAATTTGCGAGCCTGTCAGCAATTCCACCTCGGCATTGTGCCGAAGAATGGCGATTGCGTCTTTTATGGTAACCCCGCCGTCACCGTCTACGTCGCCGAGTTTAACGGCGGACTGCGTAATTATATAAAGGCTGAAATGATCGGTTGTGAAAGTAAGTTTACCGTCATTTAAACTTGCCTTCATATCGGTCAGTGTGCCGTCGCTTTCCGCACGGTAGACCTTGCATTTTGCGCCGTCCATACCGTCGGGCACTGCAATGCTTACGGTAACCTTGCCGTCGGGCTGAATTTTAGCCCCGGCTTTCATAAGGTCAATGTTATATGCCGTAAATTTCTCTGCACCGAGGTTTTTAAGTTCGGCTTCATACTTTTCGTCTATGTTTTCGATCTTTTCGGTTGAAAGCGACACGCCCTCCGACGGAATAACGCTGCTGTCGGTTAATATTGTTATGTTTTTATCGTCACCCTCTACTGTCACAGGCTCAATCAACTCATATTTAATATTATTTTCTACTGCGTATTTATGCGCCGTGCTGTTTTCCGCGGCCGTTATAGTTAGTAAGGGACTGCATCCCTCAAACGCTGCAACGCCTATACTGTTAACGCTGTCCGGTATTGTGATTTTTACAATGTTTACACATTTGCTGAACACATGAGAGGTGATATTTTTCACTCCGCTCGGTATGGTTACTTCGGTAAGACCTGTACAACCGTAGAAAGAGTAATCGCCTAATTCGGTTACGGTAGACGGTATGTCTATATCAGCAATTTTTGCGCAACCGTAAAAAGCATACGGCGGTATTTCCGTAACACCGGTGGGAATGTTTACATCCGTTAAAGAAACACATGACAAGAACGCAGATTCACCGATAGTCGTAACGCTGTTGGGTAGGGTCACTGTTTTAAGAGAATAGCACTGTTTAAACGCTTCCTTGTCAATTGTTTTTACGCCGTCCGGTATTGTTACTTTTTCAAGCGTGTTTCTGCAAATAATCATATCGGCTGTTAAGGCTTCGGGCGTTCCTGTTATTATTAGTTCGGAAACAGGGCAATTTTTAAATGCATCTGCACCAATATCTTCAATATTTCCCGACATTGTTACCGTTGCAAGTTTGGCACAGCCGCCAAAAGCACCCTTTCCTATTTTTGTTACGGCATCAGGTACGGATACCGCTGTTAACGCGGCACAACCTGTAAATGCATTGGCTCCTATGGTGGTTGTGCCGGACGGTATAGTAATTCCCTCTAATGAGCTGCAGTCCTTAAACGCATTGTCGCTTATAACCGTAACGGTATCCGGTATTTTTATGTTTTTAAGTTTTTTACAGCCTGAGAAAGTATTGTTGCCTATTACGGTTACAGTGTTTGGAATTTCTGTTTCAACTATTTTTTCGCAGCCTGCAAAAGCACTGTTACCTATCTTATTAATACCGCTCGGTATTATTATATTTGTAATTTCGGTACATCCCTCAAAGGCATAGTCGTTTATGGAAGTTACGCTGTCGGGGATTTTAAATTCCTCCGTTTTTCCCATATATGCGGGGCATTTTATCAATTCCGTCATATCTTTATTGTAAAGGACACCGTCTTTGGAACAATAAGTGGTATTATTATCTTTCACATTAATTTCCGATAGTTTGACGCAATCTGTAAACGCCGAACTTTCTATACTTGTAACACTATCGGGTATAGTTATCTTTTCAACCGTATCTTTGCAGATGATCATTTTTGCGGTAATGGTTTTTGAGCCGTCCGCTATTATTAGTTCTTTTATTTCTTTACACCCAGAAAAAGCATCCGATGCTATTTCGGTAACGCTGTCCGGTATTTCCACAGATGTTATTTTTTCACAGTTGGAAAAAGTTTCGCTTGGTATGGCTTTAACCGTATCGGGTATTGTAACCTTACCGGTTTTGTTTATGGGACAACATATTATTTTTTCCTTTTCAATATCATAGAGCACACCGTCAATTAAGCAATAGTTTTTATTGCCTTCACCCAGATTTATTTCGGATAATTGTGATAATCCGGATATAGCGCCATCGGCTATACTTGCCACGCTGTCCGGTATAGTTAACTTTTCAAGTGTATCTTTGCAAACGACCATTGTCGAAGTTACTGTTTTTGAACCGTCATCTATTATCAATTCTTTAATATTACAATTTCTAAATGCGTCTTTGCCTATCCTTATAATACCGTCCGGTATTGTTAAACTCTCAAGTCCTTTACATTCTGCAAATGCAAGACTGCCAATATTCCATACATTATTTGTTATTTTGACGCTTTTAATTCCTGTACAGTCCGAAAATCCTAATGCTTTAATTTCGGTTACGCTATCGGGCATAATCACTTCGCCGGTTTTACTTGCACCGCATTTAATTAACACTGTTTTATCCTTGTTGTAGAGCACGCCGTCAACAGAACAGTAATCATTGTTATTATCAGTGACATTTATATTTACAAGACCTTTGCAATCATAAAACGCGGAATTACCTATGCCGACTACGCTGTCGGGTATCGTTATATCCGTAATACCTTCACATCTTGCAAAGGCACTTTCAGCAATGCTTTTGGTTCCGGGAAGAACTTCATAACTGCCGCTGACTGCATCCGGTTTTACATTAATCAAATGATTATTTATGTAAAGCGAGCCGTTAATGCGGTTGTTCTCATTCATATAAAATCCCGAAAAATAAAATGCATAATCGCCTATTGATTTAACACTGTCTGGTATTGTTATATCCGTTAAAGCAGAGCAATTATAAAATGCATAATTACCTATACTTTCGACATTTTCAAGCATTACAATACTCTTCAATTCGCTGCAACCGTAAAATGCGTAGTCGCCTATACTTGTTATGCTTAAAGGCAGAGTTACATTTACAATTTTACTGCATCCGCGGAAAGCAGAGTCGCCTATTGAAGTTACACCGTTTTCAACAATTACCGTTGTAATTTCATTGCATGCCGAACCAAGTGACTTATACAGGTTATCACCCATATTTCCTCCGCCACTGATGACAATGGTGTCATCCTTAACAGTCCAATCACATACACCTGTCGTACCGTTCGCTGTTTCCGCACTTGCGGTGATATCAAACACTCCCGTGGGCGCACCGGCAAACAGGGTGATGACCAAACTGACTGCAACAATGAACGAGACAATTTTCTTTAATGACTTTGTTTTCAATTCATTTCCTCCTCTAATTTTTGTAATTCGCCTAAATACAACATAATCAGCATTATGTTGTATTTGTAATTGCGAAAGCAGCGGTTGCATATTATGTAGTTGAAAAATAGGTACAGGAAACAAAGCCCTTTCAATTTTTTTTAAAACGCTTGTAAAAGGGCTTGGTTGATTATGCATATATTTAATAATTAAAGACTTAATTTTACATATTTATGTAAAAAGCATTGACTTTTTTGTGTTTTGTAGTATACTTTTAGGTAGTAAGTAATTTTGTGGGCGAGGCTCATAAAATTAAAATACAACATAATGCTGATTATGTAATTTTACCGCCGTCGGGCGGTATTTTTTATGTCAGTTTTTTATAAAATCAAATGCATATTTTCCATACGGCGGCGGTGTTCCGTGCCGGTGGAGATTATGTAAATTCGTGTTGTGTTTATGCTTGAATGACCGAGAATATCTGCAAGCTTGGCGATGTCCTTTTCAATCCCGTAAAACACACGGGCGAACAAATGGCGCAGGTTATGCGGAAACACCTTTTGTGAGTTTACATTTGCTTCTTCACACAATGCTTTCATTTCCCGCCAAATGTTTGTGCGGCTTATTGGCTTGCCTGTCCTTGTCACAAAAATCATACCGCTTTTTATTCCTTGCTCCGCTGCGTAGCGGAGCAATTTTTGTTTTAGTTCCTTTACGATAAACACCGACCGTGTTTTCGCTTTGCAGTTTACAACCGCTTCGCCGTTTTTTACCGCCTCAACCGTTATAAATTGCAGTTCGCTTACACGAATACCCGTTCCGCAAATTGTTTGCAAAATAAGATTAAGCCGTTCATTGTGCCGGCACTTCGCCGTTCGGCAAAGCCGAGTGTATTCCGCTTTTGTCAGTTCCTTTTCTTCGGGGCAGAACACCTGCTGTTGAAGTTTCAGCGACTTCACCCTTAAATCGTGCCAGCCTAAAAATGAAAACAAACTGTTGATGCTTGCAAGCATAGAATTTACGCTCCGCACTGCGTAGTTCTCTTGCAAATGCTTCTTGTATGCAATAACGGTTTCTTTTGTAATGGCACTGTTTTGCGTATATACCGAAAACGCTTTAACATCACGGATATATTTTTCAACCGTAGCCCCGCTGCGCTCGGCTAAAATCAAATGCTCTTTAAAGGCGGCAATTGTCGCCACGCTTAAAATTTGACTTTCCATTTTTTCATCACCCAAGGTTTATTTTACAACCGCATCAAAAAATATTGAAATGCGGGTTTCGGTATTGTATAATTGTATTGTTTGAAAGATTGGGAGAATGTACTTTTATGAATGTATTGTGTATAGGCGATGTGGTCGGGGACGCCGGCTGCCGTGCGATTTTAAAAAAACTGCCCCGATTAAAGGACAGGTTAAATGTTGATTTATGTATAGTAAACGGTGAAAACTCGGCTGAAGGGAACGGTATTCTTCCCTCAAGTGCCGACAGTATTTTTGCCGCGGGCGCAGATGTAATAACGGGCGGAAACCACACTTTGCGCCGCCGCGAAATTTACGATTTGCTTGACGGTAACGATATGCTTTTACGGCCCCAAAACTACCCCGAAACCGTACCCGGGAAGGGGTATGCGGTTGTTGATTTGGGTAAGTACCGCGCGGCGGTGCTTAATGTATGCGGTACTGTGTATATGGACGCGCTTGACAATCCGTTTTTGACATTTGACAGGCTTATTGACCGTGCCCGAAATGACGGAATAAAGATCATTGTGGCTGATTTTCACGCCGAGGCGACCTCTGAAAAATGCGCTATGGGTTTTTATCTTGACGGTCGCGTTTCGGCTGTTTTCGGCACGCACACACATGTTCAGACGGCGGACGACCGTATTCTTCAAAACGGGACGGGTTACATTACCGACATAGGTATGACCGGTGTGACCGATTCGGTTTTGGGTGTTGAAAAAAGCATAATTATAAAAAGAATGAGGGATAAATTGCCGAGCCATTTTAAAAATGCCGAGGGTGAGGCTCGGTTGCACGGGGTACTTTTTAACATTGACCCGACAACCGGAAAAACCGTTTCGGTATCGCGAATTTCGGAATAACAGCGGGGTGCAGACTATGAAGAAAAAGGATTATATATTGCTGATTTTTGCGTTATTCTCGGTGATGCTGTCCGCCTGCGGCGGCACGAAGACATCCGGCAGCGAAAAGGACGAGTCAACCGCTGCAAAAACGGTGCACAAATTTACGCTTATGTACTGTTACAACGATTCGTTTAACCCGTATGCCGCCAAAACGAAAATGAACAAAGAACTCGCACTTCTTATGTATGACCCGCTTATAAAACTTGACGACGGTTTTAAACCGGTCAATTACCTTGCCGATTCGGTAACTGTTGATGGGAATACCTGCACGGTCAGGCTTAAAAACGCCGTTTTTTCGGACGGCAGCACGGTAACGGCGGAAGATGTGGCATATTCTTTTACTAAAGCAAAAGAATCGCAGACCAAATATGCCGCGCGGCTTGCTTCGGCAGTTTCCTGTAAAGCGACTGACAGCGCGACACTTGTGTTTAAATCGGATAAGGTTGACCCGTATTTTGCAAACATGCTGGATTTTCCCGTTATAAAATCGGGCAGTGACAGCCTTAAAGATCAAAATAATCTTGAACTTCCGCCGATCGGGTGCGGCAGGTATATTATTGATATTGCTAACGAGTGTCTGAATGCCAACGAATCGCATTACATAACGGTTCCGCAGATTAAGAAAATATCGCTCATAAACACACCCGATTCCGAAGCTATGGACCACAATCTTGAAATAGGCGCCGTTTCGCTTTATTATTCCGATTTAGCCGACGGAAACGTAATAAGAATGTCGGGCAAGAACAGTGATGTGCTGTTAAATAATTTTGTCTATCTCGGCATAAATATGGATAAAAAGAATATTCTTTCTAACGAGAAATTGCGTTATGCCGTATCCGCCGCGATCAACCGCAAAAAAATAGTGAGCGAGGCGTATTTCGGCAATGCGCGTGTGGCGAACAGTCCGTATAATCCGGCGTTTGAGGATGCAAAACGCAACCAAAATGCCGAAAATTCGGAAAATCTTGATGTTGTGCTTGCCAATTTAAAAGAAATAGGTTATAATAATAAGGATAGCGAGGGATATTATATTGACGCGGGCGGTAAACGCCTGTCAATATCGTTGCTATGCAATTCCGATAACAAGAGAAGAAACGACGCGGCGGAGTTAATTGTTTCGCAGCTTAACAAAGCAGGCATTGCCGCAACGCTCAAATCGGTATCGTATGAAGAATATTCGGCGCTTATTGCTGCTAAAAATTTTGATATGTACATAGCCGAAACGGAAATTCCGCAGAATATGGATTTTTCCGCTATCGTTACGAAAGGCGCAGCGCTTGCTTTCGGTTTTCCGGCTGATGCACAGCCCCAGACTGATGGCGTAACACCTCAGATCGACAATTCGTCAGGGCAGACAGACGATGCCGCCGCGCAGGCGGACGCACCTACGGTCATTGAAGAAGCAACGGGGAAGGCGCTTGCAAGTTTTTACGCAGGGAACGCTTCGCTTACCGATGTAATAGCGGCTTTCAACCTTGAAATGCCGATCGTGCCTGTGTGCTACCGCACGGGATATGTTGTATATTCAAGAAACATTACCGATGAAATAAAGAGTTCGGTAAGTGATATCTTCTTCGGGTTTGAAAACTGTAAATACCGAGATTAGTCATATGCAAATGCGGCGGTGCGTAATTGCACCGAATTTATAAAAACAGGGAGGAAATTTTATGATTTCTTATGAAACAATGCTGGGACAGGTTGAATTCACTTCCGGGTATCTTAAAAAACTTATCGGTCACGCGGTAACTTCATGTTACGGTGTGGTTTCCATGGTTCCGAGCGGAAGGCAGCGCCTTATTGATCTGATTTCCAAAAAAGACCGTATTGACAAAGGAATAATTTTAAAAGGCAATATTGATTCGGTATCCATTGAACTCAATATAACCGTATCTTACGGTATGAATATAAATGCAATAGCGAAAAGCATAATGCACAAAGTCCAATATACGGTTGAAAACACTACCGGCATAAAGGTTGATCATGTTACGGTCAGGGTTGCCGGTATAGAAGAGTAATGCGTATATTGAAAAAAGGAGTGTCTTATATTGTTTAGTGCAGAACAGTGGCGCAATGCCGTAATTTCGGGTGCCAATAATATATCCAATCAAAAAAAGTCTGTTGACGAATTAAATGTTTTCCCGGTACCTGACGGTGATACCGGTACAAATATGTCAATGACGATATTAAACGCCGCAAAGGAACTTTCGGCTTTAGACAGCGCGAGCGTTTCAAAGGTTGCCGATGTAACCGCCTCGGCGCTGTTAAGGGGCGCAAGAGGGAATTCGGGTGTTATACTGTCGCTTATATTCAGGGGGTTTTCAAAAGGGTTCAAGGGTTGCGATGAAGTTAGCGGAGAATCGCTTTGCAATGCCCTCAGATTGGGCGTCAGCGGCGCATACAAAGCGGTTATGAAGCCTACTGAAGGCACTATACTTACGGTTGCGCGCGTTGCTTCCGAATATGCCGACGAAACACTTAAAACGACCGATGACGCACTTGCAATTTTTGAAAGCGCCTTAGACGGTGCAAAAAAGTCACTTGCCGAAACACCCGAGATATTGCCGGTTCTTAAAAAGGCGGGCGTTGTTGACGCAGGCGGTTGCGGACTTGTAGTTATATTTGAAGGTATGCTTTCGGTACTTAAAGACGGTAAAATGATTGAGAGTGAAACCGCCGGTGAAAAGACCCCTGCAGCGAAAAGAAATGCCGCTGGTGAACTTGAAGCCGACATAACTTTCACATATTGCACAGAATACATAGTTAAAAGAAATAAGGACAGTAAAGAACCTACAGCGCTCAGGGCATACCTTGAAACAATAGGTGATTGTGTTGTGGTTGTAGATGATGAGGATATAATTAAGGTTCATGTGCACACCGACCATCCCGGCAATGCTATAGAGAAAGCACTCACATTCGGTCAATTGGTCAACCTTAAAATAGAAAATATGCGCGATCAGCATGAGAGGGCAAAACATGATGCAAAGGGTGACGCACCGAAGATGGCGCAACCCTCTGACGACGAACAGGTAACCGCAGCCGAAATCGAGAAAAAATACGGTATGGTAGCAGTTGCCGCGGGCGCCGGACTTGAAGCACTGTTTAAGGATCTCGGTGCAGATGTTGTCGTCAGCGGCGGTCAGACTATGAACCCCAGTACCAATGATATTTTGGCGGCGGTTGAAAAAACTCCGGCTGAATGTGTTTTTGTTTTCCCGAATAATAAGAACATAATAATGGCGGCAGAGCAGGCGATACCGCTTTCTTCCCGTAAAGTTATTGTTGTGCCCACACGTACCGTTCCGCAGGGTATATCCGCTATGATAGCCTTTGACCCTGACCTTGAAGAGGAGGAAAACGCAGTTAATATGCGACTGTCGGCAGACGGTGTCGGAACGGGTCAAATAACCTTTGCCGCGCGTGATTCGGAATATGACGGCAAAAAGATAAACAAAGGTGAACTTTTGGCGCTTGCTAACGGCAAAATAGCATTTACAAGCATTGATCTTTCAAAGTGTGTTACAAAACTTGTTAAAAATCTTGCCGATAAGTCTTCGCAATTTGTTACGCTTATATACGGCGAAGATGTAAGTGACGAGGAAGCACAACTTATAAGTGATGAACTTGCCGAAAAACTTGGCAGCGATATTGAGGTTACCCTCGTAAACGGCGGTCAGCCGGTATATTATTTCATCATTTCGGTAGAATAGATAATGTTTAACACTGATTTGAAATTTATTAAAGGAGTCGGCGAAAAGCGTGCCGAGGCTTTGCACAGCCTCGGTATACACAGCGTCGGCTCGCTTTTGCGTTATTATCCCCGTGCATACGAAAACTGGGGCGAAATATCCGATATTGCGTCGGCAAACTGCGGCTCTGCCGTTTGTATCCGTGCCCGTATTTCCTCGACTGTTAATAAGTCTCAAGTGCGAAAAAATATGACCGTATACAAATTTTTTGCCGAAGATGGCACGGGCACGCTACTTGTAACCCTTTTTAATAACGATTATCTTGCAAAGTCGCTTATAAAAGGGGAGGAGTACCTGTTTTATGGCAGGGCTACCGGCGTTACGCTTATGAAAGAAATGGACTCCCCTAAAATCAAGCCGCTGTCATTTATGAAAATACGCCCCGTATATCCATCAGCGGGCGGACTTTCTTCTGCGGATTTTGAGCGTATGATAAGCAATGCCATTCAAAAGGCCGAGGTTAAAGAAACGCTGCCGCAGAGTATAATAGACGGCTACTCTCTTTGCGGGTTGGATGCCGCTTTGCGAAATATTCATTTCCCGAAAACATATTCAGATGTATATGAAGCAAGGCGCCGCCTGGCATTTGAGGAAATGTTTGTGCTCCGGTCGCTGATGATATATTCAAAAATGCATACCGGCGGACAGAGCGGCATTGCAATTGCTGACCGTTCCCATGAATTTATAAAAGGATTGCCGTATGTGTTGACCGCTGCACAGTTAAGAACCGTGGCGGAATGCACCGCCGATATGAATTCAGGGCATCCTATGCACCGCTTGATACAAGGTGATGTCGGTTCCGGCAAGACCGTTGTTGCCGCAGCGGTAATATACAACTGCATAAAAAGCGGATATCAAGCCGCTCTTATGGTACCGACCGAGGTATTGGCAGAACAGCATTTTAATTCATTTCAGACATTGTTTAAGGATTGCGGAATAAACGCCTGCCTTTTAACGGGCAGTGTGACAAAGTCGAAGAAACAGAAAATTAAAGATGCCGTAAAAAACGGCGAATATGACCTTGTTATAGGTACGCACGCCGTGATTCAGGAAGATGTTGTGTTCAAAAATCTTGCCTTGGTGGTAACGGATGAGCAACACCGTTTCGGCGTGGCACAAAGGGCTTCGCTTTATAAAAAAGGTTCCGCGCCGCATATGCTTGTAATGTCCGCAACACCGATACCCCGCACCCTTGCAATGATAGTTTACGGCGAACTTGATATAAGCATAATAGACGAAATGCCGAAGGGCAGACAGCCGATCGACACATTTGCGGTTACTTCCGATTACCATACAAGAATATATAATTACGTCAAAAAGCACCTCGATGAGGGCAGGCAGGGATACATAGTTTGCCCTTTGATTGAGGAGGGCGAAACCGATAACGGGCTTGTTCCAGCAACCGAATATTATAAGCAGTTGCAGGACGGACCGTTTAAAAATTACAGCGTGGGGCTGCTGCACGGAAAAATGAAACCGCGCGAAAAGGACAATGTGATGAAATCATTTGCAAAAGGAGAAATTCAACTTCTTGTCGCAACAACGGTTATTGAGGTAGGCATTGACGTGCCCAATGCGGTTATAATGGTTATAGAAAATGCCGACCGTTTCGGATTGTCGCAACTGCATCAATTGCGCGGCAGGATAGGCAGGGGAACCTATAAATCCACCTGCATCTTAGTTTCCGATGCCGGCGGCAAACAATCGGCAATGCGACTCGGCATAATGTGTCACACTTCGGATGGTTTTAAAATAGCGGATGAAGATTTAAAAATGCGCGGGCCGGGCGATATAATAGGCAAGCGGCAGCACGGGCTTCCCGAACTGAAAATTGCCGACCTTACAAATGATATTGAACTGTTCCGTCAGGCAGGAAAAGCGGCGGCGGATCTTATTAAAAGCGACCCGAAATTGACCGATTACCCGGAGTTGCGTGAAATGATAAAGCAGGCAAAGCAAATCGCAAGCCAATAATCTTAACAAAACAAATCCCCCGTAACAGCAACTGTTTGCCGTTACGGGGGATTAATCCGGTTAACCTAAAAATGCTTCGTTATCCAGCAGCGTCTGCTGCAACTTCTTAATGTCAACATTACCGACAGTAGTTTCGCCGTCTGCCGACAGTGCGGCGGCTGTACCTGCCGCCTGACCCAATGTGCATACAATCGGCATTATTCGGATTGAAGCCTGCACTTCATGCACAACGGATATCGAACGCCCAGCAACAAGCAGGTTCTTACTGCCTTTCGGGATAAGACAGCGGTAGGGAACTGAGTAGTATTTTCCTTTGGGGAAGAAGTAGTGTGATGTTCCCGAACCGTCGGGATTGTGTATGTCAATATCATAATTCCCGACGGCGATACGATCCCGAAACATTTTGCAGTCCTTTAATTCTTCGACTGTTAAAATATGTTCACCGTCAATCATTCGGCTCTCGCGTATGCCTATTTCCTGTGCGGTTGACGATATGTATGCGTCTTTAAATGCGGTGAAGTTTTCTTTAAGAAAGGCGAAAAGTTCCTGTGCCTGTTTGCGGCTTTCAATCTCTGCGGCAGTTACATCAAACAAATCGGTCGGATTTTTCTTTACAACACGGGTCGAATTAAAATTCAAAACGCCGTAATGTGGCGTTGTGAACGCCAGAACATCTTCGCGCGGATTTTTGATTTTACCCTCTTTTTTAAATCGCTTGTAGAGCGGAGAAATCTCGCCCCACTGACCGCCGAACATAAGATCCATATTTACATTTGCAACCCGAAAACACAGGGTCATCGGCTGACACAGCGAGTCGGTTTCTCTGCCTAAGCGAAAAGGGAAACCGGCGGCGAAGCTAAGGTTTGCGTCGCCTGTTGCGTCAATGAAATATTTTGCTTTAAATATATATTCGTTACCCTTATAATAAACGGTTACTGACTCAACCGTGCCGTTTTCGGCTTGAACGGTTGCCATTTCTGCGTGAAAAACAATGTCGGCACCCGAAGATATAACCATATCCGTAAGCACGTTTTTAAGTGTTTCTTCGTCAAATTCGCCGGTTCCGCCGTTGGATTTGTAGGCATTTTTTGCATTTAAAGTGTCGATTATTTCACTGAAAATGCCGCGAGATAATTGAAGGGATTTTCCGTCCTTTTCGGTTGCCGACCCCATAAACGGATTGACAAGGCAGTTAGTGGCCGCACCGCCGAATGTCGCCGATTTTTCAAGTATAATCACGCGTTTGTTAAGACGAGCTGCCGCTATTGCCGCCGCAACTCCGGTAAGACCGCCGCCGACAACAACAATGTCGTATTCTTTTACAACAGGTTCTTTTTTCATGAATACAGTCACTCCTTTTTGCATTACTTCTTGCCGGATTTTAAATAATCTATATATTCTTCAAGGCACATATCAAGTTCGTTAATTCGCACAGCATCGCTGACCCCGACATAGCGGTAATGCCACGGCTCGTAAATTATGCCGGTTATATCCACTTTATTCTTTGGATATCGCTCAATAAACCCGTATTCCTGCGCATGAACTTTAAGCCAAGCGTATTCCGCGGTATTCTTAAAACTTTCCTCATCGGTGTTTATATCAATTGCAAGGCCTAAATTGTGTTCGCTTGTTCCCGGCCGTGTAACCACCGTGGCAGCTTTTTCCTCCGCTTGCTCGGTTGTAAGCGATGGATCAAGGCTTTTTTGCTTCGCGGTTTCTTTGCTGAACAATGCCTGCTGGCTTTCAATCGAACGGTATGCCGAAGCGGCAAAAAGTTTGATGTTCTCTTTTGCTGCAGCCGCACACATATTTTCAAATGCTTCAACTGCGCGTGAATCAAGTTTGACCGAAGCAGAAGCCGCATACCAGGAATGAATGGCTGTAAGCGGAACTTCATAACCGTCTTCAATAGGGTTTTGTGCGTTGACAAGTTTTAAATTCCACGGTATTTCAATCTCCGCACTGTCATCTGCGGCGCCGTCGGCATAACCTGCCTGTGAAGCCTTCGAACTTGTTAACGATGCGTCGGCTTTGCTGCTTTTTTCGGGTGTTGCTCCGCCTATTATTTTAACGGCGCTTATGCAGATAAGCGCAATTATTGCAGCAACGGCAATGAACAGCACTGTAAGTCTTCCCCAAAGTATTTTGGTGTGTTTTTTCTTTGTCGGCATTTTTTGTCCCCAATATCCGTTTATTTTTTTGTGTCTGCTGTAAGTCGGTCACGCATAATGTGTGCTGCTTTGTAGACATCACCGCCGCCCATAGTTATTATTATATCGCCCGGCTGTGCAATTTCAAGTGCTTTTTCGGCGGTATCGGCGTGGGTGGAGGTTAAATAACATTCGGGTAATCCGCATGCCAAGTCGGCTGATGAAATACCCGTTTCGTTAACTTCGCGTGAACCCATAATCGGCATAAGCACTACCTTATCGGCTATTTTAAGCGCCTCGATAAAATCGTCTTTAAGCAACTGTGTTCTTGAAAATGTGAAGGGCTGAAAAACCGCAATAACATTTTTGTAGGGCAGGGCTTTTGCAGCATTTAATGTGGCTTTTAATTCGGTCGGGTGATGGGCATAATCGTCAACTACCGTTATACCGCCTGCCGAACATATTTTTTCAAACCGTCTGCCCGCACCGCCGAAACTCTCAATGCCTGATTTTATATCGTCTTCGGGAACGCCTAAATATCTGCATGCGGCAAAGCAAGCCATGGAATTCATAACATTGTGCTTACCGGGAACGCCAAGTGTGAGGTGTGCAACAAATTTTTCTTTAAAATAAAGGTCATATTCATAACCCGCACTTGCACTTTTAAGGTTCTTTGCGGTATAATCATTAAAAGAACCATATCCGTATGTTATCAGTTCGCCGTCAAAATCTTCTGCCGCTTTCATTGCAAGGGAGTCATCCCCGTTTACAACGGCTACCTTTGTCATCTTTAAAAATTTTGCAAATGAATGTACGAGGTTATCCATGGTTTTAAAATAATCAAGATGGTCGTTATCAATATTCAAAAGCACAGCCATATAGGGCGTGAGTTTTAAAAAAGTATCCACAAATTCGCAGGATTCGCATACCATATAATCGGTTTTTCCGACTCTGCCGTTGGCATTTATAAGCGGAAGTTTTCCGCCTATAACTGCGGTCGGGTCAAAACCGGCGGAGTAGAGAACCTGCGTTATCATGGAACTTGTTGTTGTTTTACCGTGCGTTCCGCAAACTCCAACCATTTTTTTAAATTTTCGGGTTATTGCCCCCAAAAGGTCGGCGCGTTCCATAAGCGGTATACCCAGTTCCTTTGCGCGTATTATCTCCGGGTTGTCGTCGTGAATTGCGGCGGAGTATACAACCAGTTCCGCCCCTTCGACATTTTCTGCCTTATGTCCCATTGATACAGGTATACCGAGCGCTTTGACTCGCTTTAACGGGTCGCTTTCATTATTGTCCGACCCTGTTATGATGTAACCTTTTTCGTGCAATATTTCGGCAAGCGGGCACATACCCGAGCCGCCTATGCCTATCATATGGATTTTTTTAACTTTATCTATTAACCCGTCTTTATTAAACAAGGCGAACACTCCCTACAGTTTTAAATCTACACAAATTTATTATATTACATAGTGACGGAAAAATAAATAGTTTTTCTGAATTTTATGCTGATATCGGTGATAAAAATGGATATACGAACAAAATTTGATATACCCGAATACATTTGCGAATGCATTGACACGATTGAACAAACGGGTCACGAAGCGTGGTGTGTGGGCGGCGCAGTCAGGGATCTTTGTATGGGACTTGAGCCTCACGATTTTGATATTGCCACATCCGCCGAGTGTCATTTTGCCGCTGCGCTTTTTCCAAAGACCGTTATGACCGGGGAAAAACACGGTACATTCACTGCGATAATCAATTCCATGCCCGTTGAGATAACCACATTTCGTGTGGATGGGGAATACCGAGATAACCGTCACCCTGACACCGTGGCGTTTGTAAGAAATTTAGATGAAGATTTAAAACGGCGTGATTTTACAGTCAATGCGATGGCTTACCATCCCAACAGAGGACTGCGTGACCCGTTTTCGGGGCTTGAGGACATAAAAAAAAGGACTTTAAGGGCGGTAGGTGACCCCGATAGGCGCTTTAAAGAGGATGCACTTCGTATATTACGGCTTTTTCGCTTTGCGGCACAGTTGGATTTTAATATTGATAACATAACCCTTAAAGCCGCATTCGGTAATATGCCTTTACTTAAAAATATAAGTGCCGAGCGTATTTATTCGGAACTTAAAAAAGTGCTTTTGTCTGTTCGTCCGGATAAAGCCTCACCGCTTTTTGAATACGGTATGGAATTTATAGGACTGCCGCGGTTTGGTATAGAACGCAATTTCTGCTCTTTGCCGACAGATGTTGCGGTAAGAGCGGCTGCATTGTGCTATCTTGCAAACGCAGACACGGCTGTTGTTATGCACAATCTTAAAGCGGATAAAAAGACTGCAAAAGCGGCGGTTATGTTCAACAATTATATTAAAAAAGGTGTTACAAGTGATTTTACCGAATTTAAAAGGCAGTTTTCCGCCATGCCGCCGGATAAATGGGAACAACTCGGTTGTGCACTTGAAATATTGTGCGGAACAGACAGCAGATATATTAAAGAATATTCCGGACGAATTATTGACGAAAATCATCCGTTTTGCATATCCGATCTTGCAATAAGCGGTGAAACGCTTAAGAAGATA
The DNA here is from genome assembly GCA_963630555.1 of Roseburia intestinalis. GTDB lineage: Bacteria > Bacillota > Clostridia > Oscillospirales > Acutalibacteraceae > CAVALG01. The sequence goes on along the minus strand of CAVGND010000004.1, from coordinate 47,422 downwards.
GGCTTTTCAGGCAGTAATATAGGCGCGGAACTTCAAAATCTTTTGGAACTTTGTATAGAAAATCCGGCGCTTAACAATTTCGAAAAACTTGCCGAAATTGCCGGGAGTGATTTTGCGGCCGGCAGCAGCGCCTGATAAATGTAACAAAATTTGCAGTCCCTCATAAAATGTATTGAATTCATTTTGTGAGGGACTTATTTTTATTCGGGGGTGCGGATTGTGAAATTCATTATAATAGGCGGAGATAAACGCCAATTATATTTAAAAGACTTCCTTACGGCGTCGGGTAATTCCGTTAAGACATTCGGTTTAACAGAACAGGACAGCGGTGACCTCATGCTTTCGGACAGTGATGCGGTTTTGTTGCCGATGCCCGTATCAAGAGATGGAAAGACTCTTAATTCTTCCCTTTACGGCGGCGAAATATTACTTGACAGAATAGCGGAATTAACCGTTAAAGGGCAGATGGTTTTCGGTGGAATTATGCCGCAGCAATTTTGCGATGTGCTTGATAAAAAATGCGTAAAATATTACGACTACGGGCGCGACGAATCGCTGCTTATATATAACGCCGCCCTGACTGCCGAGGCGGCTGTTAAAACCGCCGTGGCAGAGAGCGAGGGCGCATTATTTGGCTCAAATTCGCTGATTATAGGGTACGGCCGCATAGGGAAGATACTTTCCCGCTATCTGTCTGCGGTCGGTTCTTCGGTTACGGTGGCGGCGCGTAAAATCCCGGTTCTTGCCGAAATATCCGTAAGCGGATACACCCCTGTTAAACTTTGCGATATAAGCCGCGTTCTGCCGCACTGCGATTATGTTTTCAATACCGTGCCTGCACCCGTTCTCGGCAGTAGGGAACTGAAAAACATTGCAGAGGACGCTGTAGTTATTGACCTGGCGTCAGCCCCCGGAGGAACAGACAGGGAAGCGGCGGAAAAACTTAATATAAAGTTGGTAAGGGCACTGTCATTGCCGGGCAAGGAAAGCCCCCGTGCTGCCGCAAAAATAATATACGAAACGGTAAAAAACAATCTTATATAATCTAAGCCCAAACTTACAGGGCGGTAAAACGGAGATGGTAATATGTCGCAATTAAAAAACAAAAGAATAGGCTACGCTGTATGCGGCTCGTTTTGTACCCTTAAAAAAAGTATGGCGACGCTTGAACAACTGTGTAAAACCGGTGCGGATGTTTACCCAATAATGTCGCCTATAGTGTATAATAGTGATACCCGTTTCGGCACCTGCTCCGAATTTAAAGAACAGATGCGTTTGCTTTGCGGAAAGGGTATTATTCATACAGTGGCGGAGGCTGAACCGATCGGCCCCAAAAAAATGCTTGATTTGCTTATTATATGTCCGTGCACCGGCAATACTTTGGGTAAACTTGCAAACGGTATAACCGACACTTCGGTTACAATGGCGGCAAAGGCACACCTGAGAAACGAAAGACCGGTGCTTATTGCCCCGTCAACCAATGACGCGCTGAGCGGTGCCGCAAAAAACATCGGTGCGCTTCTTGCGGTTCGCGGATATACTTTTGTTCCGTTTTCACAGGATGACCCGATTAAAAAAACGCGTTCCTGCGTTGCTGACTTCGATGCTGTGATTACCGCTGCCGAATCGGCACTTAACGGCGTGCAGATGCAGCCGATGATACACTGATTTTTCGGGCGGTTAACCGTAGTCAAATTTGCAGCTTCTATGCAAGCAAGCCGCGCATTTGCAAAAGAATAGTTTTTTCCCTGCGCGACACCTGAACCTGACTCATTCCGAGTTCGCGCGCGGTTTCACACTGAGTTTTTGCCCCGAAATATCTGAGTTCGATTAATTTTCGGTCCCGTTCGGGCAGAGTGTCAAGCGCAGAGGAGAGTGCAATTCGGTTAAACACGGAGTCGGTCTGCCGCTTGTCGGGCAGGTCGTATTCGCGGCTTTCTTCGTCGCTGTTAAGCGTAAGCGACATTGCAGGCTGCACCGCGCACAGCGCCTCTGTAATTTCTTCCGGAGTTTTTTCAAGATGTTTTGCTATCTCGCTCACGGTTGGCTCACGCCCCAATTGTTTTGACAAATTTTCCTTTTCACGGACTGCTTTAAGTGAGAGTTCTTTAAGTCCCCGACTTACTTTTACCAGTCCGCCGTCACGGAAAAGCCGTTTAAGTTCGCCGAATATCACGGGTACTGCATATGTTGAAAATGCCAGCCCGCGTGATTTGTCAAACCCGTCATATGCTTTAACAAGACCCATACATCCCGCTTGAAACAGGTCATCGTATTCGATTCCGCGCCCGATAAAGCGTTTACACAGCGAATGCACAAGCGGAATGTTTTTTTCTATAAATTCGGTTCTGTTATCCATATTCGGCGCCTTATTTGCGCTTTATCTTTTTAGCCATTATGACAGAGGTGCCCTTGCCGGGTTTTGATGTAACGCGCAGCGAGTCCATAAAACTCTGCATTACCGCAAAGCCCAGCCCCGCCCGCTCTTCTCCACCCGTGGTAAACAGCGGTTCCATAGCCTGCTTGACATTTTCAATGCCGCAGCCGCGGTCACGGACTTTTATTTTTACAACATTTTCGATTATCGTTACCGTTATGTATATGTTACCGATCTCGTTTTTGTAGGCGTGGACTATGCAGTTTGTAACCGCCTCTGAAACGGCTGTTTTAATATCATTGATTTCTTCAATTGTCGGATCAAGCTGCGCCACGAATGCAGCAGCCGCTACGCGTGCAAACGCTTCGTTTGAAGAACGCGAAAGCAGTTGAATTTTTATCTCGTTTTTCATTTATCTGTCCCCCTTGTCAAGCTTTGCAAGACGCTCTATCCCTGATAATTTCATAACCTTGGTTATCTGAGGCGAAGTATTGGTGATATAGAGTTCGGCATCATATTTTTTAAGCGCCTTATACCGCCCCATAACAAGCCCGATTCCCGAACTGTCCATAAAACTTACATCCCTGAAATCCAGTATCAGGCAGGTCGGCATATTTTTTTCTATTGCGGCGTCAATCTCTTCGCGTAATACCGCCGCCGAGTGATGGTCTATCTCACCGTCAAGATACGCTATTACCGTGCGTGAATTCACATCAATTTTTATCGGCATCGCTTAAACTTCCTTTCAAAAAAATAACCCTCTATCAAATATGATAGAGGGTTCGCTGCAAATATTATGTCACTTTTTGTGTCCCGATTTTATTTTTTAAAGGTTTCAATTGCACGGTCGCGTATTGCCGAAGCGAGATAAAGTGAGCCGAATATCAAAACGTTGTTTCCGGAATTTTTTGCGCTTTGCAATGCATCGTCAATTGTCATCACAGCCCGCGCCTTACCGAAGGCAGACTTCGCCTTTTTACACAGCTGAACAGCTGACATACTGCGCCCCATGTTCGGCACGGTTACGCATAACGCTTCATCAGTAAAAGGGGATAGCAGTCGCAGAACCGCATCAACATCCTTATCCGCCATAGCGCCGATTATTGCAGTGAAATTTCGGGCACCGATTTTCGAAAGCGACCTTGCCAACGCTTCCGCACCGGCGGGATTATGCGTGCCGTCAAGTATTACAAGCGGATCGGTGGAAATAATTTCAAACCGTGCGGGCAAAAATGCACTTTTTAAACCGTTTTTCAGTACATTACTGCTTATGTCGGGGAAACATTCTTTAATTACCCTGACGGCGCAGGCGGCGTTAAATGCCTGATATTCGCCGCAAAGCGACAGTTTGTAATCCTCACCGCAATAATTGAATTTCATTCCGTTTGCATCCGTTTTTATATCAGTGATCCGTGAACAGTCAACTGCAAAAAGCGGGGCGGCGGCGGCACGGCAATGTTCTTGTATAACCGAGAGCACATTTCCATTGCATTCGGTTATAACCGGACGTCCATTCTTTATTATACCGCATTTTTCGGCGGCAATTTGTTCTACTGTGTCGCCCAGAACCTCGGTATGGTCAAGCCCGATACTTGTAATTACCGAGCATATGGGTTCATTTATTATGTTGGTGGCGTCAAGTCTGCCGCCCAGCCCTGTTTCAAGCACCACAACATCACATTTTTTTTGCAAGAAATAATCAAATGCGACGGCGGTAATGAACTCAAATTCTGTCGGCTTATTGTCATCGGGCAATTGCTGCCAAACTCCTTTTACCTTTTCGGTCAATTCTGCAAGTTCATCTTTGGCGATAAACTCACCGTTTAGCTGTATTCGCTCCCTGAAATTGATTATATAGGGCGAAACGTATGTACCGGTGCGGTATCCCGCCGCACGCAACACCGCGGACAACATAGCCGAAACAGAGCCTTTACCGTTGGTTCCGGCAATGTGGACGAATTTTAATTTGTTTTGCGGATTTCCCAAAGCACGGCACAGTGCCTCAATACGTTCGGTTCCCGGTTTGGAACCGAATCTATCCAGCAAATGTATAAATTTCAGTGATTCTTCATAATCCATATGCAAACTCGCCTGTTTTTGAAATAAATTATTTTGCCGTGCGGCAAATATTGCATTCACCGCACAGCAAATTTAATTATTATAATTTTGATCTTACTTCCGCAAGGCTTTCCTCGATGTTTTTAATTATATCCATCGTTTTTGCAAGACCCTCGCGCTGCTTTTCAACTACCGCTGCAGGTGCTTTGTCAACAAAGTTTTTGTTGTTCAGTTTGCTTTCAAAAAACGCCCTTTCCTTGTTGGCATTTTCAAGTTCTTTTTCAAGTCGGGCGGCCTCTTGTGCGAAGTCTATCAGTTCGTTCATGGGTATTGATATAACGGCACTGTCGGTTATTACTTTAACGGCGCCTTCAACGTCAAATGTAGTCCAAACTTCAACTTCGGAAGCGGACGCTAACCGCTGCATAAATACCGAGCATTTTTCAAACAAGTCGGTGTCTGCGGTGGCTATAAATAATTTTGCCTTTTTGGACGGCGGGACATTCATTTCCGCACGGCGGTTTCGGATCGCTTTAATTGCAGCCATAACCTTTTCAAAATCGGTTTCCTCTGCGGAAAAATTAAGTTCTTCACTGTATTCCGGCCACTGCGCGAGCATTATTGTTTCACCATCGTGCGGCAGTGCCTGCCAGATTTCTTCGGTTATGAACGGCATAAACGGATGCAAAAGTTTAAGCGTGCCCGAAAGAATGTATACAAGCATTGCTTTAACCGTCTTTGCGGCTTCCTCATCGTTGCCGTTAAGACGTACCTTTGCAAGTTCAATGTACCAATCGCAGAATACATCCCATATAAAATCATACAGTTTTGAAACCGCAAGACCAATTTCGAATTTTTGGAGATTTTCGGTTACAAGACGGGTAAGTTCATTGAACTTTGAAAGTATCCACTTATCCTCAATTGAAAGATTTTCGGGTATATGGGGCGTTGGTTCGTCGTCGCCGAGGTTCATCAATACAAAGCGTGCGGCGTTCCAGAGTTTGTTGGCAAAATTGCGCGACGCTTCAACCCTTTCGGGCGAATATCTCATATCGTTACCCGGAGTGTTACCGGTTGCAAGCGTAAAGCGGAGCGCGTCCGCACCGTATTTATCAATTTCCGCCAAGGGGTCGATTCCGTTGCCGAGCGATTTTGACATTTTTCTGCCTTCGGCGTCACGGACAATGCCGTGGAACAGTACGGTATCAAACGGGACAGAGTCCATATATTCAAGTGAGGAGAATATCATTCGCGCTACCCAGAAGAATATTATGTCATAGCCTGTAACAAGGGTTGAAGTCGGGAAGAAATATTTAAGTTCAAGATTGCTTTCCGGCCAGCCGAGCGTCGAGAACGGCCAAAGAGCAGACGAGAACCAGGTATCCAAAGTATCTTCGTCACGGTGGAGGTGACCGCCGCATTTCGGGCAGGAGGTCGGGTCATCTCGCGAAACGATTGTTTCGCCGCAACCGTCGCAATACCATGCCGGTATTCTGTGACCCCACCATAACTGGCGCGAAATGCACCAGTCTTTGATGTTTTCCATCCAGTTGTAGTAGGTCTTTTCAAAACGCGTCGGTATAAGTTTAAGTTCGCCGTTTTTAACTACGTCTATGGCAGGTTTTGCAAGCGGCGCCATCTTAACGAACCATTGCTTTGAAACCCTCGGTTCAACCGTTGTTCCGCAGCGGTAGCAGGTGCCCACATTGTGTTTAAAAGGTTCAACTTTTACGAGCAATCCCTCACGGTCAAGTTCTTCAACTATCTGTTTGCGTGCTTCGGTAAGGGTCAACCCCTTAAATTTGCCGCCGTTTTCGTTAATGTGAGCGTCCTCGGTAAACACATTGATAACGGGTAGATTATGGCGCAAACCGACTTCAAAGTCATTCGGGTCGTGCGCCGGTGTGATTTTAACAACACCCGTACCGAAATCCATTTCAACATATTCATCCGCGATAACGGGGATTTCACGGTTCATAAGCGGCAGCCTAAGCGTTTTGCCGATGATATCTTTATATCTTTCGTCATCGGGATGCACTGCAACCGCGGTATCTCCAAGCATTGTTTCGGGGCGTGTGGTTGCAAATTCAAGGTATCCGCTGCCGTCGGTAAACGGATATTTAATATGCCAGAACGAGCCTTCTTTTTCTTCATATTCAACCTCTGCGTCGGATATTGAAGTAAGGCAGTGGGGGCACCAGTTTATAATTCTTTCGCCCCTGTATATAAGTCCTTTTTCGTAAAGGCGTACAAACACTTCGCGCACCGCTTTTGAGCAGCCTTCATCCATTGTAAAGCGAAGGTGATCCCAGTCGCAGGAAGAGCCTAACTTTTTAAGTTGTTCAACAATTCTGCCGCCGAATTTTTCTTTCCACGCCCAGGCGCGTTCCAAAAATGCCTCACGACCTATATCCTCTTTTGAAACGCCTTCTCTTGCCATTGCTTCAACAATTTTTGCCTCGGTGGCGATTGAGGCATGGTCGGTTCCCGGTACCCAAAGGGCGGAATATCCCTGCATACGCTTCCAGCGGATGAGTATATCCTGCAATGTTTCGTCAAGCGCGTGACCCATATGCAACTGCCCCGTGATATTCGGCGGCGGCATAACTATGGTGTAGGGCTTTTTCTTTTGGTCAACTTCAGCGTGAAAATAGCCGTTGTCGCACCAGAATTTATAAAGTCTGTCTTCAACGCTTCCGGGATTATAGATTTTATCAAGTTCCTTAGCCAATTTTCTCTCTCCTCCAAAAAATATTCGGTAGTTAAAAAATAAATATATTTTTAAAATATGTAATAATATGATGTTTTAAGGTAAGACTATTACTGTCAGCCAATCAGTAAAAACCTGCGTTTGCGATTTTTGGCTGGCCGCCGTTTGCCCTTAATAAAGGGCGAACGGTGTGGGTACATCGCTACATAGTTTAAAATGTCAATTGTTCGCCCGCATCTTCTGCCGAAGGCAGCGCGCCTGCCGCAGGAAGATTGCGTGTACGGTAACGCGACGGTTTTGCGAACATTCCCTCCGTGTACGGGCAGACGTCAAATAATTTCTGACCTTTTTTCTGGGTCATAACCGCAACGCCGCCGTTATCCTTAGTGGATTTTGCATTTATCGCCGCTGTTGAAAGTATAAGCATGCGTCCGCCCGAAGAACGCATAACAAGGTCGGTTTCTTCGGGAATGTGAATGATTTTGCAAAGTTCAAATTTATCGGTGTATGCGTTTATAAGTTTTTTACGGTGAGTTTTGGTTTCGTAAGCCGAAAGCGGCACTTTTGCCACCCTGCCGTTTGTAAAGAAAAACAGCAGATAACCTTTATAGTCGGAGGTTATTACCGAGCCAACGATGCGGTCTCCGTTCGGGATGTCAAGTTTTGAGGGCACATAATCGCCGAGCACGCTCGCCTTTGTATCGCCGAATTCGCAGGCTCGTGATTTGTATACCTCCTGTTTATCCGTAAAGAACAGCAGGTGCGCACGGTTGGTTGTTTCTGCCGACAGTTCAACGGCGTCCCCGTCCTTTAACTTCTGTTCGCTGCTCATTCTGAGCGATTGCGGAGTTATCTTTTTAAAGTAACCATCGCGTGTGATGAAAATGTTAACGGGATAATCGGGTATCTCTTCCGCCGGTTCTTCTTCCGCCGTATCTTCCGGCGTTATCAGTTCGGTCTTTCTCGGCATGCCGTATTTTTCGGCGACTTCGCCGAGTTCTTTTATTATTATGCCGTAAATTTTTCTTTTTGATTCAAGTGTTGCTTCAAGTTCCGCAATTGTTTTTTCAAGGTCTTCGAGTTCGCTTGTCCGTTTTAAAATGTATTCGCGGTTAAGGTGGCGCAGTTTTATTTCGGCTACATATTCCGCTTGTGTTTCGTCTATGCCGAAACCTATCATAAGGTTTGGCACAACCTCTTTTTCTTCGGCGGTTTCCCGCACGATTTTTATTGCTTTGTCAATATCTAAAAGTATTTTTGAAAGACCCTTTAAAAGGTGATACTTTTGCCTGGCTTTTTGCAGGTTGAAATAAATTCTGCGTTTAACGCATCCGACTCTGAAGGCAGTCCATTCCTCAAGTATTTTGCGTACGCCCATAACCATAGGTGAGCCGGCTATTAAAATATTGAAGTTGCACGAAAAACTGTCCTGCAGCGAGGTCATACGGAAAAGTTTCTGGATAACTTTTTCCGGATCGGCACCGCGTTTAAGATCAACTGTTATTTTAAGACCTTTAAGGTCAGTTTCGTCGCGTATATCGTTTATTTCGGTTATCTTTTTGGCTTTAACAAGTTCGATAACCTTTTCGACAATCTGTTCAATTGTCGTTGTGGGCGGAATTTGGGTAATATCAATACAGTTTGCGGATTTATCATAATTGTAAACGCCCCGCACCTTAAAACTGCCGCGCCCCGTTTCATAAATTTTTTCAAGTTCGGCGCGGTTATAGAGCAATTTTCCGCCGCCGGGGAAGTCGGGTGCCAAAAGCGTATCCGATATCTGCACATCGGGGTCTTTTATATATGCCGCTGCGGTTTCGCATACCTCGCGCAGGTTGAACGGACATATGGAACTTGCCATACTTACCGCAATTCCCGTGTTGGCGTTGACTAACACCGAAGGGAATGTAACGGGGAGCAGGGTAGGCTCAAGCATGGAGGCATCATAGTTATCCACCATATCGACCGTATCTTTGTCAATATCTTTAAAAAGTTCGGCGGAAATTTTTGCAAGCCGCGCCTCGGTATATCTTGCCGCGGCATATGCCATATCGCGCGAATATGCTTTACCGAACGAACCTTTTGACTCAACATACGGGTGCAGAAGCGCTTCATTACCCTCTGAAAGGCGTACCATTGTTTCGTATATCGCCGCGTCGCCGTGCGGATTGAGTTTCATTGTCGCACCCACTATGTTAGCGGACTTTGTAAGTTGGCCGCCCAAAAGTCCCATAGTGTACATCATATAAAGCAGTTTTCTGTGGGACGGTTTAAAGCCGTCAATTTCCGGTATCGCGCGCGAAACTATAACGCTCATTGCGTATGGCATATAGTTTGTTTCAAGCGTGCGTGTTATTCCTTGTTCAACAACGTCGCCTGCGCCGTAAATATACGCTTTTGCGGGCGCTGCCGCCGCAATTTTCTCCTGTTTCTTTTTTCTCGGAGCCATAACGCCCCTCCTTTAAATTATACTGATTTTATCTTTTCGGAATTCTATCAGCTTACATCAATCTCATCAATGTATTTATACCCGTTTTCCGAAACAAAATCTTTTCGTCCCTGAAGGTCGTCCCCCAGCAGGACATTGAACATCTGTGCGGTGCTTTCGGCATCCTCGGGCATTATTTTTATAAGCCGCCGTGTTGACGGGTTCATGGTGGTAAGACTCATCATTTCGGGTTGGTTTTCGCCAAGTCCTTTTGAACGGTTTATTTTGTATTTTTGCCCTTCGATTTTTTTAAGTATCTCGTTTTTTTCATTTTCGTCATACGCAAAATAGGGCATCTCTTTTGTGTTGATTTCGTAAAGCGGGGTTTCCGCAATGTAGACCTTGCCCTCGGTTATCAGTGTGGGCATAAGGCGGTATATCATTGTAAGAATCAGAGTGCGTATCTGAAAACCGTCATAATCGGCATCGGTACAGATTATTACCTTGTTCCAGCGCAGATTGTCAATATTAAAGGTTGACATATCCTTGCTTTTTGTGCTTACTTCAACTCCGCAACCCAATACTTTTACAAGGTCGGTGATGATATCGCTTTTGAATATCCTGCCGTATTCGGCCTTCAGACAGTTAAGAATCTTACCCCTTACGGGCATTATTGCCTGAAACTGTGAATCACGCGCCAGTTTACAGGAGCCGAGAGCCGAATCACCCTCAACAATAAACAGTTCGCGCTCGCCGACGTCACGGCTGCGGCAGTCAACAAATTTCTGCACCCTGTCGGCTAAATTATTATTGCTCGAAAGGGTCTTTTTTAAATTAAGGCGTTCTTTTTCGCTTTTCTCGCGGCTGCGCTTGTTTATAAGCACCTGCTCCGCAATGCGGTCGGCGTCCGCCTTGTTTTCAATGAAATAAATTTCAAGTTGGCGACGCAGAAATTCGGTCATCGCGTCACATATAAATTTATTCGTTATAGCCTTTTTTGTCTGGTTGGCGTAAGATGTTTGGGTTGAAAAGGAGGATATGCATAAAACAAGAGATTCCTCAACATCGGCAAAAGATATCTTGCTTTCGTTTTTTTGATATTTTCCGTTTTGTTTAAGATAATTATCGATTTGGTACACAAAAGCGTTACGCACCGCCTTTTCGGGTGCGCCCCCGTGTTCAAGCCAACTTGAATTGTGGTAATATTCTTTAAGCGTAACCTTATTTGAAAAAGAAACAGCCACTTTCATTTTCAATTTGTATTCAGGCTTGTCTTCACGGTCACGCCCGCGACATTCGGTTTCCCATAACTGCGGTTCGGTAAGTGCGTTTTCGCCTACAATTTCTTCAACATAATCTTTAATGCCGTTATCATACTTAAATTCGTAGGTTTCAAACTTATTGTTTATCTGGTCGCGCAAAACAAACAGCAAACCGTCATTGACTACCGCCTGGCGCTTAATGGCGTCAATATAATAATCAAGCGGTATGTCAATATCGGTAAAAACATTTATATCCGGTTTCCAACGCGTGCGTGTACCCGTGTCCTTTCCCGAATAAGGCTCTTTTTTCAGTCCGCCGACATTTTCGCCTTTTTCAAAGTGCAGGGTGAATTTATAGCCGTCGCGCTTAATCTCAACATCCATATATTCCGAGGAGTACTGTGTTGAACACAAACCGAGTCCGTTAAGCCCCAGCGAAAACTCATAGTTTTCGCCGCCGTTTGTATTGTACTTTCCGCCTGCGTACATTTCGCAATACAAGAGTTCCCAGTTATAGCAATTTTCTTTGGTATTGAAGTCAACCGGGGCGCCGCGCCCGAAATCCTGAACTTCAATCGAACGGTCGGCATAGCGGGTTATTATTATCTTTTTTCCGTATCCCTCGCGTGCTTCGTCTATTGAATTCGATATTATTTCAAAAACCGAATGTTCGCACCCGTCAATACCGTCCGACCCGAAAATAACCGCAGGGCGCTTGCGTACCCTGTCGGCACCTTTAAGGGATGTAATACTTTCGTTATTGTATTCTGTCTTTTTAGCCATTTTTAAATTCCTTTAATTGTTGTATATTTTAAATTTAATTTGCAGCCCGACTTGCGAGGCGTGTCGGTTTTTTAAAACAGCACACTCAACCCAAATTATATACTATGTTATCATACTACAAAATTAGGTGTTAAGTCAAGGAAAAAGCCGAAAAATGCCGGAATGCTGCAATTCTACCTGTGGTAGATTTTAAAATCCGAGACTCTACGGCGGGCAAAAATTGCGTAGAAAAGCAAATGATTTAAGTAGGTAGACAAAATCAGCGTCAACGGTGTATGATATTATTGATATCGCTCGGCGAAGTTCGGGTATTTTTTAAACGGAGGTATCATTGTGAGTAATTATATTTTAAGTTGTTGTTCAACCGTTGACCTTGATGAGTCACATTTGCAAGAACGGAATATAAAATATCTGCCGTTCAACTTTTATGTTGACGGCAAAGAATATGCCGATGATCTCGGCAAATCGTTTCCGTATAAAGATTTTTACAACGCTATGCGAAACGGGAGCGATACAAAAACCGCACAGGTTAATGTTGAAGCGTATGTCGAATATTTCCGCAGACTTTTAGCGACCGGTCAGGATATTTTGCATATAACCCTTTCAACCGGACTTTCGGGTACATATAATTCGGCTATGATTGCAAAAGATATGATTTCCGAAGAATTTCCCGACCGTAAACTTTTAATAGTTGACTCGCTCGGTGCTTCGTCGGGCAGCGGACTTATAATGGAAACGCTTGCCGATATGCGTGACGCCGGAAAAACGATTGATGAAAGTTTCATTTGGATCGAGGAAAACAGATTGCGCATGCACCACTGGTTTTTCTCAACCGATCTTACATTCTACATTAAAGGCGGTCGCGTTTCAAAAACCGCCGGTCTTTTCGGCACGCTTTTAAAGATTTGCCCGTTGCTTAATATGGATTTTAAAGGGAGATTGATTCCCCGTGAAAAATTAAGGGGTAGGATAGCGGCTCGCCGCCGTACTCTTGAAATGATGGAAGTTCATGCCGAAAACGGTATTAATTACAGCGGCAAATGCTTCATTTCACATTCAGATTGTCCCGAAGACGCCCTGGAACTTAAAAAAATGGTAGAACATAAATTCCCGAATCTTAACGGCGAGGTTAAGGTTTGGAATATAGGTACAACTATTGGTTGCCATTCGGGACCCGGAACGGTAGCGCTTTATTTTTGGGGCGATGAAAGAAAAGATTAATAACAGTGAAAACGGTTGCAATTTATTTATGATTGCATCCGTTTTTTATGCAGCAAACGGCTGCTTTATTTCATAAGTCAGGCAAAACGGATAATTTGCCCTTTGATTTTTTATTGTCGTTATAATATACTGCTTGTAAGGTTCTAAGGTTCTATAGATTTTGCCGTCGGGTTTTTCTTTCGGTGCGGCAGGAATTTGCGGGTATTTCAAAAATGAGTGCAAAGCCGATGGGAAAATGCGGTGGGCAAAACCGTGCGGAGTTCGGCTTTTCTCAGATTGGGCGTGACGGGATCAACTCCGCCCGGCCCGATAAAAGATACGGAGGGCATATGATGAGAGTATTGTTGCTTAGTTGTAAAACCGGGGAGGGGCATAACAGCGCAGCACTTGCGCTTAATGAGGCGTTTTTCGCTGCCGGCGCATACAGCGAAATATGCGACCCTGTTTCTTTTGCGGGTGACCGTGCCTCCAAAAATGTGTGTGAATTATATAATTCAACCATAAAAAAAGCGCCTAAAGTGTTCGGCGCGGTATACAATTTCGGTGAATTTTACAGCAATACATTCAAACATTCACCTGTCAGATTTGCAAATTCTCTGTATGCGAAAAGGTTGTTTGAATATATTGAAAAAGAAAAGTTTGACGCAGTCGTGGGTACGCATTTGTACGGGCTTGAGGCAATGGATGCCGTACGCCGAAAATTCGGCTGCAGCGCACCTACCTTTTCGGTACTCACCGACTATACCTGCATACCGTTTTTTGCTGAGCCGTATGTTGACGCGGCGTTTATTCCTCATGCCGATATTATAGATGAAACGGTTAAAAAAGGAATACCGAGAGAGCGTATAACAGTTACGGGTATACCTGTTGCCGCACGATTTTTGCAAAAAACCGAAAAGCGGGAGTCGAAGTTGGAATTGGGACTTAATCCCGATGTCAGGTACTATATTATAATGACAGGCGGCGTCGGCTGCGGAAATATTTCGCAGATATGCGACGGTATTTTTAAATATGATACTTCAGGTTCAGGCGTGCGTGTACTTACGGGTAAAAATGATAAACTGAATGCGAAACTTAATAAAAAATACAGCAAAAATCCGCGGTTCGGAACCGTTGGGTTCACAAAAGATGTGAATAAATATATGAATGCGGCTGACGTGCTTATAACCAAACCCGGCGGGCTTTCAAGCACCGAAGCTGCGGTGTCGCTTGTGCCGATTGTCCACTATGTTACTATTCCGGGGTGTGAAAGCCACAATGCTGATTTTTTTGCCTCGCACGGTATGTCTGTAAAAGCATCTGCACCGCAAAAAGCGGCGATGCTTGCTGCCAAACTTATGAACGACCCGCAAAAGAAATTTGATATGATTGCTGCACAAAAGCGTGAAATTTACCCTGATGCTGCCGCAGATATTGTTGAAAGGGTGTTGAACTTTGAACGGTGATTTGTTTAGAGGTTTTTTACTTACGGTATTCGGATTTGTTTCGGGAAGTATTATGTTCAGCCGCATAATTCCGCTTGCAATTTTTAAAAAAGATATTTGTAGGAATTCTAATGACGGGAATCCGGGCGCTGCAAATGTTTTTAAGAATTGCGGAATAATTATCGGTATGCTGTGTCTGCTGCTTGATATGGCAAAGGGCTTTTTTCCGGTATTTCTTGCCGAAAACATGGTAGACACCGCCGACATTATCTTTTCGGTTATAATGACCGCACCGGTAATGGGACATGCGGTAGCCCCGTTTAACCGTTTCCGCGGCGGTAAGTGCATTGCGACTTCTTTCGGTGTCCTGATTGCTTTGGCGGTTAAGGATGCTATGGGACTTATTTTGCTTGCCGTAATTTATGTTCTGTTTTCTACCGTCGTAAAAGTTTCACCCAACAGGCGGCGCAGCATAGTTGCATTTGCAATTTTTGCCGTTTGTTCGGCTGTTTTATATATTTTTGAGAAAAAATATTCATTTGCATTCGGATGCCTTGCCATTTCGCTTACCGCCATAGAAAGACATATAGCGGATCACAGCGAGGTAGGGGAGGGGCAAAACCGTACGGCTGACCAACCGCTGAAGAACGATATTTAAGTATGAAAAACCGCCGTGCTGCTGCACGGCGGTAAGATTTAAGTAAAAGCTTATGCTTCTTCTTTCATCTTTGCGAAGCATTCGCTGCAATATACATTGCGATCGTCACGCGGAACGAAAGGAACTTTCGCTACCCCACCGCAAGCGGCACAGACTGCTTCGTGCATTTCTCTCGGGCCTCTGCTTGCGTTTTTGCGCGCATCTCTGCAAGCCTTGCAGCGCTGGGGCTCGTTAACGAAGCCTTTTTCCTGGTAGAACTCCTGTTCACCTGCGGTAAACACAAATTCCTGACCGCAATCCTTGCATACTAATGTCTTGTCTTCGAACATTTCCTTATACCTCTCTTGATTTGATTAGGTTTTGCCCGATACGGGCTTTTATTAAAACGGACATATGAGTATCCGAATTAAACGGTTTTTAAACGGGTTTTTTCTTTAACTTAAGTCTTACCCGCTGCATAGCATTGCTTACTGATTTTTCATCAATCTCTAATTTTCCTGAAATTTCGCGGTAACTCATACCGCCGATAAACAGTCGGAACACATTAAACTCCAAATCCGAAAGGCGACCCTTCGCCAGATCGATATATTTTTTGTACTCCTCCTGCGCTATGAATATGGATTCCGGATTATCCGGAAACGGGTTGCAAACTGCGGCGTCAGCCACTGTATCAAGCGGAACGGTGCCGTGTTTAGGAACAGCACCCTTGCGCGAATTATGCTTAAAACAGTCAAACAATTTACGGTCGATGCATAGTGTAGCGAATGCGGTAAAACCGGAAAGTTCCTTGCGGTATGACCTGATCGCTTCCAAAAAACCGATTGACGCTTCCTGAACCATATCGTCAAATTCGGCAGAATCGCCCGAATAACGTGCAACGCGGGATTTAATAAGCGGGAGAAAATCCTTGTAGATTTCCGACAAATGCTCAAAACCCTTATCTTCCGAAAACGGCAAGATTCCGCAACGATTTTCTTGCGGCCGGTTATCATTTTCTGCGTTATTGTTTACTACCATTTATACACCCACCGTATTCTGCATTTGATTATAACATTTGTTTTTTTATTTGTCAAGCGATTTTGTGAAATTCGATAAAAAATACTAACATTCTACATAAAATCTTAGTAATTTTAATTAAACCTTTTTTAAAAAATTATAAAAATTACGGTTTAATATTTATTCATTGGATTGACACGGGGGAAAATATATATTAAAGTATATATGTTACTTAACGTATGTAAAAGTGAAAGGAAAGATGTTAATGATAGTTGAAGAACTTTATAAAATATGGAAGGTCAAGGCTTCGGAAGACTCCGACTTAATAGATGAATTACTACAAATAGAAGGCAATGCCGATGAAATTAATGATCGGTTTTATAAAGAACTCGAATTCGGTACCGCAGGACTCAGGGGTGTTATAGGTGCCGGCACGAACAGAATGAATGTTTATACTGTGGGCCGCGCTACGCAGGGGCTTGCGGATTATATTAACTCCGTGGCAGAAAACGGCAGCGCCGCTATTGCGTATGACAGCCGAATAAAATCCGATTTATTTGCCAAAAAGGCTGCAGGCGTGTTTGCCGCAAACGGAATAAAGGTGTATATGTACCCTGAACTTATGCCCACGCCGATGCTTTCTTTTGCGGTTCGCCGATTCAAATGCGATGCCGGCGTAGTTGTTACGGCAAGCCACAATCCTTCTAAATATAACGGATACAAGGCGTACGGGCCGGACGGATGCCAGCTTGATGTTGAGGCAAGCGCAAAGGTTTTTGAATTTGTAAACAGGGTTGATTACTTTACCGGAATAAAAACCGCCGATTTTGAAAAATCTGTTGAAAGCGGAATGATTGAGTTTATAGGGCAGGACATTATTGACGAATATCTCGGTAAAGTTCAATCGCTTTCACTGTCACCCGAAGAATGTAAAAACAGCGGACTTTCGGTTGTTTACACTCCGCTTTACGGAACGGGCAACAAACCCGTAAGAGCAATACTTGACCGTATAGGCATAAAGAATGTTACGGTTGTTCCGTCGCAGGAAAAGCCGAACGGCAATTTTCCGGAGGCGCCGTTCCCGAATCCCGAAATAAGGGAGGCGTTCAAATGCGCCCTTCAATTGGCGGACGAGGTTAAACCCGACCTGCTGCTTGCCACCGACCCTGACTGTGACCGTGTGGGAATAGCGGTAAAGGATGAAAACGGATATACTTTAATGAGCGGTAATGAAGTCGGTGCGCTTATGCTAAACTATCTGCTTGAGCGAAGAACCGAACTCAATAAAATGCCTCAAAATCCCGTAGCGGTTGAAACCATAGTGTCAACCGACCTTTGCAAAAAAATAGCTGCAAAATACGGCGTTGAACTTATTGAAGTCCTTACAGGGTTTAAATATATCGGCGGACAGGTTAAGTTGCTTGAAGAAAAGGGCGAGGAAGATCGTTTTATTATGGGCTTTGAGGAAAGTTACGGTTATCTTTCCGGCTCTTTTGTACGTGATAAAGATGCTGTAATAGGCTCTATGCTTATTTGCGAAATGGCGTGTTATTATAAGTCGAAAGGCATTAATCTGCTTAAAAAATATGCGGAACTTGAAAAAGAATTCGGTGTTTTCCTTAATGTTCAAAAAAGTTTTGTGTTTGAAGGGCAGCAGGGTATGATCCATATGTCGGAACTTATGGATAAATTCCGCGCCGATGCACCGACAGAGGTAGCCGGAGTAAGAGTAACCAATGCCCTTGATTATGAGGTGTCAAAAAACCGTGATGTTTTAAGCGGTGAAATAACCGAAATCAAACTTCCCAAATCAAATGTAATAGCCTATAAGTTGGATAACGGCAGCAGCGTGATAATCCGCCCGTCGGGAACTGAGCCGAAAATCAAACTTTATATATCGGCAGTAGGGAAGACCCGAAGCGAGGCGCAGGCAGCAGCCGACGCGATTGATAATCACTTTTCGGCGGAAATGGAGTAAAATCAGGATAAATAATAAACCGTATCTTTGGATTTTGTGTCTGAAGGTGCGGTTTGTTTTACGTGTTAATTAAACGGCTAACTGTTTAAGAAAAACATTTTCGGACGGTGCAATCGTTAGTTTCGATGTTGTATCAAACAAAAAAAGCACATTGAATTTGCAAACAATGTACCTTGGAAATATAGATATTAAAAATGAACCCCGCCAAACCCTGCCTATCCATAATAATGGCCAAGCGCCAAGGAAAAACCAAAATGCTTTTCCTCACACGTCCGAAACGTCGGTCGGTCGAGGTTCTGACGGTATAGTATCACAAACAGAAATGGATGTCAACACAAATTCCGAAAATAATTTTGATAATTATATCAAACGTATGGTTAATGACAATGAGCTTACCCTTATAAAAAGGAAAGCACCCAAGTCAGAGGTAGAAGGCCAGACAATCAGCCAACGATATAACTCGGGTGCTTCCGATAACAGTATACACAATACGGAAGCGGATGTCAACAGTAATTCGAACAATTCTTCCGGCACGGGGAAAAACGCACTGACGGCAGACCTTGACAACATAGTAGACAGCGGCGGCGGCACGGAACAGAAGCGTTCCAAAGCCGAAATGGCCGCAAACCGTGAAATTGAGGAACTTGTGCGGCGGTATGACGGCGGCGAAATAGGGCGCGAGGAATTAAGCGACGGCATAAAAGGGGCGTTATCGGTTATGAATGCCGGGGCTAAAACGGAAATCGGCGAAAAACTTAAAAAGGCCGAAAAGCGGATAGCACGCCAGAACGAACAACTTATCGAGCAGCGGCGCACGGCAAGGCAGAACGCGGAACAGAAGGTGAGCGACGCAAACAAAAGTCAATTTTTACTGTTGCGGCATTAATTTGGAAATACTTCCGGTGCAAACAGACGCATTTTATCGTATATGGGTATAATAAGTGTCGGTATTGCGACAACCTGAATCGCAGCCATGGCAGCGGCTTGAATTGTACGGGTTGAAAGCAATGGCAGAAGCGGCGACCCATACAGTATGGATATCCACACCGTGTTCAGAATAAGTGTGGTTATAACCGTGTCTGCCAAAACTGCAATTAATACCGCAGCGAAGTTATGCCTTTTTTGTAATATGAAGCCAAAAACAAGCCCCGTTATAACCGCCGAAAGGGTGAATCCGGGGAAGTAGGGCCCAATAGGAAATAACAGCGCACCTACAAGGTCGCCTACTCCGCCTACCAGTGCGCCTGCCAACGGGCCGATACTTATTGCGGCTAAAATAACGGGTATAAACTGAAACCCGAATTTAACATTCCAAAGCGAAACGGACAGAAATCGTGACAGAAAAATCTGCATTGCCGTTAAAGCGGCAAGATAAACGAGTGTGAATAAATGCTTTTGATTTTTTGACATAAAAGTTCCTCCCATTATTCGCTTAAATAATAGGAGGAATCAAATCGCTATTATTTCAGCGGGATGCGAAATGCGAACCGCAAGAAAACTTTTCGTCCGGTCGGCAACTCCCCGTCCTGACCGGCACTTAACGCTCGCAAATCTACTCTGATACCAACGATTGTAACATACTTTTTAATGT
This sequence comes from Roseburia intestinalis, assembly GCA_963630555.1. Classification (GTDB taxonomy): domain Bacteria; phylum Bacillota; class Clostridia; order Oscillospirales; family Acutalibacteraceae; genus CAVALG01. Next base: position 27,936 of record CAVGND010000004.1, on the reverse strand, counting down.
TTGTAAATGCTTTTTACTATTTTAATTTCAGTTTGCCGACCCTTTTAATTATATACTTTGCGGAAAATCCGGTAATCAGTCCCGTTATTATGCCGCTGATTATAAGCACGGGCAGGTAATAAAACACTGCACCGCTCGATATTATCAGTGCCGCAGCAAATAATTGGCCGATATTGTGGGCGGTTGCCGAGGCTGCGCTTGCCGCCGGTATGCCCGCACCGCATTTTTTTAGTATAAACATAGTTATTACCGAGAGTATTCCTCCGCATACAGACAGTGCAAAGGCAACCGTATTGCCGAACAGGAAACCTAAAATCACCGTTTTAAGCACGGCAACCGTTGCCGTTACCGCCAATCCCTCGGTATACATGCAACAAAGCAATATAATGTTTGCTATTCCGAGTTTGATACCGGGTATTCCGAAATTCAGCGGCACCAAACTTTCTATGTAACCCAGAATCAGTGCAACGGCAAGATAAAATCCGCTGCCGACAACCCGTTTATTCATTTCCGTCATCCTCGATCGTTATTACTACTCCGTGCGGCAGGCAGACGATGTTTTCACCGTTTTTGTTTATTTTTTTATGATGAACGCACACCTGATTTTTACAATCCGATTTTTCGATAAACGCATATCCGTCCTCAATTTTAAGGATGTTATATCCGCTTTCGCTTTTAATCTCAACCGTCCTGTTTTTTAAAAGCGAATATCTTTCGTACGGCTTGTTATTTACCTGTATACTAACTGTTTTTCCCTTTGACGGAAGAAGCAATATTATAATTGCGGATACGCCTGCCGTAAAAAGCAGGACTGCAATTATTAAAAAGTTGATTTTTGTTTTATCTTTCATATTAATCACCGTTTAAAATTTCACTGTATAAATAATATCACATTGTTTACAAATTTAAAAGATTAGTTTATAATATTAATTAATATTTCCTGAAAGGACGGTTCGGACTGATGGGCACGGATTATTGTTGCCTGTCACACTAAGGGGGGTTAAAAATGTTAAAATGTTCGGCACGTATTGTCATTAAGACCTTGTCGCTGTTTTTTATAATTCTGTTGCCGGTTGTGCAGTGCGGATGTTCGACAGCCGCATCGGGAGAAAATTTGAAAACTACCGTTACTATGCTTGATACCGTGGTTACAATTGAACTTTTTGAGGGCGACGAAGAACTGCTTAACAAAACCGTATCCCTTTGCGGTAAATACAATCGCCTTTTTTCACCGGACGGCGAAGGAAGCGATATATATAAAATAAATTCCGCTGTAAGCGGTGAGCCGACTAAAGTGAACCGCGATACTGCCGAACTTATCAATAAATCGCTTGAATATTGTGCGGCGACAAACGGCATTTTTGACATTACCGCTAAAAATATTACGGATCTTTGGGATTTCAGAAGCGGAAACTCCGAATTGCCGAAGGCTTCCGAAATAAATGCGGCCCTGTCTTCCGTCGATTATAAAAATGTTTCGGTGGAGGGAAATTATGTCACACTGTACGGTGATTCCAAAATAGATGTCGGTGCTTCCGCTAAAGGCTTTATATGCGATAAATTGGCGGCTTTCCTTATAAAAAACGGATGTCGGAACGCACTTTTAAATTTGGGCGGAAATGTTTATGTACTTGGGAAAAATAAGAACAAATCGCTTTTTACGGTAGGTATTCAAAAACCTTTTTCCGATACCGGTGAAAGCGCCGCGTATATTAAAAACCTAAGCGACCTTAGTGTTGTGACCTGCGGAAGATATATGCGGTATTTTGAACTTGACGGTACTGTATATCACCATATAATCGACCTTAAAACCGGATATCCCGTTCAAAACGGATTGGACAGTGTTACGGTAATATCGAAAAGTTCGGTGGACGCAGATTGCCTTTCAACATCACTTTTTTTGCTCGGAAAAGACGAAGGGCTTAAAACCGTTGAAAATATCGAAAACACAGAGGCAATCTTCATTTCGTCGGACGGTGATATTACATTCAGTTCGGGGCTTAGATCCGACGGCACCGAAAAACCCACCCTGAGTATAGAAAATTTAAAATAAAATAACCGTATTATGTTAATTTGCACTTTATTTTTTTCCTTATTTGTTGTATATTATATTAGGATGTATCCGTTAATAAGCGGATCAACATTTCAGGTTGAATTTTTTAATCGGAGGCGGCTATGGCAAGAAACTATTCTGTAAAACTGAAAAGCATAATTAATGAATTTTCGTTGGAAACGGCATATCTGCCCGATGGTGCAGAGGAAACCCTGATATCAAATGTCGAAGTTAACCGTCCGGGCTTGCAGTTAGGCGGATATTATGAATATTACGATAATAACCGTATACAAATAATCGGTAGAAGCGAAGACAGTTTTCTTGAAAAATTCGAGCCGGACATTTATTATCAAAGAGTGAATGACTTTTTCGGTACAAAACCGATTGCGGTTATAATAACAAGGGATATGATCCCTTCGGATGTTATGCTGGAAGCGGCAAAAAAATATGCGGTTCCGATTTTAAAAACAGGTGACGGAACATCAGACTTTATGTCTGCTCTTATCGCATACCTTAACTTAAATCTTGCGCCGAGAATTATACGGCACGGCGTGCTGGTGGAGGTTTACGGCGAAGGCGTTCTGATTCTCGGCGAAAGCGGAGTCGGTAAAAGCGAAACCGCGATTGAGTTGGTTAAAAGAGGCCACAGATTGATAGCCGATGACGCCGTGGAACTGCGTAAAGTTTCTTCCAAATCGATAGTCGGCTCTTCACCCGAAAATATCCGTCATTTTATTGAGTTGCGCGGAATAGGAATAATAAATGTCAGAAGGATATTCGGCGTCGGTGCGGTTAAGTTGACCGCTAAGGTTGACCTCGTTATAAATCTTGAACCGTGGGATGCTTCAAAGGTTTATGACAGAATGGGGCTTGATGAGCAAAACAATGATATTTTGGGACTTAAAATACCTTCACTTACCATACCGGTTAAACCGGGGCGTAATCTTGCGGTTATAATTGAAGTTGCCGCAATGAACAACCGTCAGAAGAAGTTGGGTTACAATGCCGCAAATGAACTGCTCAAACGTCTTGAACTCGGTTCGGCTTCCGGCAACGGAGACAGTGAACGAAGCGACGAAGATTGGAATAGTTATTATTAAAAAATTTAAAACGGGAGAGATAAATAATGTATTATGTAGGCGTAGATCTCGGCGGAACTAACATTGCAGTCGGTGTGGTTGACGAAAACTATAACATCATCGCAAAAGCAAACACAAAAACCAATTCCGCCAGACACAGTGACGAAATAGTGGAGGATATTGCAAAAACAGTCAGAACAGCGGTTCAAAATGCAAATTTAACCCTTGCAGACATTAAATATGTCGGTATCGGCTCGCCCGGCAGCGTTAATCCGCATACGGGTGTTATAGCAAGAGCAAATAATCTTAAATTCAAAGATCTTCACATAAAAGCAATGCTTGAAGAAAAACTTGATAATATAAAAGTATTTACCGAGAATGATGCTAATGCGGCGGCATACGGTGAAATGCTTGCCGGTGCCGGTCGCGGAACCAAAAGTTTTATTGCCGTGACGCTCGGAACCGGCGTAGGCGGCGGCGTTATAACAGACGGTAAAATGCTTGTTGGTCATAACTACGGCGGTGCCGAACTCGGTCATATGGTAATAGAAATGGATGGCGAGCCTTGCACATGCGGCAGAAACGGCTGCTTTGAAGCATATGCTTCGGCTACTGCCCTTATCAGACAAACAAAAAGGAAAATGAATGAGTGCGCCGACAGTAAAATGTGGGAACTGACCGAGGGTGATATAAATAAAACCAGCGGCAGAACTGCCTTTGACGCTATGCGTGCAGGGGATAAAGCAGGCAAAGAAGTCGTTGACCGATATATTGAATATATTGCCTGCGGTGTGACAAATATTATAAATATTTTTCAGCCGGAAGTTCTCTGCATCGGCGGCGGTATTTCAAATGAAAAGGAAACATTGCTTGCACCTATGCGTGAATATATAAATCGTGAAGTATATACGGCAGGGCTTGAAAATCAGACCCAAATTAAAACAGCACAATTGGGGAATGATGCCGGTATAATCGGCGCCGCATTCCTGTTTAAATTGTATAACTAAAATCGGAGTGATCTCGGTTGACGGATATTAAGACGATTTGCGAATTTTTAAAAGAGAAAAATATATCTTATCTGACCGATGCGCCGCTTGCTAAATTTACAACATTCGGCATAGGCGGCAGTGCCGATGTGCTTATAAATATATCAAATGTCGCCGATCTGTGCGCCGTGTTACATTTCTTTAACACAGTCGGTTTTCCGTATACGGTTATAGGTAACGGGTCAAATATATTGGTTTCCGACAGTGGTATAAGCGGTGCCGTGATACACCTTTGCACATCCGAAAACGGTGTGGTCTGCAGCGGCGAAACCATAACTGCATTTGCAGGAGAAAAACTTTCGGTTCTTTGTAAAGCAGCGCTTGAAAATGAACTTACCGGACTTGAATTTGCCTGGGGAATACCGGCATCGGTCGGCGGCGCAGTGTATATGAATGCCGGTGCCTATATTTCCGAAACCTCCGAAGTGGTCGAAAGCGTCCTGTCCGTTAAGCCGGACGGCAGCATCGTTATTCGCAGAAAAGGCGAGTTCGGCTTTTCTTACAGGCATAGTATATATGCCGATAACGGTGAAATAATTGCCGAGGTTACCTATAAACTTAAAAAGGGTAAAAAAACCGATATAAAGGCGATGATGGATGATTTTATAAACCGCAGAAAAGCAAAGCAGCCGCTTGAATATATGAGCGCAGGAAGCACATTTAAAAGACCGCAGGGCGGGTATGCGGCGGCATTGATTGACCAATGCGGATTGAAAGGATACACCGTCGGCGGTGCCGGTGTGAGTGAAAAACACGCCGGATTTGTAGTTAATTACGGCAACGCAACCTGTTCCGATGTAATTAAAGTTATTGAACACGTCAGGGAAAAGGTTAACGGGGAAAAAGGAATTCTCCTTGAACCCGAGGTTATTTTTTTAGGCAGGAAGTGATATTTTGGAACTTGTTATAATTACAGGGATGTCGGGCGCAGGAAAATCCAACGCCGCCAATTTTTTAGAGGATATCGGATTTTACTGTATAGATAATATCCCGCCTATGCTTATATATGACTTTGCCAATCTGCTTAAAAGGACAAGCGGAGATATAAAACGTGTTGCTATTGTTACGGATACGCGCGCCGGTAACAGTTTCGGGGAACTTGAAAGTGTTTTGTGTAAATTGCAGGGTGACGGAATACCATACAAAATACTGTTCCTTGACGCGTCGGACGATTGCTTGCTTCACAGGTATAAAGAAACGAGAAGAAATCATCCGCTGGCAAATGGGATAAGCGTTGCCGACGCTATTAAAAAAGAACGCCGGATTATATCGGGCGTCCGCAGTCGGGCAGACTATCTGCTTGATACATCATATATCAAAACATCCGTGCTTAAACAGCGCATATCCGCCATATTTTTAAACAACCCCAACTCAACTATGACTATACAGTGTATGTCATTCGGGTTTAAATACGGAATACCGCTTGAGGCGGATTTGATTTTTGACGCACGCTGTCTTCCGAACCCGTTCTATGTGCCCGAGTTGAAAGAACTTACCGGCGTGGATAAACAAATTGTCGATTATGTGATGGATTCCGAAAAATCCAAACTCTTTGTCAATAAAATGCTTGATTTTATAAACTGTGCCGTTCCCATGTATCGTGATGAGGGTAAAACCGGACTGGTCATAGCGGTCGGCTGTACCGGAGGTAAACACCGTTCCGTCGCACTTGCACAAATGATTTACGATACCCTTACCGCAGGTAAATTTTGCGTCAGCATAAGTCATCGGGATATCGGCAAGGATAGGTGAAGCATATGTCGTATTCAACCGAAATAAAAGAGGAATTGTGTAAAATCAAAGTTAGCGGCTGCTGCCGTTATGCCGAATGTTTCGGAATTTTGTGCTTTGCCACCAAATTTGCCTCGTCCGAAATATGCTATATAACCGAAAACGAATCTTCTGCCGCTTTACTGGCTTCACTTGTCAGGTCCTGCTTTGATACAGTGCCGACCGTTGAACAATACGGTGAAAAACGCAGAATGTTTCGCCTTTCGGTTTCAAGCAAAACCGCAAGGGATAAAATTGTTAATTACTATAAAAATCCGTCTGCAGACGGTTCCGTTAACGATATTTTGAAAAAAGATTGCTGCTCCGCCGCCTTTTTGCGCGGAGTATTTATATCTGCGGCTGTAATAAGCGACCCGCAAAAAAGGTACAGCCTTGAATTTGTTACCCCGTCGGAAGAAAGGGGCAGCCGCCTTGCCGAGTACTTGAAAAATCATAAGTTTGACCCTAAAATTTCCAATCGTTCCTGCGGTTGTGTTGTGTATTTCAGAAACAGTGCCGATATAGAAGCCTATCTTACTAAAATCGGGTTGGCAAACCACGCCCTCGGTTTTATGGAATTTGAAGTCTATAAAGATATGCGAAATCGCGTTAATCGCAGAAATAATTGTGAAACCGCTAACCTGACCAAAACCGTTAAAGCGTCGGTTGAACAAAAGAATGCGATTGAATATCTGCGGCAACATTCGCTGCTTCAATGTATGCCGACAGAGTTGGTGAAATTGGCGGATTTCCGTTTGCAAAACCCCGAAATGTCCTTGTCCGAACTTTGCGAAAATTATCCCGAAAGCATAACGCGTTCCGGAATGAATCACAGACTCAAAAAAATTGTGGAAACCGCTCGTAAACACAGCAGGGAAAATAACGGCAAACCGTAAACCCGACTGCCGTAAAATTATTAAGGAGGTCATAGAATGAGAGAGTTTACGCATCTTCATGTCCATACGGAATACAGTTTGCTTGACGGCGCCTGCAGAATAAACGAACTTGTAGCGGCGGCTAAAAATCTCGGTCAGACCTCGCTTGCAATAACAGATCACGGCGTTATGTACGGCGTGATAGACTTTTATAACGCCGCACATCGCGAAGGAATAAAGCCGATAATCGGGTGCGAGGTATATGTTGCCGCAAATTCACGATTTAATAAATCGCGTGAACAGGGTTCTGAATATAATCATTTGGTGCTTCTTTGTAAAAATGAAACGGGTTATAAAAATCTTATAAAACTTGTTTCCCTCGGATTTACGGAGGGGTTTTATTTCAAACCGCGCATTGACCTTGAACTTCTTAAAGAACATACAGAAGGACTTGTTGCACTTTCCGGCTGCCTTGCCGGTGCGGTTCCGCGTGCAATAACGGCAGGCGACTATGCCGCCGCAAAAGAATATGCAGTTAATATGAACGAAATGTTCGGTAACGGGAATTATTATCTTGAGTTGCAGGATCACGGGATTTCCGAACAGCAAAAGGTGATTGCAGGTCTGATTCGAATATCGCGTGAAACCGGAATACCTCTTGTTGCAACCAATGATGTTCACTATGTCGATAAATCCGACGCGCGCCTGCAAAATATTCTTTTATGCATACAGACGGGTAAAACCGTGCTTGAAAACAATCCCGTTTCTTTCCCGACAAATGAATTTTATCTGAAAAGCGGAGACGAAATGGCGGAACTTTTCCCAAACGAAGCAATTGAAAATTCCAACAAAATTGCCGATATGTGCAATCTGAAGTTTAAATTCGGTGAACTGAAACTGCCCGTTTTTGATATCGGCGAAAAAAACCATTATGAATTTTTGCGCAATATGTGTTATTCAGGCGCAGAAAAGCGGTACGGAACACCTTTACCGCAGGATGTCAGCGACCGGATAGAATATGAACTTTCGGTTATTAATAATATGGGTTTTATAGACTATTATCTTATTGTTTGGGATTATGTTGATTTTGCCAAGCGAAAAAAAATACCCGTCGGCCCCGGCAGGGGGTCGGGTGCAGGCAGTATAGTTGCATACTGTATAGGCATAACCGAGGTCGACCCGATAAAATACGGTTTAATTTTTGAGCGTTTTTTGAATCCCGAAAGAGTATCAATGCCTGATTTTGATGTTGATTTCTGTTATATACGCCGCCAAGAGGTGATTGATTATGTTGTCGAAAAATACGGAACCGATCATGTATCGCAAATAGTTACTTTCGGTACCATGGCCGCAAGAGCAGCGGCAAGGGACAGCGGCAGGGCAATGGCGGTGCCTTATGCCACCTGTGACAAGGTTGCAAAACTTATTCCCCGGCAGCTAAACATCACTATAAAACAGGCGCTTGAAAAGTCAAAGGAATTACACGAGTTGTATGAAAATGATACAATGGTTCGCGAACTTGTGAATACCGCAATGCGGCTTGAAGGTATGCCGCGCCATACTTCAAAACACGCTGCCGGAGTCGTTATAACCGATAAACGGGTGGATGAATATGTGCCGCTCGCAACGAGTGAGGGGGCTGTGGTATCCCAGTATACAATGACCGATTTAGAGGCTCTCGGACTTTTGAAAATGGATTTTTTAGGACTTCGTAACCTTACGGTAATTGATGACGCACAAAAAGAAATACGCCGTAAAAATCCTGATTTTGATATTGAAAAAATACCGCTTGACGATGAAAAAACAATGAAGATGTTTTCTGCCGGAGCAACCGAAGGTGTGTTTCAGTTTGAATCGGCGGGACTGAAAGCGGAACTCCGTAAAATGAAACCGCGCAGATTTGAAGATTTAATTGCGCTTACTTCGCTTTATCGCCCGGGCCCGATGGATTCAATACCGGACTATATAAAGCGTATGCATGACCCTTCGCTTATCAAATATGACAGTCCGCTTTTGGAGGATATTTTAAAAGAAACCTACGGCTGCATTGTATATCAGGAACAGGTTATGCAGGTCTTCAGAAAATTAGCGGGATATTCCCTCGGCAGGGCGGATCTTGTTCGCCGCGCAATGTCCAAAAAAAAGCGTGATGTTATGAAACGTGAGCGCCACGCATTTATATTTGGGGACGACGGCGAAAACGGCTGTCCCGGCGCCGTCAAAAACGGAGTGCCGGAAAAAATCGCAGAAAAAATATTTAACGATATGGAAACTTTCAGTTCCTATGCGTTTAATAAATCACACGCAACCGCTTATGCGCTGGTGGCATACCGTACCGCATATTTAAAATGCCGCTACCCCTGCGAATATCTTGCGGCACTGCTTACAAGCGTTATTGATAATAAAGATAAAATTATGCAATATATTGCGGAATGCAGCAGGCTCGGCATAAAATTGCTGCCTCCAAATGTCAACAAAAGCAGGGCGCATTTTTCGGCAGAGCAGGGCGGTATCCGCTTCGGTTTACTCGGTGTTAAAAATTTGGGCGACAGTCTGGTTGCTAAAATAACCGAAGAACAAAGCGAGAAACCTTTTGATTCGTTTTATGATTTTGTAAACCGTTTATGGAGCCGCGAACTTAATAAGCGGGCTCTTGAAAGTTTGATTAAGGCAGGCGCCCTTGACGGACTTGCCGATAATCGCAGGCAGATGCTGCAATCAATTGACCCGCTGTTTTCAGCACTTGAATTACAGAAAAAATCGGCGGCAACGGGTCAAACGGATCTTTTCGGGACAATGTCAGACAATTTTGACAAGCCCTTTAAAATGCCTCAGTCGGAAGAAATGCCCGAAAAAGAGCGTCTGGCTTTTGAGAAAGAAACAACCGGACTTTATTTGTCGGGTCACCCTATGTCTGATTACGAAAAATTTGCGGCCTCGGTCCGGACAATTCCGCTTTCTGCACTTAAAAGTGAAAAATCGGAAGAAATGGACGGTAAAAAAATAACAGCTGTTGCCATGGTAACCGATGTGAAGAGAAAACAGACCAAAAGCGGCGCCGTTTTGGGTTTTGTAACTGTTGAAGATAATTCAGCGTCGGTAGAATGTCTTTTGTTCCGTAAGACAGTCGACAGGTATCTTGCGTCAATTAAGCCCGGTACGGTATATGTAATCAAAGGGCGCGTTTCGATTGATGAAAGCGATACGGCGGAAATTATCGCCGAACAGTTTGACGAAGTGAATGAATCGCTTAAACTTTCCGCCTCCGGCTTGGCACAAACTCTGTACCTTCGTGTTCCGTCTATTAATGATCCTATTGTGAACACCGTGAAATTACTGCTTAAAACCAAAAACGGCTGCGTAAGGACGATACTGGTTTGCAAAGACAACGGTAAAAGTTTTGCGGCACCGGATAATATGAAAACCGACATTTCAAACGGCAGATTGCAGCAGTTCGAAAATTTGCTCGGGAAAGAAAACGTAAGGTTAATTTAAGACTTTTGTTGTTTTTTGTACTAAAAATCTTTAAATTCGCTTGACAGAATTAAATTTTGATATATTATTATTAAAGGCGAATAATAAAAATGTGATAATGAATATTAACTGTAGCAAAGGTGATAACTATGTCAAAAGTAAAATGTATAGGTGTTCTTACAAGCGGCGGCGACGCTCCGGGAATGAATGCCGCTATAAGATCGGTTGTAAGAACCGCTATTTCTATGGGAATAAAGGTCTACGGTATTAAAAGAGGTTATAACGGACTTATTGAAGGCGACCTGGAAGAAATGGACGTCAGATCCGTTTCCGATATAATTAACCGCGGCGGTACTGTTCTTTATACCGCAAGAAGCCCGAAATTCAAAACCGAAGAAGGAATGCAACAGGCAATCGATACCTGTAAAAAATACGGTATTGAGGGAGTCGTTGTCATAGGAGGCGACGGTTCTTACAGGGGTGCCCGCGATTTATCGCTCAGGGGTATTCCGTGCGTAGGTATTCCCGGAACGATAGATAACGATATTTCATCAACCGAATATACAATAGGCTTTGATACCGCTATGAATACTGCCATGGAAATGGTTGATAAACTTCGTGATACTACGCAGTCACATGAACGTTGCAGTGTTGTTGAAGTTATGGGTAGACGCGCCGGTTGGATAGCACTGCAGACCGGTCTTGCAGTCGGTGCAACTTCGATTTTAGTTCCCGAAATTCCGTATGATATGGATCATGATATCATTGCACCTATCAGAGAAAATTTAAGCACGGGTAAAAAACATTTTATTGTAGTAGTAGCCGAAGGTGTCGGCAAGGTCGAAGAAATAGCAAAATATATTCAGGAAACCACCGGCGTTGAGTCCCGCGCAACGGTTCTCGGCCATGTTCAGAGGGGCGGCAGCCCCACGGTGCGTGACCGTGAAGTGGCAAGCCGTATGGGGTATCACGCCGTTAAACTGTTAAGCGAAGGAATCGGGAACAGGGTTGTTTCACTTCGTGCCGATGTTATTGTTAATGACGATATTTTTGAAGCGCTGAACATGAAAAAAGACTTTGATGTTGAAACCTATGAACTTGCAAAAATCATTTCGATTTGACAGTTGGCTATAAAATCGAAAACGGATATAAAATGCAGCCGTACCTATATGAGTGCGGCTGCATTTTATATCCGTTTTTTGTGCGTTATTTACGGCATATGCCGCACTCATCGGTTAATATTTGAATTTACGGTAATACTACTGTTATTGACCGTATCGGCAATATTAATCGTAAAGGGTGTGCTGTGGTGGAAATATTGAGAGCGGCGCTCACATCGCTTTTTTCAATAGCGGTGCTGTTTATATTAACAAAAATTATGGGACAAAGGCAAATGTCGCAATTGAGTGCATTTGATTACATTAACGGTATAACCATAGGTTCTATAGCGGCTGAAATGGCAACAACCATGGAAAATGTTGCCCCATATATTACGGCAATGGCGGTTTATGCCGCCGTCACACTCGGTATATCTCTGTTTACACAGAATTTTGTTTCTGTGCGCCGTTTTTTTATTGGGCGCAGTTTGCTTTTATATTACAATAACGAGTTTATAACCAAAAACATGAACAAAGCAAAGATAGATGTAAATGAACTGTTGACGCAGTGCAGAATTGCCGGACATTTTGACCTTTCGAAACTCAGTGCCGTTTTCATAGAGCCGAACGGCAACCTGAGCTTTTTAAAGGTTTCCGCACAGGATTCGATTACTCCGAATGATTTAAAGTTACCGAAATCACAGGAGAAGATATTTGCAGATGTTATAGTAAACGGCAAAATCATGAGAGAAAACCTGAAGTTTTGTGCTAAGAGTGAAAAGTGGCTTGACGAACAACTTAAATTAAATGCTGTTTCCGATCATCGTGAAATACCGTTGGCGACATATGACAGCGAGAATGATACGGTTAAGATTTTCAGGATAAATAACAGCAAAACCTCGAAGGATTACTTTAACTGAATTGTCTGTGTATCATCACCGGCTTTTATTACTCCGACCGTAAAATCAAGCAGTGACGGCTGCACCGATCGGAATGCAAGCGCGGCAATATCTGTGGCGCGTCTTTCAAGTGCAAACAGCCTGCTTTCCGCATATTTGGATGTGCGTGATATAACCGTGTTGTCTTTGCCTGCAACGCCGATAACTTTTTGCCCTTTGTCATCAGTCCCCAGAATTCTTATGTGCGGCGGAAGATTATAATCATCCCGCGTTATGCCGATAAGTGCCGAAGTTGTTATTCTTTTGATTCTTGCCAGCGTATATCTCCTGCTTTTAACAAGCGCGTAATATTCCTCAAGTGTAGAAGCGTTGCGTGCCGCTGCCGATAATCGGTTTTCCAACCCCTCGCTCACATCAGGAAGATTTGCGAACTCCTCGGCGCTCATTGTACGCAAACGGTAGAGTATTGCTTTTTCAAGCCTTTTATGATCTGCAATTTTTCCTTCGCTTACAGCGGCGGTTATCAGTTTGCATACATCGGCAGGAATATAATTTAATGCCGAGATATCATGTTTGCGAATAAGTCCGCGTAAAAAAGACGCGCTTGCAAATTCACCGACCGGCTCGCCCGAATCGTGTAAAACGCTGTTGCGCTTGACGGCGTGCGGTACTATATTTGCGTCGGATTTTTTTATCGCTTCAATATATTCGGCTGCCAGGTTATCGTTTGCGCCTGCAGGCGGTTCTTTGCCCAGGAGATGTTCAGCGGAAATTTTGCGTGCGGCGGCAAATGTTTTTCCTTTACCGAGTTCGGCTTTTAATAAAGGAGTAATGGATTCGCCGTTGTAAATATCGGCAGCAGCGGACAGCAACTCAATATCGCCGCATTCGCTGCCGAAATACAGGTCGGTGGCATGAAGCATTCGAGCAATTTTTACGCCCCCATTTGCAAACCTTTTTGCACCGGAAACCGCGTATGTTACCGGTAATTCAACTACCAGATTGGCTCCGCCGGCAAGTGCCATGGCAGTACGGTCGAATTTAGAGAATGTCGCAACCTCACCGCGCTGTGTGAATGCTCCGCTCATTATAACCGCAATTACTTCGGCACCGTCCTCTGCAGCTTTATTTAACAAATATTTGTGTCCGTTATGGAAAGGATCGTATTCCGCTATTATAGCAGCAATTTTCAAGTTTACCACTCCACTTATTTTTTTACCGGTATTTAATATTTTTTGTTCAAAACTCTTGAAATTCGGGCAGTATTATAGTATCATATTTTAGTATGGGGAAATTTGAAGATTTCCGAATGCCGAATATATAATACTACAAAAACATCAGGTATTCAACACATTTAGGGAGGTAATTTGGTAATAATGAAAATCTTAGTTGTAAATGCAGGCAGTTCTTCGCTTAAATATCAACTTATTGATATGACTGACGAATCGGTGCTTGCGAAGGGAAACTGCGAGCGAATCGGTACAAGCGGAATATTATCTTACAAAAATTCAAAAGGCGAAGGCTTTAAGAAAGAGATCCCGATTAAGGATCATAAAGAGGCTTTTAATCTTGTTGTTAACGAACTTATAAACGGCGAGTATAAGTGCATTGATTCACTTAATGAGATAAGCGCCGTAGGTCACAGAACCGTTCAGGGCGGCGATAAATACGCTGCTTCGGTTCTGATTGATGATGATGTTAAAAAACAGATTTACGAACTGCGCGAGTTGGCACCTCTTCATAATCCCGCCAACCTTACGGGTATCAATGCCTGTACGGAAGCGCTCGGGAATGAAATACCGCAGGTTGCCGTGTTTGATACTGCATTTCATCAGACGATGCCCGCAAAAGCGTATATGTTTGCTATCCCTTATGAATATTATGAAAAGGACGGTATCCGCCGCTACGGTTTTCACGGTACATCGCACAGATTTGTAAGCGGTGTGTGCGCCGAACTTATGGGCCGCGATATCAGTGAACTTAAAATTATAACCTGCCACCTCGGAAACGGATGCTCAATTGCCGCTGTTGACAAGGGCGAATGTGTCGATACCACCATGGGACTTACTCCGGTTGACGGATTTATGATGGGTACAAGAGTCGGAACACTTGACCCCTCTGTTCTTATCTATATTGCCAAAAAGTATAATATGACGCCGGATCAGTTGGACGAACTCTGTAATAAAAAATCGGGGCTTTTAGGCATTTCCGGATTTTCAAACGACAGTCGCGATGTTTGCAAAAAAGCAGTTGAAGGCGATCCGCGTTCACAACTTGCAATAGATATGCAGTATTATCAGATTATTAAATTTATAGGTGCATACGCCGCAGCAATGAACGGCGTGGATGCAATTGTATTTACCGCAGGTATCGGTGAGAACAACCCTGAAATGCGTCAAATAATTCTTGACGGTCTTACCTATTTGGGTGTTAAATGCGACGCTGATGCTAATGCTGTTCCGCATGTAAAGGAAAATCTTAAAATTTCAGCGGATGACTCAAAGGTTGCCTGCTATGTTATCCCGACCAACGAAGAATTGGTTATAGCACGCGATACTTATGAAATCGTTAAAAAACTTAAATAAATTCATTTGAAAATATATTAAAGGATGATGCCGGATGTCGATTAAAGATAAAATTCTGAACGGCGATTACGACAATGCTTTTTCAAAACTGTATAAGGATATTTTCGCCGCCCGCGAGAGGTATGTCAAAACAGTTGACGGGTTTTATAAAACATTCGAAAACCGCAACAGCGTCAGACTGTTCAGCGGCCCGGGACGTACCGAAGTCGGCGGCAATCATACCGATCATCAGCACGGCTGCGTTCTTGCGGGAAGCGTAAACTTGGATGCAATCGGCGCGGCAGCCGAAAACGGCAGCAGTATTGTACGCATTAAATCCGAAGGATTCCCGATGGATGAAGTTGACCTCAATAACCTTGAATCATCCGAAAAAGACTACGGCAGATCATCAGCGCTGATACGAGGAATGTTGCGCTATATGCGTGACGCAGGTTACCGTATCAGCGGATTTGACGCATATACCTCCTCGAATGTTTTAAAAGGTTCGGGCCTTTCTTCAAGCGCCGCGTTTGAAGTCCTTGTCGGCAATATAATTCGCGGTATGTTTTCGGGCGGCTCGGTTACGGATGTTGATATAGCAATAATAGCGCAGAAATCGGAAAATATATATTTCGGTAAACCATGCGGACTTATGGATCAGATGGCAAGTTCGGTAGGCGGGTTTACGGCAATTGATTTTTACAATCCCGAGAAACCTCTTATCGAAAAAATTGATTTTGACCTTGCCCGTCACGGTGTATGCCTTTGTATAGTTGATACTGGCGGAAATCACGCCGATCTGACTCCCGAATACGCGGCTATACCCACCGAATGTAAAAAGGTCGCCGAGTTTTTCGGCAAATCATATTTGCGTGAAGTTACAGAGGAAGAATTTTTTGCAAATATCGCAAAACTGCGCCCTGTTTGCGGCGACCGTGCGATTTTAAGAGCAATGCACTTTTTCTCGGATAATAAGACGGCACAACTTGAAAAAATTGCGCTTACAAATGATAATTTTGATGAGTTTTTAAGACTTGTTAAATTTTCCGGTGATTCGTCCTTCAAATATCTGCAAAATGTCTATGCTTCAAGTGCACCTGCCGAGCAGGGACTTTCACTTGCTCTGGCATTGGCTGAAAAGGTTCTCGGTTCAAAGGGCGCCTGCCGCGTGCACGGCGGAGGATTTGCCGGCACAATACAGGCATTTGTGCCGTTTGAATTAAAGGGGAAATTTAAGTCGGTAATGCAGTCGGTTTTCGGCGATGCGTCTTTTTATGAACTTGGTATCCGTCCTATCGGCGGAACAGAAATTAAGGAATAACAGTTAAATTATATTTCTGCAAAGGAGAATTCAATATTATGGCAGAATTAAGATATCATCCGTTTATTGACGATTGGGTAATGATAGCGTCCAACAGGCAGAACAGACCGCAAATGCCCAAAGATTATTGTCCGTTTTGTCCCGGTTCCGGCAAAGTTCCGGACCATTTTACCGTTTATGATTATCCCAATGATTTTCCGGCTCTTTCACAGGATCCTCCGGTTCCGGATGACGTAGCTACGGATTTTTTCAAGACTCGTGAATCTTACGGTAAGTGTGAAGTAATACTTTATTCTCCTAATCATACGGCAACCTTGCCCGACCTTTCCGACGCACATATGAGAGAATTGGTTGACCTTTGGACGGAAAGATTTGAGGCGTTAAGCGCCGATAAAAAGATAAAATATGTTTTCATTTTTGAAAACAGGGGCGAACTTGTCGGTGTCACCATGCCGCATCCGCACGGACAGATTTACGGCTACTCCGTTGTCCCCAAAAAAATTCAACTTGAATGTGAAAACGCTAAAAAGCATTTAAGAAAAACCGGTAACTGCCTGTTCTGTGATTTCACGCACGAAGAGCAAAAGGCAGGGGATCGCATAATTTTCGAAAATGAGCATTTTGTCGTCGTTCTTCCCTTCTTCTGCGAATATCCCTACGGAGTCTATGTTATGGCAAAACGCCATGTCGGCAATATCAGCGAAATGACCGATGCGGAAAAAGACGCTTTGGGAGTTACGGTTAAACAGGTTGCCGGTATGTATGACAGTTTGTTTGATTTCCGTTTTCCTTATATGATGTGTATGCATAACGCACCCGTAAACGGTGAAGATTGCAGCGATTATTATCATTTCCATATTGAATTTTATCCGCCTATGCGCAGTGCAAATAAACAAAAATTCAACGCTTCAAGTGAAACCGGTGTCTGGGCACATTGTAATCCTACAGCACCCGAAGAAAAGGCAGCGGAACTGCGCGAGGCTTATGCAAGATTCATAGAAAGGGAGAAAAACAAGTGAACCTGAATTTATTATTGTCGGACGATTTTAATAAATATGCGGCTAATGTAACGGTCAGCGGCCTCGTTATTGTTTTTGCAATGCTTATTTTGCTTGTTGTGATAATTGCACTGTTCGGCAAGCTTATGTCCGCCAAAAGCGGCGCAGATAAAAAACAAACCGCCGAAAAGGCAAGCGCACCTGCTCAGATTGTGCAAAAACAAAGCGTGAGCGTACCGTCGCAGGATGATGACGAACTGATAGCCGTAATTGCCGCAGCGGTTGACAGTATGTATGAGGGCAGCGGCAAAAAAGCGGTTATTAAATCGGTAACTCCTTGCAGCAATAACACACGTTCCGCTTGGGCGGCTGCAGGTCTTAACAATAATGTTAAGGCGTTTTGATTTGGGGGATAGAAATGATTAATGAATTTTGGAATACTATCGTCGGCATTTCAAAAAGTTCCGGCATAGCGGCGTTTTTCGTCGGCGACGGGTGGAAAAATCTCGTTATGATAGGTGTTGCGTGCTTCTTTCTCTTTCTTGCGATTAAAAAGGGATTTGAACCGCTGCTGCTTTTGCCGATAGCCTTTGGTATGCTGCTTGCCAATCTGCCTAACGCCGGTATTTATCATGCGGAGATATGGGATACCGCAAGCAAGGTTTACTGGTCTGAGGGACATATTATTGTAGGCAAAGTCCTGCGTGACGGAGGACTTCTTGATATACTTTACCTCGGTGTAAAACTCGGTATATATCCGCCGCTTATATTTTTGGGGATAGGCTGTATGACCGATTTTGCACCCCTTATCAGTAACCCTAAAAGTTTCTTGCTCGGCGCTGCAGCTCAACTCGGTATTTTTGTTGCGTTTATCGGCTCGCTTTTGCTCGGTATGCCGGCTAATGTTGCGGGTTCAATCGGTATAATCGGCGGTGCCGACGGCCCTACGGCAATATATGTAACCTCAAAATTAGCGCCCGATAAATTGGGTCCGATAGCGGTTGCCGCCTATTCTTATATGGCTCTTATTCCGGTTATTCAACCGCCTATAATGAAATTGCTGACAACCGAAAAAGAGCGTACAATTAGGATGAAAGAATTACGAAAGGTATCCAAGACCGAAAAAATTATTTTCCCGATTCTTGTAACCATAGTCGTATCACTTCTTTTGCCGGATGCAGCCGTTTTGGTGGGTATGCTTATGCTCGGCAATCTGTTCAAAGAATCCGGATGCGTTGATCGTTTGTGCAAAACCGCACAAAACGAACTTATGAACATCATAACCATTTTCCTCGGTATAACGGTGGGTGCAACTACAAACGGTACTTCATTCTTAAATCTTGATACCCTTAAAATTGTAGGCATGGGTCTTATTGCTTTTTGCTTCGGTACGGTCGGGGGCGTGCTTTTCGGTAAAATAATGTGCTTTTTTACTAAAGGCAAGGTTAATCCGCTTATCGGTTCGGCGGGCGTTTCGGCTGTTCCTATGGCTGCAAGAGTTTCGCAAAAAGTCGGGCAGGAGGCAGACCCCGGAAATTTCCTGCTTATGCACGCAATGGGCCCGAATGTTGCCGGTGTAATCGGTTCCGCCGTCGTTGCCGGTGTGCTTCTCAATATTTTAGGATGATTTCGGCAAGGAGGGTTCTGCTCTATGCCTGATAACAGGCCAATCGGCGTTTTTGATTCGGGACTCGGCGGCCTTACCGCAGTCCGTGAACTCATGCGTATTTTAGGGAACGAAAATATAATTTATTTCGGCGATACCGGCCGCGTCCCATATGGCAACAAAAGCGCCGAAACAATTATTGAATACGCAAGGCAGGATGAAAAATTTTTGATTTCGCACGGCGTTAAGTTGGTGATTGCAGCTTGCGGCACGGTAAGCTCTGTGGCAACTGCTGCTTCAAGCGAACTTCCCGTGCATTTTATTGAGGTTGTTACACCGGCCGCCGAAGAAGCCGTAAAGTCCACAAAAAATAAAAAAATCGGGATTATCGGCACAACCACAACGGTAAAAAGTAATTCTTATAAAAATAAAATATTGGAACTTATGCCGTCGGCTCAAGTGTTTCAAAGGGATTGCCCGATATTTGTTCCGCTTGTTGAAGAAGGATGGATCGAACGCAGCGACTTTGTAACTGTGGAAACCGCTAAACGGTATTTGACACCGCTGCGCGACGCCGGTGTTGATACGTTGATACTCGGCTGTACTCATTATCCGATTTTAAAGGACATAATTGCCGATATTATGGGTGACGGTGTTGCCTTGATAAATACCGGCAGACAGGCAGCCATTAAAGCGGCTGAATACTTAAAATCAAACGATATGCTTAATATCAACAACTGTGAAGGAACCCGTGAGTTCTATGTGACCGACCGTACAGAGAGTTTTTCGGGTATTGCCTCAATCCTTTTGGGCTCTGATATTAACGGTAAGGTGGAACGGGTTTCGCTGCCGCTTTGATCTGCGGCGGTTATTATGTCGCGGTAATGTGTTTGCCGTATTACTGCGGAAGGAAGATATAATGAAAGATGTTATGATAAATTTGGTAAGCACTGTTCAGTATGATAATGATGAACATGGGAGCCCCGAAGTTTTCGAAATGTCTACCGAGGGCAGAATGGGACACCGCAACGGAAAGACGATGCTTGTATACGAAGAAAGCGACGCCATCGGCGTCGGCGGTGTTAGATCGGTAATAACCGCCGCAGATAACAGCGTTGTTATCCGGCGTTCGGGTTCGCTGTCAGGCCGACTTGTGGTTATGAAACAAAAGCGTCACAGTTGTGTGCTGGATACCGTTGCGGGTGCAGCCTCAATGGGTATTTTCGGTGAAGATTTAGTTAATAAATTAGGTGATGACGGCGGCGTTTTGGATATTACATATACAATCGATATAGAACATCGTCTTGTCAGCAAAAATAATATAAAAATATCTGTTACTCCATGTTCATAAAGGGGAATTTTTATGTCACTGTTAGTAAAGGAAGTTAAAAACTGCATCAGGGATGAGGTTATCAGTGCAGCAAACAAAGCCATAGCCGCAGGTGAGCTCATCGCGAACGGCGAATTAAAGGACTTTGTTGTTGAAGCGCCTGCGGATGTTTCACACGGTGATTATGCTTTAAACGCTGCGCTTGTTTGGTCTAAATGCTTTAGAACCCAGCCACGGATTATCGCCGAAACTATTTTGAAGCATGCCGATTTCAGCAAAGCGTTTGTTTCCAAAACCGAAATTGCGGGTCCTGGATTTATAAACCTGTTCTTGTCTGACAGATTTTATTCCTTGATAATCGATGATGTGTTGCAAAAGAAAGAAAATTACGGCAGAAGCGATATAGGCAAGGGTAAGAAAGTCATTGTCGAATTTGTTTCAGCTAATCCCACGGGGCCTATGCATATCGGTAATGCACGCGGCGGCGCTCTCGGTGACAGTATTGCATCGGTTCTTGAATTTGCGGGATATAACGCTTTTCGTGAGTTTTATATCAATGATGCGGGTAACCAAATTGCAAAATTCGCTTTGTCACTTGATTGTCGGTATCTTCAAATATTTGATGATTCGGTTGAAATGCCGGAGGATTCTTATCACGGTGCCGATATAATCGAACATGCGAATAATTTTGCAAAGATACACGGAGATTTGTATGTTGCAAAACCTGAAGATGAGCGCCGCAAAGCGCTTGTTGATTTTGCTTTGCCCAAAAATATTGAAGGACTTGAATGTGATTTAAAAAAATATCGCATTGTTTATGATAATTGGTTTAAAGAATCGTCACTGCATCAAAACGGCGAAGCGGCAAAGGTTGTCGACCGGCTGACCGAAAAGGGCTACACATACGAAAAAGAGGGTGCCATCTGGTTTAAAGCCGAAAGTTTCGGTGCCGACAAGGATTTTGTTTTGCGCCGTTCAAACGGTTTCTTTACCTATGTAGTTCCCGATATTGCTTACCATTACAATAAATTGGTAACGCGTGGTTTTGATAAAGCTATTGATGTTTTGGGTGCAGATCATCACGGTTATGTACCGCGCCTTAAGGCGGCGTTGCAGGCATTGGGAGTTGACCCTGAAAAACTTGATGTTGTTCTTATGCAAATGGTGCGACTGGTACGCGGCGGCGAAACCGTCAAACTGTCGAAGCGCTCCGGTAAAGCAATCACCCTTGTAACATTGCTTGACGAAATACCGATTGACGCTGCGCGATATATTTTCAATTCAAAAGATCCGAACACACACCTGGAATTTGATCTTGACCTTGCGGTGGAACAGACAAGCCAAAATCCGGTTTTTTATGTTCAGTATGCAAATGCGCGAGTTTGCAGTATAATTAAAAATTTGCGTACCGACGGAATCGAAATTGAAAAAACGGATGCCGCATCGTTTGATATACTTACCCGCCTTGAAGAAAGGGAACTGGTCAGACATATTTCAAAACTCACGGGTGAAATTGAGGCAGTGGCTCAATCATACGATTCTGCAAGAATTACAAGGTACGCTTATGATCTTGCTACGCTGTTTCATAAGTTCTATAATGCTTGCAGGGTTAAAACTGATGACGCCGAACTGACGCAGGCAAGGCTTAATCTTTGCTTAGCCACCTCCATAGTTCTTAAAAATGTTTTGGGTATTTTGAAGATTGACGCACCCGAAAGTATGTAATAAAAAAGTGAGTAGGTGAAATCACCTACTCACTGATTTTTAAAAGATTAAACGGCACGTGTGACCTTGCCGGAACGCAAGCAACGGGTGCAGGCGTTGATTCTGCGAGGTGAACCGTTAACGATAGCCTTTACGCGTTTTACGTTGGGTTTCCAGGTTCTGTTAGAGCGTCTGTGTGAGTGTGACACTTTAATGCCGAATTTTAATTCTTTACCGCAGATATCGCATTTTGCCATAGTCTGCACCTCCTTTAATATTCACATAACATTGCTATTATAACAGAATTATATCAATAATGCAATAGTTTTTTTAAATTTATTTTAGGAAAGGATGTTAATTATGATAAGAGCCGTAATCTTTGATATGGACGGAACACTGACTGACACAATTGAGGACCTCGCGGACGCTGCAAACTATGCATTGGGTAAATTCGGCTTTCCACAGCATAATACCGAAAGTTATAAAATGATGGTCGGGAACGGGATACCTAAACTGATTGAGCGGGCGCTGCCCGAAGAATTCAGAACAGATGAGTATATCGGTAAGGTCAAGGAACGGTTTTTCGAATACTATAACCTTCACAGCACTGATAAAACCAAAAAGTATGAAGGTATGACCGAACTTATATCGGAATTGCGTGAGAAGGGTATAAAAATCGCTGTCGTTACAAATAAATACGAGCCTGCAGCAATTGATATTCTGCATAAATTATACGGTGATGTTTTTGATTGCATAGCGGGTCAACTTGACGGCGTACCTACAAAACCGGATCCGACTTCAACCTTTATTGTTATGAATAAACTCGGCGTTAAGCCGGAGGAATGTATATTTATAGGCGATTCGGGTGTGGATATTCAAACCGCCGTGAACAGTAAAGCGTTGCCCATAGGCGTTCTTTGGGGATTTAGGGGCGAATCCGAGCTTAAAGAGAACGGGGCAAAGCACTTGATAAACAGACCCGAACAACTGCTCCGATTTATAAAGTAGCACTTACTATTTTGCTATCCGGCTTTTGTATCCGATCGGTATTATTTTGTTGAAAAGACAGGTGTGTTTCGGAGTCACTAATCTGTCTTCGTGCATAGAACCGAAATACCAATGGTTATAATTGCACGCATTGTCAATTTCCTGCAAATATCCGTTCAACTTATTTATGTTGTCGGGCGCGCAGGAACGCAGCAGCATCGCACTTTTAACAAGTGACGGCGGCTCGTGCGTAAGTATATAGTCAACGGTTAATCCTGCCTCATCAAGATTGGCAGCGCCTTCGGCGAATTCCTGCGGTGAAGGTAATTCTTCGCGCCACCACTTTCCGCCGTCGCTCCGTATGTCGCGGTCGTCACTTTCACCGCCGCCGAATACGAATATTGAAATTCCGTCTATGTTATATATTTGCCCGCGCATAAGGTGAAAAAGATTACCGCTTATCCGGTGCACTTTTCCTCCTTTCCATACGGTTGTGCGACATTTGTTTATAAGGTCAAAATTTTCATGGGTTCCGTCAAGAAAACATACCGTGAATTTTCTTGAACCGAGGTATTTGATTACGCTTTTTTCTCTTTTGCCGCCCGACCATAAATATCCGAAATCACCGCAGATTATAAGTATGTCTTCTGCTTTCAGTTTTCGCCATTCACGGTTGTACAACCGTTCTTCGTTTCCGTGCATATCACCGGTAATATAAATCATATTTTATACCTCGAAAATTGATTTTTTTATAAATATCTCTTTTATTTTGTGCCGTAACTTGTTATACTTAAATATAATACAACATTTTTGGTGGTTTTTCTATGACTAAAAAGATTTTTTCTTTTATTTTAATAATTTTGGTGCTTGCATCGTCAATTTCGTTGCCGGTTTCTGCATTTACCCCGACTTCGTTTGAAGTGCGTGCAGAAAGTGCTGTGTTAATTTCGCTTGATACCGGTGAAACACTGTATGAAAAAAATATTGATGAACGCAGATATCCGGCATCGCTCACAAAAGTTATGACTGCAATGCTGCTTATTGAAAATTCAAATGACCTTGACAATGATATTATAACAGTTTCCGAGAACGCCGTCAATTCTATGCTCGGTACCGGACTTGTAATTGCAAATTTGAAAGCGGGCGAGCAGGTATCGGTGCGTAATATGCTGCATATGTTGCTTATTTCTTCTGCGGCGGATGCTTCGGTTGCTATTGCCGAATATGTAAGCGGAAGCGAATCCGCATTTGTTGAACTTATGAATGAACGTGCCAAAGAACTCGGTATGAATTCCACGCATTTTGTCAATACCCACGGTGCGCACGACCCGAATCATTATACAACAGTCGGTGATATTGCCGTACTTGCAAAGTATGCATTAGAAAATTCCACATTCGCAGATGTTGTTTCCAAAGCAAGGTATACCGTGCCGGCGACAAATCTTTCCGGCGAAAGATATCTTTCGACAACCAATTTTCTTATAGACCCTGCCGTCCCGAAATATTATTACAAATATGCAACCGGCGTTAAAACGGGATTTACTGATGAAGCAGGGCGTTGCTTTATCGGCTGCGCTTCGCGCGACGGATATAAATATATGTGCGTTATTTTGAAATCTCCGGTTTATGATGAAAAGGGGAGAATGGTACGCTATGAATTTGAGGACGCCAAAAATCTTTTTCAGTGGGCGTTTGATGATTTCATGTATAAAACCGTGCTGAAATCCGGGGAGATAGTGGGCGAAGCAAAGGTGACTCTTGCACGCAACACCGATTATGTTACCGTTGCCGCTAAGGATGAAATTGCAACTGTTTTGCCGAAAAACGCCGACCTTTCGACCGTTGAATATAAACTGAAACTGGATAAAAAATCATTCGAGGCTACCGTTAAAAAAGGTCAAAAGTTGGGTACGGCTGATGTTATGTACGCCGGTGAGATTATAGGGACTACCGATGTGCTTGCCACTTCAACCGTTGAAAGAAGTATGCTTTTAAGTTTCTTTAATTCGGTTAAAAAAGTGTTTGTTCACCCCATTACAAAGACAATATTGATATTAATTTTAATCGGTATAATTGCATTTATTGCATCGGTTAAATATCTGAACAGAGGAAGAAAAAAGAAAAAACCGGGACGAGGCGAAGTTATAGTCAGAAAAAACAGGGAGGATAAACATGACAGGTAAGTATTTATTCTTTGATTTTGACGGCACACTTGCACGCAACGGCATAGTTTCGGATAGAGTTTTGTCGGCTTTGAAAAACGCACAGTCGGCAGGGCATAAAACGGTTTTATGCACGGGCCGTGCCTACGGATATTTGATGCCCGTTATGAGAGATATCGGATTCAACGGTATCTGTGCCGGACTTGGAGCGCATATCGAATATGGCGGAAAAACCATAGAAACCAATTCTATTGAGCGCGAAAGCGTTAAAATGATATTAGAAAAATTACATCGGGTCGGAAGTACGGGACTGCTTGGCGGCTCGGTTGACCATTACGTATTTGCTTTTAATAAAACCCCCGCAGCCCCCGATGATGATTGGCTGATTTCACCCGATAAGGTTATTTGCGATAATATTGATTCAGCAATGATGTGGTATGACCGTGACCCGTTTGAAAAGATATCTGTTTGGGGTAAAATGGATAACACTGAATTTGCCCGAATTGTTTCCGACGGTGTGTTTGGCGTTATGCACCCGTGGTACAGTGAATTCTCGCCGAAAGGATGTGACAAGGCGCACGGCATTGAATGTATTATGAAATATTTAGGTATTCAGAAAGATGCAACGGTTGCATTTGGGGACAGCAGCAATGATATAGGTATGTTCCGAAATATCGGCTATCGTGTAGCAATGGGAAATTCAACCGCGGATCTTTCATCAATTGCCGATGAAATAACCGAAACGGTTGATAATGACGGTGTGGCCGTCTGGATAGAAAATAATTTATTACGGAAAGGACAAATAAAATGAAATATTTAGTTATGCTTTGTGACGGAATGGCTGACAGGCCGGTTAATTCACTTGATAATATGACGCCTATGCAGGCTGCAAACAAACCGACTATGGATGCAATTGCCAAGTTCTCGGAGGTTGGCACTGTTAAAACGGTGGCGGACGGATTAAAACCGGGCAGTGATGTTGCCAATCTTTCTGTTATGGGATATGATCCGCTTGTTTGCTATACGGGACGTTCACCGCTTGAGGCGCTCAGTATCGGTATAGATATGAAAGATACTGATGTTGCGTTGCGCTGTAATCTTGTAACGCTCTCTGACGAAGCCGATTACAATGAAAAAACAATGGTAGACTATTGCGGCGGCGATATTTCAACGGATGAAGCGAAACAACTTATTGCTGCGGTTAACAACGCGTTTGCAAATGATACATATAAATTCTATGCAGGCGTTGCATATCGACATTGTTTAATTGTTGCCGACGGTACTACAAAACTCGGTACAATGACGCCGCCGCACGATATTAGCGGACGCGTTATCGGCGAATACCTTAGCACGGCTGAAACTGCAAAACCGCTTATTGATATGATGAAGAAATCCTACGATATACTTTCTGCTCATCCCGTCAATTTGAAAAGGGTAAACGAAGGTAAAAGACCCGCAAACTCAATTTGGTTATGGGGTGAAGGAACACGTCCGTCTTTGCAGAATTTCAAGGAAAAATTCGGTGTTCGCTGCGGCGTGGTTTCGGCTGTCGACCTTCTTAAAGGTATCGGAAAAGGGGCAGGTATGGATGTTCCCGAAGTTGCGGGCGCTACAGGATATATTGACACTGATTTTGAAGGTAAGGTCAAAGCGGCAAAAAAACTGTACAACGACGGTGCCGATCTTGTGTATATGCATGTTGAAGCGCCCGACGAGTGCGGTCACAGAGGAGAAACCGCAAATAAAGTGCGAGCAATAGAATTGATAGACAGCAAGGTGCTGACACCGCTGCTTGATTTTCTTGCGGAAAATTATCACGATTACAGGGTGCTTGTTATGCCCGACCATCCCACTCCTCTTGATATTCGTACACATACTAATTCGCCCGTGCCGTTTATGATATATGACAGCAGAAAAAAATATGCAGGTGTTGATAAATTCTGTGAAAAATCTGCCGAAGCCACCGGCAATTTTGTCGAGTTTGGTCCTTCTATGATGCTTAAACTGTTAGAAAAAGAATAAAAAGTATAACGCGGAATCAATTTAAAATACGGTTCAGGACTCTCGATGAGCCCTGAACCGTATTTTTTCACACAATTTCTGCAGAATCAAATATATAAACCGCCGTTAACGCCTAAAATTTGCCCTGTTATGAAACTTGCGTCATCCGAGGCAAGGAAGTAGATAGCCTTTGCAACTTCTTCAGCAGTTCCAAGCCTGCAAAGAGGGGTTTCATCAGCCAGTGAGTTCAGATCTTCAACGGAAAGATGGGAATTCATATTTGTTGCAATAACTCCGGGTGTGATGCAGTTGACCCTTATGCCGCTTGGGCCGACTTCCTTAGCCAACGATTTGGTTAATCCGATCAGCCCTGCCTTTGCGGCGGAATAGTGTACTTCACAGGAACCTCCCGCTTCGCCCCATATTGATGAAACATTGACGACAGCGCCGTATTTCCGGTTAATCATACCGTTTATAACCGCTCTTGTGCAATTATACGCACCGGTAAGATTTACAGAAAGCATTTTGTTCCATTCTTCTTGCGAAATATCATTGAAAAGTTTTTGCTGTGCTATACCTGCGTTGTTTATCAGTATGTCAATCTTCCCGAATTTTGAACGAACGGATGACACCATTGTTTCGACCTCATTAATTTTTGAGATATCCGCCTTAACTGTCATAACATTTCCGCTTTCCGATAGGGTAGAGCAGAGCATGTTAGCCGCTGCGGCAGACGAGTTGTAGTTCATGGCAACATTATAGCCCTTTTCGGTAAAAAGGATCGCAGTTGCCGCCCCGATTCCGCTTGACGCACCTGTTATCAATACAGTCTTGTTCATACTTTATCACCTCATATTTATTATATCATAATATAAAAAATTTTAAAATAATTTTTTGGTGTGCCTATCCGGAAAATGTCTACTTGTAGTTTACATAATATTCCGGTGATACAAGATAAAGTGGTTAACAT
>CAVGND010000003.1:0-91351 GCA_963630555.1 Roseburia intestinalis | reverse complement strand
GCCCACCACATCTAATGTCTAACGTCTACAGTCTAACGTCTAGAATGGCAAGGGTAAGTGCGTACCGTCAGCACAAAAACCGCCGCTCACCCCATCTAATATCCAACATCCACAGGCTGAAATCCAATACTTAAGATTTAATCCGCCGTCATACCCACATTACCTCTACAGTTTGATATTCAAAATCAAAATTTTGCAATCCAAGCGGTGCACCCGAATAAAACAAGCGAAAAATCACCATAATAACAAAAAACAAAGGGAGGAATTGCAATGGCAAGATTTACACTGCCGCGCGATATTTATCACGGCAAGGGTGCGCTTGAGGCACTTAAGAATTTTAAGGGTGAAAGGGCTGTAGTCTGCGTTGGCGGAGGGAGTATGAAACGGTTCGGGTTCCTTGACAGGGCTGTCGGCTACCTGCAGCAGGCAGGTATGGAGGTTCGGCTTATTGAGGGAATTGAGCCCGACCCGTCGGTTGAAACGGTAATGTCGGGAGCAGAAAAAATGCGTGAGTTCAGGCCCGACTGGATAGTTGCGATAGGCGGCGGTTCACCGATTGACGCTGCGAAAGCCATGTGGATAAAATACGAACACCCCGACTGCACATTTGAGGAAATGTGCCGCGTATTCGGAATTCCGGCATTGCGCCGAAAGGCGAAATTCTGCGCCGTTTCTTCGACTTCGGGCACGGCGACCGAGGTCACGGCGTTCTCGGTAATAACCGATTATTCAAAAGGCATTAAATATCCGCTTGCCGATTTTGAGATCACCCCCGATGTTGCGATAGTCGACCCGGAACTTGCCGAAACAATGCCGCAAAAACTTGTTGCGCACACCGGTATGGACGCGCTGACGCATTCGGTTGAGGCATATGTATCGACGGCACACAGCGATTACACCGATCCGCTTGCTCTGCACGCAATCGAGATGATAAATGAGGATCTTATCGATTCATACGGCGGTGAAAAGTCGGCGCGCGACCGTATGCACAATGCGCAGTGCCTTGCGGGGATGGCATTTTCCAACGCACTGTTGGGGATTGTTCATTCTTTGGCGCACAAAACCGGCGCAGCGTTTGCAGACCTGGGCGCACACATAATCCACGGCGCGGCGAACGCTATGTATCTGCCAAAAGTTATTGCGTTTAACGCCGCAATCCCCGAAGCCGCCGAGCGTTATGTTAAAATTGCCGACCGAATGAATATTGCGGGTGCGGACGACGGCACAAAGATTGAGGGGCTTATTAAGCATATTCGGGAAATGAACAAAAAACTTAACATTCCGCTCTGCATAGCGCATTACGGGGCAGACAGTTACCCGACGGACAGCGGTTTTGTGCCGGAAAAAATATTCCTTGAAAGGCTGCCGTCAATCGCCGAAAACGCACTGGCGGACGCCTGCACCGCCTCAAATCCGAGGCAGCCGAGCCGCGAAGAAGCGGAAAAACTGCTTAAATGCTGCTACTATGACCTGCCGGTGGATTTTTAGATTTTAGATTTTCGGCCGTGGCAGCGGCAGATAAATAACGGGCGTAAATTTTTATTGTGGGCAGAATTTTCCCTCCGTCACAGCCCCGCCGTTCCTTATTCGGCGGCGATGTTTTAGGCAGAATTTAAAATGAATAAAACGCAACAGGGCAAGGGACAGCCGGCTCCCTTGCCCGTTTTACGTGTTCAAAATATGGTGCACAGTTCCTTTAAAGCGTCGTCAGATATTTTTTCGGCGTGACGCATCAGTGCGGCGGCAATGTGCGGCGGCACGGTACCGAGGGCAAATTCATAACCCAGATGATAAAATTGCGGAAAATTGCGTTCCGGAACCAGAAAAAACACACCGTTTTGTCGGAAAAGACTGCACTTGATGTTGCCGCAGACCGACCGCACCGCGCGCAGATATTCCAAAAGCAGCTCTGCGTTTCCTGTTTTTACCGCACGGTTTATCCCGATTTGCCTCGGGCAAACCCTAAGCACCTGCCGCTCGCGTTTCACTATTATCTTGAAACCGCTGCCCCTCACCCTGTAAAAATCGGCGGTAAAACTGCCTTTTTTTATGTTTTTAAACTCCGGCAGCGCCGCCGAAATTATCTGCGATAAAAGTTCGGTGCTTCGCGGTTTTTCCGGATTTTCAACTATGTAATCAATTCCGTATGTGTCCGCCTCGGACTCGCTTAAAAATATCTCGGTTGAGCCGTCTTTCAAAAACGCAACATTCATAATGGAACACCGTATCCTTCCCAAAAACGGAGCCGTGCGCCGAAAATCGCCAACGGCAGAATTTACCGCTTTCCGTAATCTGTATATCTGATATATCATATTACGAAAAGCGGAATTTTGTTATTGTTTATTTGACTTTTAAATTATTCCTCAAGTTGCTTGCCCAAAAACGCCGCCGCAACGCTTGCAAGTTTAACGTCGCTGTCCTCCGGACGGGAGTTTGATTCATCCTGCAAAAGGATGACCGAACCCGAAACATCCCCTGCCGAAATTATGGGTATGATAACCGCCGCGCGGCG
The DNA here is from genome assembly GCA_963630555.1 of Roseburia intestinalis. GTDB lineage: Bacteria > Bacillota > Clostridia > Oscillospirales > Acutalibacteraceae > CAVALG01. The sequence continues at coordinate 88,839 of CAVGND010000003.1, read as the reverse complement.
GCTTATCCCTTCAAGCACAATGGGCTGGTCACCGGTGGTTTTTCCGAGCACAAACGACCGCCTGTCCTCCGTGTATTCTTCAAGCGAGGGTGCGACACGGCGGTCAAGGACTTCGCGTTTTGAAATTCCTGCGGCGGCAATGCAACGGTCACGGTCGCAAACGGCAACGGCGAACGGTGTGCATTTTGCAAGTACCTCGGAATATTTGACGGCAGTCTGTGACATTTCGCCGATAGGCGAATATTTTTTAAAAATGACCTCCCCGTCCGCGTCCGTGTAAATCTCCAGCGGGTCGCCCTCGCGGATACGCATTGTGCGGCGGATTTCTTTCGGGATAACGACCCTGCCGAGATCATCTATCCGTCTTACAATTCCTGTTGCTTTCATTTATTAAAACTCCCTTTTTTAAATGTTTCGTTACTTACTCCGAGCGTGCGGTGCGGTCAATTGCCGACAATAAAAAATCTCGGCTTGCAGACTGCCCGAAAACCGTTCGGTGCGTTCGTATCTGATACCGATAATTAGTGTTTACATTAATGACGGGTTTATTCAGTTTACAAAATTCGCGGCAAAATATCGGAAACCGGACTTTCGCCCGGATTCTGTCGCGGTCATCACGAAAATTTAAACTGTATACCGGTGCCTATTTTTCCTGCATAAAAGCGGTGTACTCCGAGAGCACCGAAGAAAAAACAAAGCACCGCTGCCGTTCCCTTCGATTTGGCAGAAATCATCTGCCGATTTTCAAAAGTTTGTTCTGACATAATTAAACCTCCTGTTTTTACAAAATTGTAATTCGACCTATTACAATTGTCGAGTTTTGCGCGAAAAGCAGAACTCTTGAAATAATTATAGATGTTTTCCGTCTATTTGTCAATAGATATTTTCTTTCTATTGTAAAATAACGCAGGTGATGTAAATGATGATTTCCTTCGGTGAAAAAATCAAACTGCTTCGTGAAAAGAAAAATATAAATCAAACACAACTCGGTAAGGCTGTAAATATGACTCAACGGAAGGTATCATATATAGAGTGCGGCAAATACGAACCGAGCATAGATGATATAAAGGCTCTTTGCAATTACTTCAGGGTGTCTGCCGATTACCTAATGTCATTACCTAAAAACTACAGTTACCCAGAGATATAAATCGGACGACGTTTTCTGCTTTTTATGGCGGTAGAATTCTTAATAATTCTGCGGTATAATATTCGGTAAATCGTTATTAAAAATATTAAGAACAAAAAAACTTTAACACAAGGGCTGAAATCGGGATGGTCGGGCTTGGAACGATAATAAACAGTGTGGGAATAGTGCTTGGCGGAGTTATAGGACTTTTTGCCGAAAAAATGTTTAAAGAACAGCAGCGCGAATCCCTTAATAAAGCCTGCGGAGTCGGCGTTATTTTTATAGCCATAGCAGGTGCAATGGAGGGAATGCTTAAAATCAGCGGTTCGAAAATAAGCAGCGGCAAATCTATGCTTGTGGTGTTGTGTTTGGCGTTCGGTACGATTATCGGCGAACTGATAGGAATAGAAAAAGGCTTTGAGCGTTTCGGCGAGTGGCTTAAAAAGAAAACAGGAAACAGCGGCGACGCCGGTTTTGTGAACGCCTTTGTAACGGCGTCGCTTACCGTTTCAATAGGCGCAATGGCTATTGTCGGCGCAATAAAGGATGGTTTGCTTGGTGATTATTCAACCCTTGCGGTCAAGTCGGTTCTGGACTGCATTATAATCGCGGTAATGACTTCTTCAATGGGTAAAGGCGCAATTTTTTCGGCAATTCCCGTGTTTGTTTTCGAGGGTGGAATCACACTGCTTGCAAGGCTCGTTTCACCCGTAATGACGCAAACCGCGGTTGCATATTTGTCACTGATAGGCTCGGTTTTGATTTTCTGTATCGGTGTAAATCTCGTTTGGGGCAAAAAGTTGAATGTCGCCAATATGCTTCCGTCGGTGATTTTGGCAATCGGGGCGGCATATCTGCCGTGGAATTTTTAAGGGGGATAAAGATGAGCGATTATATAATAAGACCGATAACAGTCGCAGATAACGCAAAATCGCAAAAATTATCAGAGTAAATTTAGAGCGTTTTCATCTTGATATTCCGGGTACTGCGTATTTTGATAAGGAACTTGACTCACTCAGCAATTATTACGGAGCCAAGCCTGAAAAAAAGAGAATATTTTATTGTTGCGGATAACGGCGGCAGCGTTATCAGCGGCGCGGCGGAAATAGATTTTGTCGCAAGAAAAAACGATAATGTGTTCTACTATCAGGTCACCGCTTCAATGACCGAGGAGTCGACTTTTGAAAGAGAGATGTCTCCGCTCAAAGGCATAACCGACAATTATCCGAAAACGGTAATAACGCTCGACCGCTTTACTCTCGGTAATTATGAGGGCATAGAGGTTGTCAATGCCGTCGATTGGCTGCTTGATAAGTAATTATGTGATATTTGCAAAAAAATATAGGGAACATTTGACAGGGTAAATCCCCGCAAATGTTCCCTATTTTTAACTCTATGACTTGCAGTCAAACGAAAAGTGATATTTAAAAAATGTTAAGAGTTATGTGCGCGGCAGGCTGCCGCCTCTGCTCTACCGCGCGTCGCGCGATTTTGAAGTCTTTGTGCAGGGCGTCGGGTTATTGAGATTGTAGGCAAGCAGTTCTTTGGTGTTTTCCAAAAGATTGCCGTCGCCCGATTCATAAACGCAGACAAAAATCTTCTTTTTCCTGCAATCGGCAATAAACTCCGTCAACTTTTGCTGCTTTGTCTTGTCCCTTTGGTCGGCGTGGGAGCACCACACCTTTGCCAGTTTCAGTTCGTTATCCGTTACAAATTCCATTTTATCAAACTCCTCACATTTTCATTATTGGTTAAATTTGGTGATTTCATTCACCGTGACGGTTATTCCGTCATCCGTTTCTGAAGATGTTAATCGAAATTTGAATTTGAAAAGGTGCTGCCCCGATAGGGCAACACCTTAATTTAATGAGTATAATATTTTTTATGTATAATATTATTCTCTGCCTGTTTTTAGTCCTCTATTTCTGCAAGACCGCCGGCCTCGGTTTTGCCTTTGCCGAGGATTACGTTTACGATTATACCGAGGATAAGTGCGCAGGCGATTGATGTAATTGTGATTTTACCGAACGAAACCGTAAGTCCGCCGATACCGCAGATAAGGATGGTTGCAACAACGAACAGGTTTCTGTTATCGCCGAGGTCTACATCCTGTATCATTTTAAGACCCGATACCGCGATAAATCCGTAAAGGGTTACGCAAACGCCGCCCATTACGCAGTTGGGGATTGATGCGAGGAAGGTTACGAACGGGCCGAAGAATGAGATTACCATTGCCATTACGGCGGTTGCAAGAATGGTTACGACCGAAGCGTTACCGGTTATGGCTACGCAGCCGACCGACTCGCCGTATGTAGTGTTGGGGCAGCCGCCGAAGACAGCACCCACAATTGAACCTACACCGTCGCCGAGGAGAGTTCTGTGAAGTCCGGGATTTTTGAGCAGGTCTTTTTCGATGATTGAAGAAAGATTCTTGTGGTCTGCTATATGCTCCGCAAATACAACGAAGGCAACCGGTACATAGGCAACCGCAACAGTTGCGATATAGTGTCCGGTGAGTTCTTTTGTGCCTTTTAAGGCTTCAATGAAAGTGAAATCGGGGATTTCAAATATTTTCAGATTGCTGAATGCAGAGAAATCGATTATCTTAAATGCGTCATTACCGGTTGACAAACCTATTACGGTGAATATTGCCGCAACGGCGTAACCCGCAAGGATACCGATGATGAACGGAATAAGTTTAGCCATTTTTTTGCCGTAAACCGAGCAGATTGTTACAACAAGCAGGGTAACAAGTCCGCAAACCAAGCAAACAAGGGGATTGGCCACGGATTCACCCGCGGCGTTAAGCACTTTACCCTTTGTAATATCGCTTACCGCATTGACTGCAAGCGAAAGACCGATAATTGAAACGGTAGGGCCGATAACAACAGCCGGCATAAGTTTGTTTACCCAGCCCACGCCTGCGAATTTAACCGCAATTGCGATTACAACATAAACAAGACCTGCGAACACTGCGCCGATTATAAGCCCTAAATATCCGAGCTGCATTGAAACGCCGCCTGCGAACGCTGCGAGCATTGAACCGATGAAAGCGAATGACGAGCCGAGGAATACGGGGCTTCTGAACCTGGTGAACAACAGGTAAACGATTGTTCCCACGCCTGCGCCGAACAGTGCGGCGGACTGCTGCATTCCGTTACCGACAATTGTAGGCACCGCAATTGTCGCCGCAAGGATTGCAAGCAACTGCTGGAAAGCGAAAATTATCACTTTACCGAAAGTCGGCTTGTCTTTTACATCGTAAATAAGTTTCATTTCTTTTCCTCCATATCTTGCACACACCGGTGCAAATTAATATAAATTTATCAATATCGGGTTGCCCCGTATTAACCGTGAAGTTCCACCGCCGCGGTATCTTCAAAAGGCGGCATTTTAACCTCTATATGTTCCGATTTTGAGGTGGGCACGTTTTTGCCCACATAATCGCCGCGAATCGGCAATTCCCTGTGCCCACGGTCAACCAATACGGCAAGTTGTATGCTTGCCGGCCTGCCGTGCTTAATAATTCCGTCCATTGCGGCGCGTGCCGTTCTGCCCGTGTAAAGCACATCGTCAACCAAAATTACCGTTTTCCCGTCAATATCCACGCCAATATCGTTTTCGGCAAGGACGGGGTCTTCGGATAAGTGGGTAAGATCGTCGCGGTAAAATGTTATATCCAAAACGCCGACCGGTACCTTTGCACCCTCTATCCCGCTTATGTTATCGGCAATTGTTTCGGCAAGCGGAACACCTCGCCGCTTTATACCTACAAGGCAGATGTTTTCGCACCCGTGGTTATGCTCAAGTATTTCGTGGGCAATGCGTTTAAGCGCACGGTTTACGGCTGCGCTGTCCATTAAAGTTGCTTTGCAAACGCTCATTCTCGCTCCCCCCGAAACACAAAAAACCTCTTTGCAGAACGCTGCAAAGAGGTTGAAACCGTACAAACCGACCCCGCCTATACGGAGCCTACGCTTATTTCACACCTTGCAGCCTCTCTGTGCTGTCATTAAAGGAATATTTCTGTCACATATAGTAACACACTATTCACTGTTTGTAAAGCACTTTTTTAAATTTTTTTTAATTTTTTGATTTTTGGGCATATGTGCCTATATGACTGATTGACAATCACCTTGTTTCATTGTATAATTCAGGTGGAAATAAATCAGAAGGAGTGTGCAAAATGAATCTTTCAAAAGTTGTTAAAATCGCTTCAATCGTTATCGGCATCGTTTCGGTAGCCGCCGCTGTTGCCGCAGTTGTAAGCTATTTCCTTAAAAAGAAGGATGAAGACTTCTGCAGCTACATTGAGTGTGAAGACGAACCGGAACTTGAAGAAGCCGAAGCGTAAAAACCAACCCGGCAGCAAAACTCCCCTAACATCTAACATTCGTAACCGCAAAACTCCCCGCAGTGAATAACACTGCGGGGAGTTGCTCCGTAACAGGAAATATAAATTTATTCATCCAATTTAAGCACAGCCATAAAGGCTTCCTGCGGGACTTCGACCGAGCCGAGCGAGCGCATGCGTTTTTTACCCTCTTTCTGTTTTTCAAGCAGTTTTTTCTTACGGGTAATATCGCCGCCGTAGCATTTTGCAAGGACATCTTTACGCATAGCTTTAACGGTTTCGCGGGCTATTATTTTGCCGCCCACGGCAACCTGCACCGGCACTTCAAACAACTGCCTCGGTATATATTCTTTCAACTTTTCGGCTATTCGCCGTGCGCGCGCATATGCACTGTCGGCATGGACTATGAACGAAAGCGCGTCCACCACGTCGCCTGCAAGCAGAACGTCAAGTTTAACAAGTTTTGAAGGGCGGTAATCCTTCATTTCGTAATCGTAACTTGCGTAACCCTTAGTGCGTGATTTAAGTGCGTCAAAGAAGTCATACACTATTTCGGCTACGGGCATTATATAATGAATATCCACACGGTCGCCGAGGTATTTCATATCAATATATTCACCCCTCCGCTCCTGGCACAGCTGCATTATTGTGCCTACGTAGTCGCTCGGGGAATAGATGTTCACATCTGCGACCGGTTCAAGCGCAGTCGCTATCTGTGCCGGATCGGGGTAGTTTGTCGGGTTGGAAATCTCAAGTGTTTCGCCGTTTGTCATTTCAAACCTGTAAACAACGCTCGGTGCGGTGGTAACAAGGTCAAGGTTATATTCACGCTCAAGCCGTTCCTGTATAATTTCCATATGCAGCAGCCCCAAAAAGCCGCATCGGAAACCGAAGCCGAGGGCGCCCGAAGTTTCGGGTTCAAACATCAGCGAAGCGTCGTTAAGCTGCAACTTTTCAAGCGCCTCACGCAGGTCGGAATATTTTGAACTGTCCGCCGGATATACGCCGCAGAACACCACGGGGTTCACTTTACGGTAACCGGGGAGCGGGTTTTCCGCCGGACGGTCACACAGCGTTACGGTATCGCCCACGCGTGCGTCGGCAACGTTTTTAATAGCCGCCGCGATATATCCGACTTCACCTGCCGAAAGGCTTTCGCAGCTTTCAAGCACATTTGCACGCCGCCTGCCGACTTCGACAACGTCGTATTCCGCACCCGTAGCCATCATTTTTATGCGCTGACCTGCGGCAATGCTGCCCGAAACCACACGGAAATAAACTATAACTCCCTTGTATTGGTCATAATACGAATCAAATATAAGGGCGGAAAGCGGCGCATCGGCGTCGCCCTTCGGTGCCGGAATTTCGGTAACTATTTTTTCTAAAACCTCGTCGATATTTATATCGTTTTTTGCGGATATAAGCGGCGCCGCATCGGCAGGGATGCCGATAATATCTTCAATCTCCGCGCGAACCCGTTCGGGTTCGGCACTCGGTAAGTCGATTTTATTTATAACGGGCAAAATCTCCAAACCGTGGTCAGCCGCCAGATAGGTATTTGCCAGGGTCTGCGCCTCCACCCCCTGCGACGCGTCAACAATCAGCACGGCACCTTCGCAGGCGGCAAGCGAGCGTGAAACTTCATAGTTAAAGTCAACGTGTCCGGGCGTGTCTATCAAATTCAGTTCATATTGCAGTCCGTCGGGCGCCGTGTAATAAAGCGTAACGGCGTGCGACTTTATGGTTATTCCGCGCTCACGCTCAAGATCCATACTGTCAAGCAATTGCTCTTCCATATCGCGCAGTTCGACCGTTTTTGTATGTTCAAGCAAACGGTCAGCCAGCGTGGACTTACCGTGGTCAATATGAGCAATTATACAAAAATTCCGTATTCTTTCCATTGGAACAGCCAATTTATTTTTCTCCGTTTTCTTTATAGTAGTCCGACAATACCTCGCGGTTGGTTCCGTAAAAAATATCGTCGTGATTTGCAAGGCGGCTGATTATTTTTTCAATCCGCTCCCACTGTTTTTCGTCACGGAATTCGTAACTGTGACCCCAGATGTAAAGCATCAGCGGTTTATCGGTCTTCAGCGACAAAAACCTGTCAACAACTTCGAAGATTTTTTCGTTCTGCTGGTGGCAGGTGGGCTTTAAGGCAAGCGGCTCTTCCGGCATATCGAACGCAAAAGTATCCGCTACCGTTCTGCCGTATAAAAACCCTGCTTCTTTAAGAACTTTAATGCAGGTTTCGTTATAAGTGCCGAACGGGTAAGCAAACCCGTCAATATGATAGCCGAAAAGCAGTTCAAGGTATCTTCTGTCAAGGCAGATTTGGTTCCTTACCTGTTCTTCGGTAAGGTTCGTAAGGTCGGGGTGTTGCAAAGTGTGGCAGGCAACCTCATGCCCTTTATAAATCTTATCGATATTTTCTGCCGAAAGGTGATGAACCGTGTATTTTCTGCCGTCAAGTTCGTAACTCCAGGCGTGACTTGTACAAAGCGAACCCGAATTAAGGTTGAAAGTGCCTTTAACGCCGTATTTGTTAAACAGTTCTATTAAGCGTTTATCCTCTAAATTCCCGTCATCAAAACTGAAAGTCACGGCTTTTAGTTTACCGTCCCACATAAATATACCTCTTTCCGAGCCGAACCGCCGATTCAGCCCAAACAGTTTGTTTATTCGTTAATTATACATTACCGCACCTATGATGTAAATAAAAAACGCAAAAATTTTACAAATAAAATTTGAATTATTATAGTGCAATATGTGCGTTTTTATGGTATTATAGTGTATATTAAAGTATCGTGAGGAATATGAATATGAAAAAATTATCCAAATTCATATCATTGTTTTTAGCATTAGCCGTCTTGTCGGGCAACTGCATTGCGCTTACCGTCGGCGGCACCGACGGAACGGGCGCCGTTTCCGCTGCTGCGGAGGGCGGTAACACGGTTACGGATGAAAACCCCGTAAAACTCTCGCTGTATACCGCGGATATGTCAGCCGGTGAAACGGCGGAGGTTAAGCTGAGGCTCAGCATTCCCGAAGGGACGGAAGTGTGCGGGATACAGGCGAATTTTATATATGATCCTTCCGTTTTTAATTCGGCGTCGGATCCGTCCTCAACCGGCAGAATTTCATTTATCCCCGGCTCGTTCAATATAGGCTCGGGCGAAAAAGAGTACACGGCGTTCACTTTAAACGCAAAGACTTCTATAACCGAAGGCTACTATTATGTGTATTTAAATTCAATCAAGATAATAGATGCGGACGGGAACGAGATTAAATACGAAGCGGAAAGCGATAACTGCAAATTTGCGGTGTACAGCAATAACAAACCCGATGTTTATATGACGGTATCACCCTCGAAACTTATGCTTGCAAAGGGTACTTCGGGGTCGCTTAAACTGACCGTCACGCCCGAAAACACACTTGATGACGCGCGCAAGTCGGAATGGTATTCCGAAGATGAAAACATCGCCGTGGTTGACGGTGAGGGCCGTGTTACTGCGGTAGGTGCGGGCGAAGCCAAAATACACATAAAATACGCGCCGAACGAAAGCGGCATATATGAGAAGGGCGATTACTGTACCGTAACGGTCTTTGAAGCTTCGCTTTCCTCCGCCGTTATCGAAAGCCCTGCCGTAAGGCTTAATTATTTCGTGGGTGAGGAGGTCGATACATCCGGACTGAAGGTCAGAATATTCCCCGACGCAAAAACCTCGATTTCGGTTACCGAAGGTTTTATAGTATCGCACGAGCCGTTTGACGAACCAGGCGAATACACCGTGAATGTAAATTGCAGCGGATATTCGGTAAGTTACGGCGTTACGGTTCACCCCGAAGAAGAAAAGCCGCAGGCGGAATTCAGCATATGCTCGCTTCCGGCAAAAGAAGCGTTCACACGCTCCGAACTTTTAGAGGGGCGTTGGCCTGATATTACGGGATTTGCACTTCAGAATAAGGACGGTATCAAGGTATATTTCAACCGCAATGACGCAAGCGGAAAATGGTCGTTCAGTTCAACGGGCGGCAACCTTAAAATCGGGATTAACAAGGCGCAGGTTATGTTCGGCGGATATACCTATAATTTTAATTTTACTTTAAAAGAGGACGATGCACCCGAATCAATATGGGTCAACAGTCCGCCTGCACAGAGCCAGACTTTCGGTACGCCGATGAATGAAATGACGCTTTTCGGTCTTGACGTCCGCACCGAAACGGGCGAAAAAATCAATTCTTCGGAACTTGTTTTCCCTTCGTCACGCCTTGACAAGGTTGAAAATATTGTTTCCTTCACTTATAAAGGGCTTACGGAATATTTTATTGCGGTTGTTGAAATTCCTCCGCTTGAAGCGGCGGACGGTGTGGTAATTGCTCAAAAACCGTTTAAAACAACCTATTACAGCGATGAAAAAGTGTCGCTTGAAGGACTTAAAGTCGCCGCGGTTTATAACGGTGCCGTTCTGCAATATCTTGACGACTATACGCTGGAAGAGCCGCAGTACGGTGTCGGCGAAAATACGGTAACGGTTCGGTGGGGCGAATTTTCCGCCGAATTTACGGTAACGGTAAGCCCCGACACAACACCGGTACCGACCGAGATAACCAGCGATATTTATACGGTAAAGGGCGGATATATTCACGGTATCGGAATAAATCAGACAATCGAAAAGGTTCTTGACGGTATAAACGAAAAAGCCTTCGCGGTCGTTAAAGACGCAAACGGCGAGATCTGCGGCGGCAGTACCGTTGCGGCGACCGGGATGAAAATATGCCTTATAAACAAACAGACAGGCGAACAGGCAGCAGCGGTCACGGTGGTTATCGCCGGCGACCTGAACGGGGATGGGGCAGTAACAAACGAAGATGTCGATTTAATGAAAAAACATCTTTTAGGTGATGCCGAACTTACCGACGCAGCGCTGGCGGCTGCCGATTTCGATTTAAACGGCGAAGCCGATATATCCGACCTTATGTATATGCGCGACCTTGCCGCAAAGGCGTGAAATTGCTTTGATTCATTTATTACGGGGGTGCTTGCTTGATTAAAAAATCAGTTGCTGCCGCAGCGTCTTTAATATTGATTATTCTTTTAATATGCCCGATTTTTACGGTAAATGCGGAAACATTCGGCAGTTTTGCTCAAACGGTTCTTAATGCCGAAAAAGGCAAATCCGCAACGGCTGAGTATACCGTAAAATCCGCTTCCCCCATAATTGAAATATATATCAATAAAATCACTCCGTCGTCCGCGTCGGTACAGTGTACCGGCGTTTCCGCACCATCGGGATGGACGGTGAAAAACAATTCGGTAAAACCGGAAAAATCGGGAGCGAAAGAGGTTACGCTTAAATTCGAATTCAACATATCGGGTGACGCGCCTTCGGGCGAAACGGTAACCGTAGACACGGTTGCCACCGTTTCATCCGAAACCGAGAAGGACTGCAGATTAAACGCCGCCGTATCAATTAAAATTCCTGCCGATGCGGCAGCCGCAGCGAACGAAAACGAACCGCAGCCCTCCCTGCTTTCCTCATTAAGTGTTGAAAACGGTACGCTTTCACCCGCCTTTTCGCCAAATAATTTTATATATTCGGTTAAAGTACCGTATGAAGTAACCAACCTTGCGGTAACCGCCGTAAGTGACGATAAGGCGGCGAATATAACGGTTGAAAACACCGAACTTGCCGAAAACGGGGTGACGGCGGTAATCGTTACCGTTATATCCGCCGCAGGCAGGCAGATTTACAGAATAAATGCCGAACGCAAGGCAAGAATACAAAGCGGCAACACCAATCTTTCTTCACTCACGGCTGAGGGATTTACGCTTTCGCCGCCGTTTTCAAACGATGTTACCGAATATGTTATTTGGGTGCCCTATGAAACCGAGAAGGTTAATATCGCTGCCGCCGCAGAGGATGCGTCGGCGACGGTTGACATAAAATTGCCCGAAACGCTTAAAGCCGGCGAATATAACGATGCTGCCGTGTCCGTAACGGCTGAAAACGGCGGCAAAAAAGAATTTGCGGTGCATATAAAGCGTGCCGCCGAGGGCGAGGGGCTCGGCGAGGCTGATAAAAAATCCGAAAACGGCACAAAAAAAGAAAATACCGTAACGGCGAAGGATACTGCCGGCAGCGGCAACGTACGCCTGCGCTACGCAATAATCGGCTTTGCCGCAGGCATTGTTTTAAGCACGGCGGCGGTATTTGCCGTAAAATCGGGGCTGTTTGCCAAAGCGGCGGCAGCCATTACGAAAAAGGAATTTCCGCAAACCGTTGACGAAGATGTCACCTTTACCGACGGTGACGGTTCGATAGCCGACACCGATACGATTGACGGCGGCACGGCTGATGACGGAGGTACCGAACGGAATTCCGAAAAACCGTAAAATTATAAGAGGGATGAAGAATGAAAAAACGATTGCTTTTTATAATGAATCCGGCATCCGGCCAGCGCAAGGGTGCAAAAGCACTTGCCGACATACTGTCGGTATTTTCGGAAGCGGATTGTGAAACCGTGTGTTATATGACGCGCGGCAGAGCGGACGCCACCGCCTTGGCACAAAGCGAAGCGGAAAAAGCCGATACGGTTATCTGCGCCGGCGGCGACGGCACGCTTAACGAGGTTATAACCGGGCTTTTAAGGGCGGGGGTTGACAGACCGATAGGATACATCCCCTGCGGCAGCACAAATGATTTTGCAAGCACACTCGGATTGCCTAAAAATCTTAAAAAAGCGGCAGAGGCAGCCATTGACGGAGAGCCGCGCCGATTGGACGCGGGCCGCTTCGGGGACAGGTACTTTTCATATGTAGCTTCTTTCGGCGCATTCACAAAGGTGTCGTATGCCACATCCCAGACCGTTAAAAATGCATTGGGGCATTTAGCGTATGTTTTAAGCGGAATAAAAGACATTCCCAACATCAAGGCGGTACACGCGCGCTTTGTGATTGACGGCGAAACATTTGAGGATGATTATATATTCGGCGCGGTCAGCAATTCCACATCACTCGGCGGAATTTTCACTCTGCCCGAAAAAGATGTGAGTTTGGATGACGGGCTGTTTGAAGTAATGCTTATAAAATCGCCCAAAAATGCCGCCGAACTCAGCCGCCTGCTGGTTGCGATAACAAATAAAAATTATAAAGAAAATAAGATGGTTACATTTTTAAGTGCAAAGAAAATCGAGGTGCATACGGATGAGCCGCTCCCGTGGACGCTTGACGGCGAGTACGGGGACGAACAGACCGATATAACAATAGAAAATGTGCCGCACGCCTTTGCACTTATGATACCGAAAACCGAGGAGGAAACCAATTGAAACCGATAGCGATAATAGCGGCGGTAGATGAAGAGGTCGCCGCCGTTGCCGAAATTATGTGCGGTAAAACCGAAATTTCGGGCATAGGCAAAAAATTTATATCCGGCAGTATAAACGGCTGCCGCTGCATACTGGCGCAAAGCGGCGTCGGCAAAGTCAACGCAGCGGCGACTGCGCAGTTTATTATAGACCGTTTCGACCCTGCCGCAGTTATAAACACCGGCTCTGCCGGCAGCGTGAGCGAGAGCCTTGACTACGGTGATATTGTGGTATCTTCCGCCTGCGTTCAGTACGATTTCGACCTGACCGCATTCGGCAGAGAAAAGGGATACATAACCGATATCGGCAAATTAATACCTGCGGACGGGCATCTTGCCGATGTTATGCTTACCGCCTGCTCGGCAGAGGGCGGCGAATTCCGCCTGCATAAAGGCATAATTGCGTCGGCAGACCGTTTTGTTTCTTCGGCGGATGAAAAACGCGCAATAGCCGAGGAATTCGGCGCCCTGTGCTGCGAAATGGAGGGCGGCGCGGTTGCTCATATATGCGCGCTTAACAATGTTCCGTTTGTAATCGTTCGCTCAATAAGCGATACGCTGGGCGGAAATATTGCCGAAAGTTGGGAAAAATATCTGGAATTTGCGTCAGCAAGATGCGCGCGTGCGCTGTGTGCCGCAATTCCAGAAATATAAAAAATAAAAAAGGGTGTTTGCTATGAGAAAATTTTTTAACGAGTTTAAGGAGTTTGCGATAAAGGGCAACGCAATGAATCTTGCCGTCGGCGTTATTATAGGCGCGGCGTTTCAGGGTATTGTCAATTCGCTTACAAACGATATTATTTCGCCCGTAATCGGGCTGTTTGCCGACACCGATTTTTCGGAATGGCAGTGGGTCATAAAGACCGGTTCGGACGGGGCACAGGTAGCGATAAAATACGGTTCTTTTATTACCGCCGTGATAAATTTCTTTATTATGGCAATGGTAATTTTCCTGCTTGTTAAATTCCTTAACCACTTGTCGTCCTTTGACCCGCTTAAACTTAAAAAGGATGGGAGCGCACCGGAAGTCACCGTTAAAAAATGTCCCTTCTGCCAAAGCGAAATTGATATTAAAGCCACACGCTGCCCGCACTGCACTTCTTTGTTGGAAGAAGCCGAAGCCGTCGGGGCGGAATAAAGGGGATTTATATTTATGGCTCCGTTAGCCGACAGGATAAGGCCTTTGTCAGTTGACGATGTATTCGGTCAACGGCATATATTAGGGGAAGGCAAAGCGCTCAGAAAAATAATCGAAAGCGGAAATATACCCAATTTAATATTTTACGGGCCGTCGGGCGTGGGCAAGACTACGGTAGCGGAAATCATAGCGGCAGGCAGCGGTAAAAAACTGTTCCGCCTTAATGCCACAACCGCGTCAACCGCCGACATAAAAAATATAATAGCCTCAATCGGCGGCGTAGAGGCTGCCGACGGTGTGCTCTTGTATCTTGACGAGATACAGTATTTCACAAAAAAGCAGCAGCAGACCTTGCTGCAGTTTATGGAAAGCGGCGAAATCACCCTTATTGCCTCAACTACCGAAAATCCGTATTTTTATGTATACAACGCCATTATCAGCCGTTCAACGGTATTTGAATTTAAACCGTTGTCGGTTGCCGATATCAAGGGCGCGCTGCGCCGTGCGGCGGAAATACTGTCGGGCGAAGAAAACCTGAAAATCGTTTTTGAGAGCGGTGCCGACGATTATATTTCGGCTGCCTGCGGCGGCGATGTCCGCAAAGCGCTTAACGCGCTGGATATAGCCGTTTTGGCTGCGGAAAGAACCGAATCGGAAATAATCATTTCCCGTGAATTGGCGGAACAACTTTTGCAAAAGCAGGCAATGCGGTTTGACCGGCGGGGTGACGATAACTATGACGCAATGTCGGCGTTTCAAAAATCAATGCGCGGCAGCGACCCCGATGCGGCTGTGCACTATCTTGCCGTACTTTTAGAAGCCGGGGACTTGCCGACGGCTTGCCGCCGCCTTATGGTCTGCGCCTGCGAGGATGTCGGGCTTGCATATCCGCAAATTATCCCGATAGTTAAAGCGGCGGTGGATGCGGCGCTGATGCTGGGCTTGCCGGAAGCGAGGATACCGCTTGCCGACGCGGCTATCCTGGTTGCGATAACGCCTAAGTCGAATTCGGGCGAAAAGGCGATAGACGCCGCAATGCGGGATATTGAAAACGGGCGGTCGGGCAATGTGCCGCGCGCACTGCAAAACAAGCATTTTGACGGGGCGGAGGTTGCCGCAAAAGGTCAGTTCTATAAATATCCGCACGATTTTCCGAACCATTATACACCGCAGCAGTACCTGCCCGATGAAATAAAGGACGCAAAATATTACACTTTCGGCTATAATAAAAACGAGCAGGCGTACAAACAATATTGGGAAAAAGTGAAAAAGAAGTGATTTTTACATATATCGGGCATAATAATTATTAAGTAATTATATATATGCCCGGTGATGAAATGAACTGTAACTACGGTCGTGAAATAAATTTTTGGCGATGGCTGACGGGCATTTGTCTTTCAGCCGTCGTTTTTATTGTTTATAAGTTTTCTGCTTTTCCCGTTGCCGTCACCGCCGCATTTTCAGCCGCAGCAGCGGGCACGGTGATCTGCGCTTTTTATATCCCTGCGATTTACGGAGGTTTTTCCGTTAAAGCCGATGCGGAACGGATATTTATAAAAAAGGGCGTATTTATAAAAAAGCAGATAATAATAAATCGGCGCAGTTTAGTATTTTGGGAGACGCTGCGCCTGCCCGTATTGTCGATTTTCGGGCTGGAATTGCCCGTTATAAAAAGCGGTGCGGCAGCCTTTATTTTGCCTGCAATGTCGCGCCGCCGTGCGGAAGAAATTAAAAACGCCGTTTTTCGCTGAATACAAAATGGAGGGTGACAGGGCGATGAAAATAAGGTGCAGCCCATTTATGTATTTTAAATATTTTTACCCATATTCGGCGCTTTTAACGGTGCCGCTTGTAAAACAGGCGGTCGGTATGGTCACCCATACCCTTGAAATATGGGCGGACGCACCCGCAATTATCGCAACCGCCGCAACTTTTTTGCTGCCGCTTGTAAAAACCCTACTGTTTTCATTAAAGCTGGACGCAGGCAAAGCAACGGTAACAGAGGGTGTTTTCATTCGCCGCCGCCGTGAGTTTTCGCTTGAAAATTCGGTAATAACCGTGCGGCACGGCGCTTTTTACCGCGCGGCAGGTCTGGCGGCAGTTAAAATTTATCCGCCGGACGGCAGCGGTGCCGCCGTGAGCGTTACGCTCAGCCGAGGGAATATAAAAAAACTGCTTGCTTTTCATCCCGAAAGCGCACACATTTACACCAAAAAATTCCGTGTTGCCGACGCCGTAATTTATGCGCTGGGCTCTTCATCGTTTGTATCGGGTATGCTCGTAGCCGTCCCGATAGCAGGTAAATTGACCGCAACGGTAAACCGTATTCTTAAATCGGAGATTGCGAAAGGATTTTTGCCCGATCGGGGTGACGTGACATCCGCCGCAATAAGCCTTTTGATACGGCTGCCGCTGCTTATGCTCTGCGTGGCATATACAGTGTCTTTTTTGCGTGCGGCTGCGGATGTTTGGAATTTTTCGGTAGACAGGCAGCGCCGAACCGTTACGGTTTCAAGCGGACTTTTACACCGCAAAAAGACGTACCTCCCTGCGGACGGGATCCGCTCCTTTTACTGCCGTCAGGGATTTTTACTCTCGCTGCTGCATAAAAAAAGCGCGTCCGTAATAACCGACGGTTATGCCGGAACGCGCAAAGATTCAGCCTGCATACTCCCGCTTGTACCGCAGGATACGGGTTTTTCCTCATCGGGTCGGACGCTTCGCTGTAAGGCGACCGCAGCCACCCGACCGATGAAAAAATATTTATGGATGTTAGCGGCGGTCTGCACGGCGATACTGCTTCCCGCCGAAAAATATATCCGACCGCTTACCGCCGCCGGATATTATCTTATTCTTGCCTTTGCGGCGGTTTATGCCGCTTTCGCCGCTGCCGGAGAATTCAGAAATTATTTCAGATTATGCGTCCGCTTTTCGGATGTCATAAGCGTGCGCGGAGGGTACGGTTTTTCCGTTAAAGAGTTACACGTTCCGGAAGAAAGCGTACCGGCTTTTTTGATATCGGAAACACCGTTTGACCGCCGCTTCGGCGTTTGCTCCCTACGGGTTTACGCCGCCGGGAAAAACAAAATATCGGTCACGGTTAAAAATCTTGATTCCGGACGGATTAACCGTTTGTTTCGTCTGAAATCCGTTCAATAACGGCACGTACCTGCTGCGTACCCTCACCCGTTATCGAAGAAAACGGAATAACCGCCGTATCTTTCGGTAAAAATGAGAGTTCCTCTTTCAGCGCTTCCAGTCTTGCCGCGCGCTCGGTCTTGTTAAGTTTATCGCTCTTGGTAAGCACCACGCTGAACGGGTAACCGTCACCCACAAGCAATTGCAGCATATCCATGTCATATTTTGTCGGCGAATGGCGCATATCCACAAGTTGAAAAACATGGGCAATATTCCGCTGTGACCCGAAATAATATTCCATAAGTTCCGCCCAGCGCGTACGCTCTGAAAAAGATACCTTTGCATACCCGTAACCCGGCAGGTCGGCAAGGCGCACGTTTTCCAGAGAAAAAAAGTTCACGGTTACCGTTTTGCCGGGCTTTGTGCTGACTCTCGCCAGCGATTTCCTGCCCAGGGTCTTGTTAATAAGCGAAGATTTCCCGACGTTCGACCGCCCCGAAAAACATATTTCGGGCAGGCTTGAAGGCGGCATTTGCGCCGCCGTCCCCACCGACATTTCAAATTTTACATTGTTATAATTCATTATTTACCTACCCGTAATTTCAGCGAAGCCCTACGCCGCTGCTTTTTCTTTCCGGTTCAATGCGATAACTGAGTTTTGCCGTATGCGTTTCGTTTAAAAACGGATTTTCAGTCAGCGCCTGCCTTAATATCTCGTCAACATTTTTGACCGGTATAAATTCAACCGCCGATTTGACGACCTCGTCAACCTCGTCAAGGTCGGGTACATTGTCGGCAGGTATAAATATCCTTGCAACGCCCGATTTAAATGCCGCCATACTCTTTTCCTTAAGCCCGCCAATGGCGCAGACCGTGCCGCGAATGGTTATTTCACCCGTCATTGCAATATCGCGCCGCACGGGTATGCCCGTAAGGCTTGAAACCACCGCAGTTGTCATCGTGACGCCCGCCGAAGGGCCGTCTTTCGGTACGGCTGCCTCGTCCGCATGGATGTGCAGGTCGCGGTTTTTGTAAAAATCGCGGTCTATCCCCAGTGCCTCGGCGCGGCTTCTTACATAGGTTACCGCCGCCTTTGCCGATTCCTGCATAACATCACCGAGCGAGCCGGTAAGTTCAAGTTTTCCGCTGCCCGGTACGGCAACCGCCTCCAGTTTCATCATAGTGCCGCCCACCGCCGTCCAGGCAAGGCCGTTTACAAGCCCTACTTCGTCGGCAGCCGACAGTTTTTCATCTTTGTATTTAGGCGTTCCGAGCAGTTCTTTAAGCGCCTTTGCGTTTACATTTACCGCTTCACCCTCGCCCGAAACTATCTTAACCGCCGCTTTGCGGCAAATTGCCGCTATCGTGCGGTCAAGTTGGCGCACGCCTGCCTCTTTTGTGTATCCGTCAATCATTTCGTAAATTGCGGCGTCGGTAATTTTAAGTTGTTTTGCGGTAAGTCCGTGTTCCGCCGTCTGCTTTTTGATAAGGTGGTTTTTGGCTATGTGGAACTTGTCCTCACGCGTGTAACTCCCCATCTCGATTATTTCCATACGGTCAAGCAGAGGGCGCGGAACGGTATCAAGCGAATTCGCCGTTGTTATAAACAGAACGCGGCTTAAATCAAACGGCAGGTTGATATAATGGTCAACAAATGCAGAATTCTGCTCGCTGTCCAGCACTTCAAGCAGTGCCGCGGCAGGGCTGCCCTTGTAACTGTCCGCCAATTTATCAACCTCGTCAAGCAGAATAAGCGGATTTGAAGTGCCTGCTTTTTTAATTGCGTCGATAATTCTGCCGGGCATGGAACCGATATAGGTCTTGCGGTGCCCGCGTATTTCCGCTTCATCTCCCACGCCGCCCAGCGCAACGCGTGCATATTTTCGTCCCATACATTCGGCAACCGCCTTTGCAATTGAGGTTTTACCGATTCCGGGAGGGCCCGCCAGACAAACAATCTGCCCTTTTATATCCGGGTTAAGCGAACGGACGGAAAGCAGTTCTGTCATCCGTTCTTTAACTTTTTTCATACCGTAATGGTCACGGTCGAGTATTTTTCGTGATTTTGCGATGTTTATTTTTTCGGTGCTGTAAATTCCCCATGGAAGCGACAGGCAGCAGTCAAGATATCCGCGAATCACCGCCGCCTCCTGCGAGCCGAACGGCATTTTCACAAGGTGGGAAACCTCGGATTTGAGTTTTTCCTTAACCTCGTCGGAGGCTTTGAGCGCGTCGATTTTCTTATTATATTCGTCCGCTTCTTTATTCGGGTCGTCGCCGCCGTAGAGTTCCTCGTTAAGCACCTTTAACTGCTCGCGCATATAGTATTCGCGCTGATTATCGTCAATATTTGCGGCAACTTCACGCCCGATTTTTTCATCGGTTTTTAAAATCTCCGTTTCGCGTATAAGCAGAGAGATAACCGCTTCAAGCCGCTTTTGTGGATTACGCTGTTCCAATACGAACTGTTTATCGTCAAGTTGTATTGTAGTGTTGGAGGCTATATAATCCGCAAGATAACCGATATTATCGTTTGATAAAACCGTCATCATAATATCGGGCGGCACCTTTGCATTTACTTCCGCGTAATCTTCAAACACTTCGCGTGCACGCCGAACAAGCGCTTCACGGTAAATTGCGGAACAGCGCACCTTTTTATCTTCAATTATGTTTATATCGGCAATCATATAATCGGGTCGGGCTTTCAGGTTCACGCATTCGGCGCGGCATATCCCCTCAACAAGCACGCGAAGTCCGCCTTCCGGCAGCTTTAACATTTGGCGAACCTTTGCAATAACCCCGACGTCATAAAGTCCGCCACGGGTGATTTCTTCTTCCCGCATATCACGCTGCGTTATTAAAAAAATGCGTCGGTCGGATTCCATTGCGGCGCGCAAAGCCTCTACCGATTTCGGCCTGCCCACATCAAAATGGACAAACATTTCGGGGAAAACCACCACGCCGCGCAGCGCCATTGCCGGCAGCGATATATTATCTTTAACGGTAACTGACATACGATTTGCTCCTTAAATTAAACGCATATTGCAATCCGCCCCTGTCGGGCGTAACACAAGTGTAACACAAACGGCGCAATTTTACAACAGCCGCCGGCGCTAAATTGCAAGAAAATTATTACCTGTTCGGTAAGAATATGGGTTATTTGGTATTTATGACTTAATTGCCGCAGACTTGTTTGCCGATATGTGCGGTTCGCATGCGCGGCGTGAGGTAACGAACAGTGCCGCTGCCCAAAGCGTTCGCTTTGGGTCGGCGCGCTTAAAATCTTCGGGTAAATTATGCGGTTCGCGGCACGCCCGACCGAAAACTTTGTTTTCGGCAGCGGCGCTGTCCGTTACCCCGCCGCCCGTCAGCCTGCCCGCCTGCGATGCACGGTAAATTCGCATTGATTGCAATGTTGACAAATTCGGGGCTGAATGGTAAAATGTACTTGGACTTTAAAAGTCTGACCAACAGAATACGGGGGTGCCCGACGCTTAAGTCGGCTGAGATGCGCGGTAGTCCGCGCGAACCCTTTAACCTGATTCGGATAATGCCGTCGTAGGGAGAATATTTTGTTTTGCACTGATGTTTAACCAAAAATTCGCCAACGGTTATCCTGTTGGTGAATTTTTATTTTTAAGGAGAAGAAAAGTATGTCAAACACAACAAAAAAAGTCAATCTTCAGCGCTTGTGCGTAACTGCGGTTATGCTCGCACTCGCAACCGCACTCAGTATGGTGAAGGTCTTTAAAATGCCGCTCGGCGGTTCGGTCACCCTGCTTTCAATGCTTCCGATAGTTATGCTGCCCGTAATGTACGGCACGGCTTGGGGGCTTGTTTCTGCCTTTGTTTACTCGCTGGTTCAGCTGACTTTCGGCATTGTAAGCGACGGGCTGCTTGCCTGGGGTCTTACCCCGATTTCGCTTATCGGCTGCATAATGCTTGATTATGTTCTTGCTTTCACCGTTTTGGGACTTGCAGGCGTTTTCAGAAAAAGCGGAACAAGAGGCGTCTTGTCCGGCGTGGTTCTTGCCGTCGTGCTCAGATTTTTGTGCCACTTCGTTTCGGGAGCGGTTATTTTTACACAACTTGCACAGTTCAGCCTTTTCGGCAACACATTTGAAAATATGCCGTTCCTCTATTCGCTGGCGTATAACGGACTTTATATGCTGCCTGAACTGGCGCTTACCGTAGTCGGCGCGGCACTTCTCTTCCGGGCGCCGCAAATTAAAAAGATATGCAACCTGTAAACCGTAAAAACTCGGTGCGCTGCTTTATTTTCGGCGCGCTGCCGATCGGTAATATGCCTGTAAAGCCCGAGCCGCACGATACGGTTATAGCCGCCGATAAGGGACTTTTACGCCTTGAAGAAATCGGCGTTTCACCCGATTTGATAATAGGCGATTTTGACTCGCTCGGTTATATACCGCAGGGCGAAAACATCACCCGTCTGCCCGTGGAAAAAGACGATACCGACGTCGGCTTCGCCGTAAAAACCGCACTCGGCGAAGGCTGTAAAGAATTTTTTGTATACGGTGCACTTGGTGGGAAACTTGACCACACCGTGGCGAACCTGCAGCTCGCCGCCATGATAGCAAAAAACGGGGCGGTTCCCTTTTTCTTCGGTGAGGATACAACCGTAACCGCCGTTTGCTGCGGCTCCGCCCGATTTGCGCCGCGGTGCGGCGGCCGCCTTTCGGTCTTCTGTATCGGTGAAACCGCCGTCGGCGTTACCGTTAAAGGGGCAAAATACACCCTGTCGGACGGCCTGCTTTCCCCGTCGTTTCCGCTTGGGGTAAGCAATGAATTTACAGGCGAGCCCGCCGTAATATCGGTTAAAAACGGCACGCTGTTAATAACATTTCAGCCCCGAAAAGCCGCTCTGCCTGCCGTAAAACAGGGCAGCGCAAAAATAAATTAACGGTACAGGCAATAAAATTAACAAAAAATGATGACAAAAACGAATTTATATGTTATTATATTTTCGGTATCGGTCGCGGCGGCTGTGTATCCGCCGCGGCTTTTTTATATTATTAAAAGGATAGGTACATATCGTGGGAGAAATGATAGTAAACAGTATACAGTCCAAAATGAAGGATTTTATTGACGGGCAAAACTTCGTCGCCGACGAAAACGGCGTTTATTCAAACGATAAAATCTCTTTCGCGCTTAAATATGACGAGGGTGCTGGCCATATTATCCTTGAGGCGGGCACGGATGAAAACAGTCTTGTAAAACTTGCCGAGTGGCTGTGTAACGAAGAAAATTTTAAACATGACGCCGATATAATCGCAGAAGATTTTTGTGAAACGCTTCGCAAACATTTGGGGCTTAAAAAAAGTTCGGTAAATATCGGCGGCTCGGTCACCATACCCGTTAAGGATAAATCGGGCAATGATATAACGGTTGACGGATTAACTGCCAAACTGCTTAATATCTACCCGGAGTTCAAGGAAGATTACAAACAGTCGGTCACAGAGCACGGCGAGTATTTGTATATTGATTTTATGCGTAATACCGTTGTTAAGAAAATAAGGGCACTGGCTGACGATTATCAGCATAATTTTAAACCCCTTGAAAAAATTCTTAACATAATGGCTGACGCTTTTTACGGCGGAACGCAGGAAGCAAGCGACCTCGCCGTCGGTTATATAGTAGCGGCTTCGTTCCATGACAAGGCGGAGGCGTTTGACGAATGCGTGCAGGGCGATATAATTAAAAACAAACCCCTGTTTGTAACCGCTGCCAAGGTCACTTTGGCAAAAGCCGCAAAAGATAAAAAGTTTGCGAGCGTTATAGATTAAACCGACAGCGGCATAAATAAGCAGCCGCCCCTGCCTTAACGGCAAGGGCGGCTGCTGTTTGCCCGTTCATTTCCCGATATTGGTTAAAAATGAACCGGCGGAAGTTCAATTGCCTTGTTCTTCATTATGTAAACGGCGTCAATAATGTCAACAACACCGTCCCCGTTATAATCGGCACGCTGCAGTTGCTCTTCGGTCAATTCTATAAGCAGCGCATCATATCTTTCAAGCATAACCGCATCGGCTGTTTCAACAATGCCGTTACCGTCAACATCGCCCTTGCGTACAGAAGCAGCAGCGGCGGGCAGGCAAAAAGCCGAAACTGCGGCGGTGACCGTCAATATCGTTAACGCAATTATTTTTTTTAAATAAGCCATTAATGCACACACCCTTTTCATTTGATGATTTAATTATACACCGAAACAGCGCCGCTTTCAAGACCTAAATACTGCAGCGTTCCGACCGTGCGACATATTAATTGTTTTTAATTGTTTTTTAACATATTTTCTACTTGTTATCCGATTAAAACTGTTATATAATATGTGTTAAAGACGGAAATAATTAATGGAAGGGCTGCTTTTCCGCCGTATTTTACGCCCGTCGGGTGGTGAACCGTAATGATTCTTGACGCACATTCTCATATTTTGCCGATGCTTGATGACGGCGCCAAATCGGTACGCGAATCGGAATTGCTGCTGCGGCAACTCTCTAAACAGGGGGCGGACGCGGTGATTGCCACGCCGCACTACTACAACGGAAAATATGATTTTGCGGATTATTACAAAAAAGCGGTTTCCGCTTATGACCGTGCGCAGCGGTATTCGGCGGTGGGCGACCTTTTTTTGGGGTTTGAAGTCAAGTATTTCACGGGAATGACCGATTTTCCGCACCTTATGGAACTTACGCTGGGCGGAAGCGGTTATCTGCTGTTGGAACTTGATTGGGGCGGAATAACCGATAAAGCCATATCGGAAATTGCCGCAATGTATGATAAAACCGGCATTATGCCGATATTGGCGCATATTGAAAGATATTCGTTTTATACTAACTACGGAAAAGTTCTCCGGCTGATTGAGGACGGCAGAGTTTTGGCGCAGTTGAATGCGGATTCGCTGCTTTTCGGCGTCAACCGCGGCGAGGCTGAGCGTCTTGCAAAAAACGGATATTACAGCCTTTTGGGCAGCGATACCCATTCTTTGCTCGGCAGGCCGCCGCATATAGCGGAGTTTTTTGCTGCGGCGCCGCAAATTATCGGGCAACAAAATGTTGAGAATATTATAAGTTTTTCAAAAAAACTTTATAATGATATGAAACAAAATAAAGGAGCGTTTTAAAATGAAAATTACCAAAGATATGTGCATAGGTGACATTTTGGATATGGATGCGGAAACAGCACCATATTTCTTTGAAATGGGTATGCATTGCCTGGGATGCCCTGCCTCCCGCGGGGAATCGGTTGCCGAGGCGTGCGAGGTTCACGGCGTAAATGCCGACGAACTGGTTGAAAAACTGAACCGCCATTTTGAAGGCAAATAAATGTTGAACGATAAGCGACTTATCGCGGCTGCCGCACTTATAAAGCACGGCAGCCGCGTTGCCGATATAGGAACCGACCACGGGTATCTTCCCATCTACCTTGTACAAAATGGCATTTGCAGTAAGGTCTATGCCTGCGACCTGAGAGAAAAACCGCTTGCAAACGCCGCCGCAAATATAAAAAATGCGGGGGTTGACGGGATTGATATTCGGCTCGGTGACGGGCTTGACACCGTCTGTCCGGATGAAATTGACACAGCCGTAATAACCGGAATGGGCGGCGAAGTTATTGCGAATATAATTGACCGTGCACCGTGGCTGCGTGACGAAAAATATTCGCTTATATTGCAGCCGATGTCAAGCGCATATGACCTCAGGCAATATCTCTCACTGCAAAAATACCGCATAATAAGCGAAACCGCCGCAGAAAACGAGGGCAGGCTCTATACGGTTATGAACGTTCGCTACAGCGGAAAACCCCAGCCTGACGACCCTCTGTTTTACCATTTCGGCAGGCTGTTCCAAAACCCCGGGGAAACCGAGACAGCATACATAAAATGGGTAATAAAAGTGCTTAAAAATCAACTTGCGGGCGTGCGGAATGTTGAACGTATGCGCGCGGCGGCTGAGGAAATTTCGGCTGTGATAACCGCCGCCGAAAACAAATTAAAAGAGGTGCAGCATGGCGCTTGACGGTATTTTTATAAATAAACTGTGTGCCGAAATAGCAGCGGCGGCAGCCGATACGCGCATTGATAAAATTTACCAGCCCTCACGCGAGGAAATAATATTCAACCTGCGCGGCAAAGGTCACGCCGAAAAACTGCTTGTAAGCATTAAAGGCGGCAGTTCACGCTTAGGGCTTATTAACCGTTCGGTGGAAAATCCGCCGTCGCCCCCGATGTTTTGTATGCTTCTGCGAAAAAACCTGTCGGGCGCGCGCTTTATCGCCGTTCGCCAGCAGGGGTATGAGCGCGTGGTCTGTTTTGATTTTGAAACACGCAACGAAATGCAGGACACCGTGGTATTAACCGTTATAGCCGAACTTTTGGGCAGCCGCTCAAATATCATTCTTACAGACGGCAGCGGCAGAATAATCGACTGCATTCGCCGTTCGGATATTGAGGCGGGCGGCAGACTTGTTCAGCCGGGCGCAAGGTATGAACCGCCCGTGAGAGAGGAAAAGGCGGTTATTACAAATGCGGAAATTGAGCCGCTGGCACAAAGAATATTTTCTTCTCCGTTTGAACTCTGCACCGTGCTTGTGGAATTGCTGGACGGTGTTTCACCGCTTATTGCGCGCGAAATATGTTTTCTTGCAAACCTGTCGCCCAACGACAGGGGTAATTTATTATCACCGCAGCAGCGCACGGCGTTTACCGCCGCACTTTTGCAATTCAAAGCCGCAGTTTCGGGGCAGGCATTCCCCACCGTGGTTACGGTAAACGGCGTGCCGACGGAGTTTTCATATACGGATATTACGCAGTACGGCGCGTCCGCCGTGCGGCAGCACCCCGACAGTCTTTCGGCGGTTGTGGACGGATTTTACAAAACCCGTGCCGACCGTGAGCGTATGGCGCAGGCGTCGGGCGGACTCAGGAAGACGGTCGCCAATCTTGAAACACGGGCTGCGCGAAAACTTGCCGCCCGAAAAAGCGACCTGAAAAAATGCGAAAAACGCGATACTTACAGGATTTACGGCGAACTTATTAAGGCAAATATTCATTCGGTCAAAAAAGGCGTTTCGTCCGCACTGCTGCAAAATTATTACGACCCCGACCTTACCGAAACGGAAATACCGCTTGACCCTGCTCTGTCCCCCGCCGAAAATGCGCAAAAATATTTTAAAAAATACAAAAAGGCCTGCGTTGCCGCAGGATTGCTTACAGAACTTATAAAGGACAGCGAGCAGGAACTTTTTTATATAAAAAGCGTTGCCGAAGAACTTGACCGCGCCGAAAGTCTTGCCGAAC
Organism: Roseburia intestinalis; assembly: GCA_963630555.1. Classification (GTDB taxonomy): domain Bacteria; phylum Bacillota; class Clostridia; order Oscillospirales; family Acutalibacteraceae; genus CAVALG01. The sequence continues at coordinate 62,403 of CAVGND010000003.1, read as the reverse complement.
TTGAAGCAATAGCGGAGGAACTGCGTGCCGGCGGATATATTAAATCGCACACCAAATCGGCAAAAAAGCCGCCTCGCTTAAAGCCGCACGAGTTTATTTCACCCGACGGGTTTTCGGTACTTGTAGGCAGAAATAATTGTCAAAACGATGAACTTACAACCAAAATTGCCGCCAAGACCGACCTCTGGCTGCACACTAAGGATATACACGGTTCCCACGTTGTTATACTCTGCGGCGGAAAAACTCCGCCCGAACGGACGGTGGTGTTTGCGGCGCAAAAGGCGGCATATTTTTCAAAGGCGAGGAACTCCTCATCCGTCCCGGTGGATTGTGTTCCGGTAAAATATGTAAAAAAACCGTCGGGCGCGGGAGCGGGTATGGTGGTATTTACAAACAACCGCACTTTGTACGTAGAACCGAAAGGGCCGCAGGATGATGAAGGCGAAGAATAATTCGGCAACCGCCGAAATAAGGGCGGAACTTTTCAAAATGGGGGAAAGGGAATACGCCGATTTTTCGGCAAAACTGAACCCGACCGTGGATCCCGAAACAATCATCGGTGTGCGCGTGCCGGCACTCAGGAAATTCGCCGCCTCCATTGCAGGCACGCCTGCCGCCGCGGCGTTTATGGCGGAACTGCCGCATAAATACCTCGAGGAAAACAACGTTCATGCCTGCTTGATTGAGCAAACGGCGGATTACGGCGAAACCGTAAAGGCGCTGAATGAATTTTTGCCCTATGTGGACAACTGGGCGACCTGCGATATGATGTCGCCGAAATCTTTTAAAAAGCACCGCACCGAATTGGATGCGGAAATAAACCGTTGGCTCGATTCGGGCGAAACATACACCGTCAGATTTGCGGTCTGTATGCTGATGAAACACTTTCTGGGCGGGGATTTTAAACCGGAATACAATATTGCGGTTGCAAATAAAGTTTCGGACGAGTATTATATAAATATGGCGCGTGCGTGGTATTTTGCAACGGCGCTCTGCAGGCAGTATGACGCAACAATCACCCTGTTTACCGGCAAAAAACTTGATAAATTTACGCACAATAAGTCAATACAAAAAGCAATCGAGAGCCGCCGCATAAGCGATGAAACCAAAAACTATTTGCGGACGTTAAGGCTTAAATAAAATATCGGGAGAAATTTAAGTGACTACTGAACGGGCGTTGAAAGACGCAATAAAAAGCGGCATTTTGCCTAAAGTCGTCCTTTTATGCGGCGACGAACATTATGTTATACGCAACCTTGTTAAAAAAATCGAGGCGGCGGCTGTTCCGCAAAACCCCGATTTTAACATTACCGAACTGAAAAACGATGTTTCGGTGCAAAAAATATACGACGCGGTTATAACATTGCCCATGTTTGCCCCGCTGCGGTGCGTTACCGTGTGCGATTTTGACCCCGACAAGGCTAAAATCGACGATTTTAAGACTATGCTCGATATAATTAAAAATATCGGTGACCATTGCGTTTTGGTGCTTTATTTTGAAACGGTCGCAATACCCGAAAAGAAACGCAGCGACCGGGCAAACAAACTTATAAAAGCGGTTGAGGAAGCGGGCGGAATTGCGACGTACATTTACCGCAAAAACGACGCCGAGTTGCAAAAAGCACTTTCCGCCGGAGCCGCACGGAGGGGCGTCACGCTGCCGCCGGCGCAGGCACGCCATATGACCGATACTTGCGGCAATGACCTTTATACCCTTACAAACGAACTTGAAAAACTGTGCATATATGCCGAGGGGGGAACGGTTACGGATGAAATAATTGACCGTGTTTGTTCCCGTTCGGTTGATGCGGCGGTCTATAATCTGACAAAATATATTATCGCCAAAAATGCGTCGGCAGCGCAAAAATTGCTGGACGAACTGTTCTTTATGCGTACGGAACCCGTGTTTATCCTTTCGGTTATAGCGGGCAGTTTCTGTGACCTTTTCCGTGCCGCCGCCGCCGAAAAAAGCGGCGTGCCGATACCGCAGGCGGCAGGGGAACTCGGCTATCCGAAAAATCTTGCTTTCCGTCTTTCAAATGCCGCCCGTGACGCAAGAAAATATAAATACTGCGATATATGCCGCTCGCTCGACCTCATTTCCCGAACAGACAGGCGGCTGAAATCCGCACCGTGCGACCCTAAAACCGAACTTCAGACCCTTATAACGGAACTTATAATACTCGGCGGCAAAAGTCAAAGCGGCGGTGCGCGGTATGCTTAAACTTGACAGTGCCGTTATCGTAGAGGGGAAATATGATAAAATTCGGCTCGAACGGGTAGTTGACGCCACGATTATAGTAACCGACGGGTTCGGGATATTCAAAAATCGGGAGCTTAAATCGCTGATTCGCCGTTTGGCGGAGAAAAACGGCATAATAATATTTACCGACAGTGACTCTGCGGGTATGCTGATAAGAAACCATATAAAGTCTTTCGTCCCGCCCGAATATATAAAGAATGTTTATGCGCCGCAGGTGCCGGGAAAGGAAAAACGAAAAACGGAATCCGGTAAAGAGGGGCTTTTAGGCGTTGAGGGAATTGACGAAAAAACGCTTTTAAACTGCTTTTTAAATGCCGGAGTTACCTGCCGCGAAACCGAAAAAGCGGAACGCGTAACAAAACAGGACCTGTATGAACTCGGATTTTCCGGCGGCACCGACAGCGCCGCAAAACGCCGCCGCCTTTTAAAGGAACTGAACCTGCCGCAAAATATGTCGGCTGCGGCTATGCTGGCGGCGTTAAATGCCCTGTATGACAGGGACGAAGCGCTTGGGTTGCTTAACGCCCGAAACTGACAAAGCGTTATCTTAAAGGGGAAAAACACATGCCGAACACCGTTAACAGTAAACTCAAACTTCTGTATATTCTTGAATATTTTAAGGCGAAAAGCGACGAAAACACCCCCGTAACATCGGGCGAAATAATTGAATATCTGAATAAAAAGGGGCTTGTTGCCGAGCGTAAGTCGGTCTATGATTCCATAAACGCGCTCAAAGATTACGGCTGTGACATAATAAAGGTTACAATCCCCAAAAAAGGATTTTGCCTGCTTACACGCGACTTTGAGCAAGCCGAAATACTCCTGTTGACCGACGCTGTGCAGTCGGCAGGGTTTATAAGCCGCAAAAAAAGCGAGCGCCTTATAGAAAAACTGGCGGGACTTTTAAGCGAAAATGAGGCGGCGTTTGTTAAAAAGCGGGTCTGCATTTCCGAGAGGAACAAAGGCACAAATGAAGAACTTTATTATAATATCGACAAGATAAACCGTGCGGTAAGCGGCGGCAAAATGATACGCTTTAATTATATTCGCCATAAGTTTGACGAGCACAGGATAATTCCCGATTCGCGCGGGTTGACGGTAAGCCCGTATGCCGTAATCTGGGCAAATGACCACTATTATCTTGTCGCCAACGTCCCTAAATACAACAATCTTGCCCACCTGAGGATCGACCGTATGAAATCGGTGGAGATATTAAGCGAAAACAGCCGCCATTTCAGCGAAGTCAGCGAATATAAAACATTTTTTGACTCGGCGGATTATTCAAAAAAATCTTTTAATATGTTCGGCGGCGACCCGTGCGAAATCATCCTTAGATGCGATAAACGGTTGCTTGATCAGGTAATTGACCGCTTCGGCGAGAATATTCACCTGCGGAACGTGTCGGAAGAGCGGTTCACATTTGACGTCACCGTGCTTGTAAGCGAAGGACTGATTGCCTGGATAATGCAGTACGGCGACAGGATAGAGGTGCGGCGGCCGCTTGAATTAAGGCAGACGGTGCGTGAACGCACCCGGAGTATGCAGGCGCTTTACGAAGAATAAACAAACCGAAAATATGCAAACACGGCTCACAGTTTTTAAACTGCAAGCCGTGTTTTTATGCTATGCTTTAAATCCCTATTTCTATGCTTCGCTTTTTGATTGTCCTGTCAAGCAGCAGTTCATACCGCTTAACCGCTTCCTCAACCGATTGATCCCACGAACGGTAAAGGGTGTCGAGTGCGGCATTCCCGATGTTTTTCAGGTTCCCGCTGCCGACAGCCGCCACGACTTTAGAGGCAATTAGAGCAGGGTCTTCGGGCGTTAAAAATCCGTTCACCCCGTCAATTACATTTTCCGCCGCCGGGCTGCCTGCGGTAAGCAATGACGGGCACCGGCACGCCGCCGCCTCCGTTACCACAAGCCCCGCCGTATCATAGGTTGAGGGGAAGAGGAACATATCCGCCCTTGAAAAAAACACCTTTAAGCGGTCACGGTCACGGACGGCGCCGGTGAAAACCGTGTTTTCCCCAAGCCCGATAGTTTGCGCGGTTTTTTCTATATCGCTGCGGTCAAGTCCATCCCCCACAAAGAAGGCGCGGAACGGCATACCGCTTTTTTTAACTTCAGCCAGCGACTCTAATATTAAACGTATATTTTTATACCACATCATCCGCCCGACATACAAAAACACCTTTTCGTTCGGGCGTATGCCGTATTCGGCGTCTAATTTTGACAATTGCTCGGTCGGGACGGGCTCGGTGGTGAAATCTGTTCCGCCGTGCATCACGACATACTCCCCCGTATATCCCTCACGGCGCAGGTCTTCGCCCGCCCCGTTCGACACTACCCAGACCTCGTCGGCTGCGTGTATGTTGGAAAGTATGTATGTTTTCGCTATTTTGCGGCTCACGCGGTTGTGAACATATCTTGAAATATCAATGTCAAACTTAGTGTGGTATGTAAAAATTATCGGTATCGGGTGGCGTGAAGAATTTATACATCTTGCCGCCGTCATCGAAATAAACGGGCAATGCACATGCAGCAAATCCGGCTTTTCCCGCCTTACTTTCCGTATTGTAGAGGGGGAGAACGGGTTGCCCACGCGGTAAGGAACTCTCGGCATAATTTTAACCGAGGGGTATCTTATAACTTTAAAATTATATTTTATCGGGCGCGGTTCCGGATAGCGGGGTGTTATTACAAAAGGATAAATATTATCATAACCGGAACTTAGGGTTGCCGCATAGTTAACTACGGTACTCGCAACCCCGTCTATAACCGGCGGGAACGAATCATTCAGAATACCGATTTTTATCGTGTCATTCCTGAGCATAGTAATCTCCAATCCGCCGTATCCACCGCCGTATCGACAGCCGCGGCAATTTAAACTGATTCCATAGTATATACTACCACAAAGTGCCGCCGTTTGCAAAGTTTTTCGAAAAAAGTAATGTAAAATTCCATCCGTCACATGTAAAATCCGCCACATGTAAAATCCGCCACATGTAAAACCGATAAAATCAGGCAGCAGCCGTCAACCCTGCATTTGAAGTATGGCACGGACATCTTCGGGTTCCGCCAGCCAATCGCTGAAAGCGGTGGCGCAGCCCGTAGCAACCGCAAATTTAAGCGATTCACGGTTGTTGTAACCGTTATAGCGTGCGGCGAGAAATCCTGCAAGCAGCGCATCGCCCGCACCGACACTGCCTACCGCCCTGCCCTTAAATGCAGGTTGAGCAAACACTTCGCCCCTTTGGGAAAGATACACCGCCCCTTTTTCGCCGCAGGAGCACAGCACGCTTAAAGCGCCGTCTTTCAAAAGCCGCTTCGAATAGTCAATACAGTCGTTAAGGCAGTCTATTTCCACACCGTAGAGTTCACCGAGTTCAATGTTATTCGGCTTTACAAGCGACGGAGTGTATTTGAGCGAGGTTTTAAGATAATCTTCGGCGCAGTCAATAACAAGTGCCGTACCGTTTTCCCCGGCGACCGTGAGTATATTTTCAAACATACGGTCATCATCACAGCGCGGCAGACTGCCCGAAACCACCAAAATATCGTTCTTTGTAAGCATATCTATTTTTCGCAGTATCATATCGCATTCAGCCACGGTTATTCTGGGCCCCGGAGCGTTTATTTCCGTCTCTTTTCCCGTACGAAGTTTAACGTTTATCCTCGTTTCGCCGTAAAGCAGATGGAGAAAATCGACGCTGCAGCCCTCCTGCTTTAAAAGTTCGTCCAACTTTTCGCCGTTTTTGCCGCCGCATACGCTTATCGCCCTGTTATCAACGCCGAAACGGGAAAGCATTATGGACACATTAAGACCTTTTCCGCCGGGGACAAACCGCTCGCCCGCCGAACGGTTTACGGTGCCTTCTCGAAACGAATTCAGAGTCAGAACATAATCAAGTGCCGGATTAAGAGTAAGAGTATATATCATATTTTCATCCCCCGAAAATCAAATTTTTAAATTTCCCGCCGCTCGGGTTTCCGTCGGCGGTATAAATCAGCCTAATGAAATAAGACCTGCGTTAAGCATAGCCTGCGCCGCTTTCATAACGCCTATTTTGGCACTGTCAAAATTCAGTCCGCCCTGCATCCAGACGGCAAAAGGTTCGCGCAGGGGTGCGTCGGCTGAAAGTTCTATGGAAGAGCCGCCCGTGAATGCCCCTGCCGCCATAATCACTTTGGAATCATATCCCGGCATATCCCACGCTTCTGGCACAACATTTGCGTCAATCGGTGCACCGCTTTGCAGCCCTTTGCAAAATTCCTCAAGATTACGGGAATTTTTAAGTTTTATGCACTGTATGATATCGGCGCGCGCTTCCTGCGGTTCGGGCGTTACTTCAAACCCCAAGCGTTTAAACAGGGAAGACGCGAAAATTGCGGTTTTAACCGCTTCCCCCACAACATGCGGTGCGTTAAACAGCCCCATAAAAAGTTCGCGTGTATGCCCGAGCGTTGCACCGACTTCCGCACCGACCCCCGGCGCCGTCAACCTGTAAGCGCATTTTTCTACGAGAGCACCTTTTCCGCATATATATCCGCCCGTCGGTGCAATTCCGCCGCCGGGATTTTTAATAAGCGAGCCTGCCATTATGTCGGCACCGCAGGCTGACGGCGTTTCATACTCTGTAAATTCGCCGTAACAATTATCAAGCATAACAACGGTTTCGGGCGATGCCGATTTTACCGCTTTTGCCAGTTCTTTGATTTCCGCGGCGGTAAGGCTCGGCCTTAAACTGTACCCGCGCGAGCGCTGTATGTAGGCGGCGCGCGGACGCTTTGCCGCAAGTTGCTTTAATATTTCGGGCATATCGGGTTTGCCGCAGCCGTCTAACTCAACTTCGCTGTATTTTATGCCGAAATCGGCAAGCGAACCGTCCGAAAATCCGTCAATCCCCAAAACCCCGATAAGAGTATCGTAGGGTCTGCCCGTAAGGCAGAGCATTTCGTCCCCCGGGCGAAGTATACCGAACAGCATAACCGTAAGCGCGTGCGTTCCCGAAACAAAATTATGCCGTATAAGTGCAGAGTCACATTCCATACAGTCGGCGAATACTTTTTCAAGTGCGTCACGCCCCCTGTCGCCGTAGCCGTAGCCGGTGCTTGGCGCAAAGTGCGATTCGCTTATGCCGTTGTCTATAAACGCTTTCAAAACACGCTGCTGATTATATGCCGTAACATCGGCGGTTTTTTCAAACGCCGCCCGGCATTCTTTCAGCACATCGTCACATAAAGACGAAAGCGCAGAGTCAAACTCAAAAAAACTTTTCATAACTTAACCGTTCCCTATCTTAACAATACAATATGTATCGGCTTCCGTAAAGCCGCATTTTTTATAAAATTCCGCCGCGCCCTTGCCCGCAACCGTAAAAACATCGCGGTTTTCGCCTGCAAGTTCGTTTGTAATGGCGGAAAGCACGGCACGCCCCAATCCTTTGCCGCGTTCCCGCGGCGCTGTGCAAACCGCACCGATAAGGGCAAAGTTTGCATTTTCGACCGAAGTGAGGGCTATTGCGTTCGGGCAGTATTTAATACGCGCGGCACCGTGGCGCATACGGTGCGATATATCGGTATAAAAATACTCGCGCGGCGGCAGTTCGATTTCCCCGTCCGCCCCGTATTCCAACAGTTTATAAATTTCGTCAAGAGTCGCCGCAGGGCTGAAATTGCCCTTTTCGGCAACAACACCGCTACCCGAAAAACGCATAATTTTGCGTTCCGCCCGGGGTTTAACGCCCAAAATACGGGCGGCAGAACCCGTGCAGTAAAACTCCGTATAACCTAAAAACTTTGCAAAATCGAATATCTCGCCCGGTTCCGCACCGCCGCCGCAGGATACCGTTAAGGTATTTCCGAAAGTGAACAAAATGGCGGTAACTTTGCCGCCTACCGTTTGATACCAACACAAAAACAGCGATGCGTCGCCGCCGTAAAGTCCGTAAAGACAGGCGGCTTTTTGCGCCGTTATATCGCCGCTGTTTTCGCTAAACGGCGGTCGGCTTTCACACAGCCGTATCATTTGCAAAGGCGCGGCAGCAAAGCGGTAACAAGTTTTTGCACAGCTTTTACATCTTCTGTATCCGCAACCGATGACGGCGAATGAATATATCTGCACGGAACCGATAGCGCCGCTGTTTTAACTCCGCCGCGGCTTATGTGTATTTTGCCCGAGTTGTTACCGCCGGCAACCGCGGATTTTATTTGGTGCGGTATCCCGTTTTCACGGGCGGTGCTTAAAACTTCTTCAAAAAGTTCCTTATCGTACAGTGTGCCGTTATCCATAAAAGAAAGCGTTACGCCGCCGCCCACACGGCAGACTTTATCTTCTTCTGGTACGCCGCAGATATCGGCGGCGGTAGTTGCCTCCAAAACAAGGCAGATATCCGGATCAACGGAATAAGCGGCTGCGGCTGCACCGCGGCACCCTATCTCCTCGCCGGTTGTAAATGTGGCGTAAAAATCATATTCGGCAGGCTGTTTTAAGAGGTTTAAAAGAACCGCAACCCCTGCACGGTCGTCAATCGCTTTTGCCTTTAAAAGGCTTCCCATTTCAAAGGGCGGCTCGGCAAAGGCAACCAAACTGCCCAAAGGGAGTTTTGCAAGCGCTTCTTCACGGCTTTTTGCACCTATGTCTATAACTATATCTTCTTTTTTAATCGGCTTGTCCGCCTCGTCCTTTCGGAGCAGATGTATGGGCTTTGTAACCGTGGCGCCGCTTACATTTCCGCACCTTACGGCACGCGCCGCAAGAACGCCGGGCTCAATTCCGCCGACAGTTTCAAATTTCAAAAAACCGCTTTCGTCCGCCCCCGTGATTATCAGCCCGACTTCGTCCATATGGGCGTCCACCATCACTTTTTTAAGCGGTCTTTTCTCACCCTTTTTAAAGGCTGTCAGGTTGCCGAGTGCGTCGGTTTTTAATTCGGCATCGTCACCTATTTCTTTTATCAAAAATTCACGCAGAGCGGATTCTCCGCCCGAAACCGCGTCAATCCGACAAAGTTTTTCTAAAAGTTCCTTCATCCCGTTTATTACCCCCGAACGGCATATTCGCACAACAGGCGCGCCGTGTTTTCAATGTCGCCGAGGTCAACAACCTCCTGCGGCGTGTGCATATTTCTGATGGGTATTGAAATAAGCCCTGTTTCGACGCCCGCGCGGCTTACCGATATAACATCGGCATTTGTGCCGGTTCTGCCGCCCATAACCTCAACCGTGTAGGGTATTTCGGCTGAGTCGGCAAGGGATTTGAGTTTATCGCTCATCGGGTAAGAGAGGGCAGGCGAAACGCCTATCATTGCGCCTGTTCCGAGTTTTGCGGTTTTATCCGGGTCAACATTCGGCGTGTTGCCGAAACTTACGTCTACGGCGATCGCTTTTTGCGGATCAATTGCAAAGGTTCTTGTTTTTGCGCCGCGTGCCGAGAGTTCCTCGGCATCGCTGAACAGAAAAATTACGGTGTATTCGGGCGTGCCTTCAAGCCGTATCAGTCGTGCCGCCTCAATAAGTGCGGCGACCCCGGCACGGTCGTCAAGTGACTTGGCCGCCAGCATATTGCCCGAGAGTGTACGGGCAGACGGGGCAAAAGTTACCCGGCTGCCCGTCGGAATTAAATCTTTCGCTTTTTCGCCAAGACCCGTGTCAATGCACATTTTATCTATTGTCGGCTGTGTTGTGTCGCCTTTTTTTAAATGCGGCGGTGTGCTGCAAAATACGCCGCCGTAACATTTTTCGTCAGCCCCGTAAATGCAAACGGGCTGTGCGGCAAGTATGCGCGCGTCAATGCCGCCGGCAGCGGCAACTTTTAAAAACCCGTCGTCACTTACGCTTGTCACGACCATACCGATTTCGTCAATATGCGCGTCGAACATCAGTGTTCGGTTACTGCTGCCCCTGATTACGGCGGTCACGCTTTTACCGTCCGACTCAACCTCGTCGGCATATTCGGCTATTGCGTCCGCCGCTTTGTCGGCGGCGGATCTCAGTCCGCCGAATCCGCCGCAGTTGCAAAGTTGCATTACAAGTTCTTTAAGTTCCATTACATACGCCTCTTTTTTTCAGCCGCCCGCCGTTTTTCGGACAAATTAAAGACTGTTTACAAGTTTTTTAAAGTGGTCGCCCCTTGCCATAAAGTTGGGGTAAGAATCAAAACTTGCCGAAGCCGGACTGAGCGTTACTATATCTCCGCTTTCGGCGTTGTCGTGAGCGGCGGCAACCGCTTTTTCCAAATCCTCCGCCCTGATTATTTTCGGGCTGCCGTTATAGGCAGGGTCGCCCGTCACGGCTTTTTCAATCTTATCCGCCGTAGCGCCCGTAAGTATAAGCAGTTTCACCTTTTCAATAACCACGGGGGCAAGCGGCTCAAACGGCACGTGTTTATCATATCCGCCGGCAATAAGTATAACCTTTCGGTCAAACGCTTTAAGCCCCGCCATCGTGCGTGTCGGGCTTGTCGCTATGGAATCGTTATAATATTTAACTCCGTCAAGTTCGCGCACGGGTTCTATGCGGTGTTCAACACCCTTAAATTCACGGGCTACACGACATATGCTGTCAGCGCCGGCATAACCCCAAACGGCGGAAATTGCGGCAAGATAATTGGCGACGTTATGGTCGCCGAGCAGAGCAATCTCGCTTCGGTTTATAATGGGAACCGACATACCTCGGTATGCCATATTAAGAGTTCCCTCCCTGTCAAGATATGCGCCGTTGTCCACTTTACCGGAAAGCGAGAAGAACATAGTCTGACCCCTTACAAGGTCGGCAAATCCCGCGGTTATCGAGTTTTCGGCGTTCAGCACCGTGCGTGAAAAGGCGTTCTGATGCAGGAGAATGTTTTTTTTGGCGGAAATATATTCGTCCATATCCTTGTGTATATCAAGGTGATTCGGCGCAACATTGGTCACAACCGCAACATCCGGGCCTTTACGCATTGAAATAAGTTGAAAAGACGAAAGTTCCACAACAACAAAATCGTCAGCTGAAATGTGTTCTATATCGGGCAGCAGCGGATGACCGATGTTGCCGCCGACATGAACTTTTTTACCTTCCGCTTCAAGCATTTTGGCAATAAGCGTCGTGGTGGTGGTTTTCCCGTCCGAGCCCGTAACGGCGAATATGGTTGCGGGGCACAAGTCGAAAAACACCTCCATTTCGCTTGTAACCGCAATACCGTTGCGGCGTGCGGCGGCAAATTCGGGAAGGTGAAAATTCATTCCCGGGGTGCGGAATATGATATCGACCTCTAAATTTTTAAGATAATCGGGGCCTAATCTCAGCACCGCGCCGCGTTCCTCAAGTTTGTCGGCAAGCGGCCCTATCTGTTCGCGGGTGCGCCTGTCGCAAGCGTAGACCCTTGCGCCTTTATCAAGAAAGTCGAATATAAGCGGAGTATTGCTTATGCCTATGCCGCAAAGGGCTATCTTTTTTCCCTCTATTTTTGAAAAAAACTGCTTGAAATCCATTGTATTATCTCCTTTTCCGTAGGCTGACGGGGCAAAACCGTCACACCCGATTACACATTATCGCACGTCGTCATATATTTTATACAGTTCGCTGTATCTGCCGCCTGATTTAAGAAGTTCGCTGTGGCTGCCGTGTTCAATCACATTTCCGCCGCCGTCAATAACCAGAATTTCGTCGGCATTTTTTACGGTTGTAAGGCGGTGGGCTATTATGAGCGTTGTTCTGCCTTCGGAAAGCCGCCCGAGCGACTCCTGCACCACCCGCTCGCTCTCGTTGTCAAGTGCGGAAGTGGCTTCGTCCAGAATAAGTATCGGGGGATCTTTTAAAAACACACGCGCTATGGAAATACGCTGTTTCTGACCGCCCGAAAGTTTAACGCCGCGCTCGCCCACATAGGTATCATATCCGTCGGGCAGTTCGGTTATAAATCCGTCCGCACCGGCAAGGCGCGCCGCACGGCGGATTTCATCATCGGTTGCGTCGGGTTTACCGTAGGCTATATTATCTTTAACCGAGCCCGAAAACATATATACATCCTGTTGAACTATACCTATATTTTGCCGCAAAGAGCGCAATGTATAATCACGAATATCGGTTCCGTCGATTTTTATGCATCCGCCGCAGACATCGTAAAAACGGGGAATAAGCGACGAAACGGTTGTTTTTCCGCCGCCGGACGGGCCTACAAGCGCTACGGTTCTGCCCGCACCTATATGCATATTAAATCCGTCAAGAACCGCCTCGTTTTCAGCCGAATATTTAAACGAAACATTGCAAAATTCAATATCGCCGTTTGCGTTTTTTAGTTTTTTTGCGCCCCTTCGGTCGGTAATATCCGGCTCTGTATCCATTATTTCAAAAAATCTTTCAATACCGGTCATACCGCGTTGGAACTGCTCGCCGAACTCCACTATCCTGCGTATTGAACCGAGCAGAGTGCTTACAAAAAGCAAAAAGGCGACAAGGTCGGCTGCCGAAATATATCTGCCGCGCATAAAGAATGCGCCGACAATTACAACTATTATATACATAAGCCCGTCAAACAGTCGGGTTGAGCACTGGAACGCGCCCATTATTTTATATATATTCCGTTTGGTATCCAGAAAAGCAAGGTTGCCTTTTTGGAATTTTTTACGCTCAATTTCTTCACCCGTGAAGGATTTTACCACGCGGATACCTAAAAGACTGTCCTCCACGCCGGCATTAAGTTCGCCTATCTGGCGGCGTGAGTCCATAAATCCTTTGCGCATGCGCTTGTTGAAAACGCTTAAAATTATAACCATCGGCGGTATTACCGCAAATACTATAAGCGTCATCGGAATATTCATAGTGCAAAGAATAACAAAGGACGCAATTATTTTAATAGCGGTTATAAACAGTTCTTCGGGGCAGTGGTGAGCAAATTCGGTAACATCAAAAAGGTCGTGCGTTATTCTTGACATTATAGAGCCGACCTTAGCCCCGTCATAATATGAAAAAGAGAGTTTTTGCAGGTGGTCGAACATATCGGTTCGCAGGTCGGTTTCTATTTTTGCACCCGTAATATGCCCGACGGTAGCCATAAAATAAAACGCCGCAGCGTCAACAATACGCAAAAAAATGTAAAATCCGCCTGCCGATAAAATAAGTTTCGGCGTTAAAAGTGCAACATCCTTTGTTGCGGCGTCGGTAATTTGCCGCACTATCATGGGCAGCGCAAGTTCACACACTGTGGTAAACGCCGCAAAAAACAGATCCAATCCGACCAGCCCCGCATAACGACGATAATAGGGCAGAAAGCGTTTTATATTTTTTCGGTTTTTTTGTTTATTTATGCGTTTATCCATAATCGGCTGCTGCCTTTCTTAAGAATACGGCGTTTCAGGCGGTGCATTTAGAAAAATCGAACTTCGCGTTATTAAACAACACAATCGCCGAAAGTTTGGTGTTGCTGAAAATAAATTTCATACCGCAGTCGCCGTAGGGATAGGTCAATGTCATAATATTATCGCCAGAAACGATGCCATCCGGCAAGAAGGTAAGGCTGTCGGCTGTCGGCCTTTCTTCATAGCCGTTGCCCAAAAAATAGCGTACATCGCTTACGGTATTTGTGCCGAAGCGGAAGTTATATGTATCATTTTTAAATGAAACCGCGGCAAGCAGGGTATCGTCATCGGCAGAGAAATAATAAACCGCGTCGTCCGTGGTTACGGTTGGGTATTCGCCGCTTTTGCTCTCATTATAATTCTTTACGGACTTCCCGTTTTCTTTTTTTGTGTAATGCGCTTTTACGCTTGCCGCATTATCGCCGATTGTGAAGGGCAAACCCGTTATTTCGCCTTCTTCGGCACTTGCTTCAAGCGCTTCGGGGTCGACATCACCCTGCTTGTTGTCAACAGTTTTTTTATTGCCGCAAGCGGCGATAAAAGTTGAAAGGGCAAGGATGGCGCAAAGTGCAAAAACAGTGATTTTTCTCATGGTAAAGTCACCTCAGTCGGAATATTTATTAAGCAGTTCATGCTGCTTATCCCAAAGCCTTTGTGACAGGTCAACATAGTAAGTATGAGGTTTTTCAAACCTCTTAACTTCGTCCCAAAGGTTATCTATCTGCTGTTTGCAGTAATTTTTCACATCGGCTGTTGAGGGATTTTCGTAAACACACTTTCCGCCCTTGAAAATCTGTTCCTGCAGGCGGCGTGCGGTGAAGTTTGTTACCGTTTTGCGTTTCCATGTATGCTCGGGGTCAAAAATTTCATACGGTTTTGAATCATCAATAACCTCGTCCGCCATGGTAATAACATCGGCAATTGCGTTGCCGCTTTCGTTATCGTAAAGGCGCCAGCAGGTTTTAAAGCAGGGAATTGTAATCTTCTCGACATTCTCGCTTATTTTTATTCTTGGGATAATCTTGCCGTTTTCATCCTCAACGGCAACTATCTTATAAACTCCGCCGAATACCGCCTCGCTTGACGCGGTAATAAGCCGTTCGCCAACACCGAAAGAGTCAACCTTCGCACCCTGAACCAGCATATCCCGAATATTATATTCGTCCAGAGAGTTGGAAACACATATTTTGCAGTCGGGGTAACCTGCGTTATCAAGCATTTTTCTTACCTTTTTGGTAAGGTAGGTGATATCGCCGCTGTCTATACGGATACCGAGGGGTCTGTAACCCCGGGGTTTAAGCACTTCGTTGAACACCTTTATGGCGTTGGGTATTCCCGATTTAAGCACATTATAGGTATCAACAAGCAAAAGGCAACTGTCAGGGTAATGCTCGGCATAGGTCTTAAAGGCTTCATACTCACTGTCGAACAGTTGAACCCATGAATGAGCCATTGTGCCCGAAACGGGTATTCCGAAATCCATGCCGGCCTTAACGCAGGAGGTTCCTACGCAGCCCGCAATAAACGAAGCACGAGCACCGTAAACGCTGGCGTCATATCCGTGGGCACGGCGTGCGCCGAACTCCATAACCCCTCTGCCGTCAGCCGCGCGGACAATACGGTTTGATTTTGTGGCAATGAGTGACTGATGATTAACGCAAAGCAGGAGCATTGTTTCAATAAGCATAGCCTGCGAAACCGGCCCGCGAACCGTGATTATCGGCTCTTTGGGGAATATTGGCGTACCCTCCGGTATTGCCCAGACATCGCAGGTGAATTTAAAGTTCGCAAGCATATCCAAAAATTCGTCGCAAAACAGGTTAAGCGAACGGAAATACCTGACATCTTCGTCGGAGAATTTAAGATTATCAAGATATTCAATCAATTGGTGCAGCCCTGCCATAACGGCAAAACCGCCGTCATCGGGTATTCTTCTGAAAAACATATCAAAATAACTTATTGTATCGCCCTTGCCGGATTGTATAAGACCGCTTGACATGGTAGCTTCATACAAATCCATAAGCATAGGCAAATCTCTTTTCATCATTGCTGCATCTCTCCATTCGTTTGTGCGTTAAAATATATTTTTGTCAGTCGTTCCGCTTGCCGAAAAGCAGTACAAGTCTTAAAAGTTGGGCAAGGGACACAAGCAGCGCGGCAACATATGTCATAGCAGCCGCCGAAAGCACACGGCGCGCACCCTTAGCCTGCGAATCATTCAAAATTCCGCCCGAGCGTATTGCCGACATTGCGCGGCGTGACGCATCAAATTCCACAGGCAGGGTTATAAGTTGGAAGAGTACAACAAGCGAAAACAATGCGATACCCGCCCAAATAAGCGGTGATGAATTTAAAATCAGACCCATTATAAGTGCTATCCAGGAAAAGCTTGAGCCGAACTGACACGCCGGAATGACCGCAGCGCGGATTTTTATGGGCGCGTAGCCGACGGCGTACTGCACCGCATGCCCTGCCTCATGGCACGCAACGCCTACAGCCGAAACGCTGTTTGAATCGAACACGCTGTCGGAAAGGCGGATAACATTGCCGCGCGGGTCGTAATGGTCGGTCAGATTACCGGAAACCCGTTCTATCCGAACACCGTTTACGCCGGCGGCGGCAAGTACGCGCTCCGCAGCCTGCCTGCCGGTAAGCGGGGAGCCGACCGACGAATATTTTGAAAATGTTGTTTTAACCTTGATTTGTGCGATAAGCGAAATTAAAAACGCCGGCAGCACAAGCAAAAGATAATAATAGTCAAAACCGTAATAACCCATAATCACACCTCTTTAAAACTGTCGAACAGCCGTTATTTAATCGGGAACCGAACATCTTGTAAAGCGTTAAAGTATCACTCGCCGTAACCGTTGGGATTGTTTTTCTGCCAACGCCAACTGTCAACGCACATATCCTCGATACTGCGTTTAGCCTTCCAGCCGAGCAGTTTCTGCGCCTTATCCGCTTTTGCGTAGTTTTCGGCAATATCGCCGGGGCGGCGTGCGGTTATTTCATAATTGACCTTAACGCCCGATGCCTTTTCAAAAGCGTGCACAAGTTCAAGCACGCTTGTGCCGTTGCCGGTGCCGAGGTTTATCGCCTCGCAGGTTTTGTGATGCAGCGCATATTCAACCGCTTTGACATGGCCTTCCGCCAAATCCACAACATGAATGTAATCCCTGATGCAGGTGCCGTCACGGGTCGGGTAATCGTTGCCGAAAACGCTTAATTTTTCGCGTTTTCCTACGGCAACCTGTGATATAAACGGCATAAGATTGTTGGGAATGCCGCGCGGATCTTCGCCTATTGTTCCGCTTTCGTGCGCACCGATGGGATTAAAGTAGCGAAGCAGAACGATCGACCGGTCTTTATCGGCATTGTAAACATCGGTTAAAATCTGTTCTATAAACAGTTTGGTTCTTCCGTAAGGGCTGCTTGTTGTGGTAATGGGCATGGTTTCGTCAAACGGAACCTCGTTTTTATCGCCGTATACGGTTGCGGAGGACGAGAAAACCAGGGCTTTGCAGCCGTGGGCACGCATACTTTCGCACAGAGTAAAGGTTGAGCCCAGGTTGTTTTCATAGTACTCAAGCGGTATTTTTGCCGATTCGCCGACCGCTTTAAGCCCCGCAAAATGTATTACGGCGTCGATTTTATTTTCATCAAAAATTTTATCCGTTGCGGCACGGTCGCATATGTCCGCCTTATAAAATTTAAGGGTTTTGCCCGTTATTTTTTCAACTCTTCGCAGTGATTCTTCATTGCTGTTTGCAAGATTATCCGCCACAATTACATCGTACCCGTTGTTTAAAAGTTCAACACAGGTATGGCTGCCGATATATCCGGCGCCGCCGGTTACTAAAATTGTCATTAAATTTCACTCCCTAAAATAATTAAAGTGTTTTGTAGAATTCAAGCACGGTGAGATAGGTCATATACACATCGAACTTTGCAACTATTTCAAACGGTGCGTGCATAGCAAGCACGGGAACGCCGAGGTCGACCGTGTCAACGCCGAGGTTTGCAATAAACATTGCAACCGTGCCGCCGCCGCCTGCGTCAACTTTGCCGAGTTCGCCCGTCTGCCAGATGATATCGGCGTCGCAAAGCATTTTGCGGATTTCGCCGACATATTCAGCCGATGCGTCGCTTGTTCCGCTTTTGCCGCGTGCGCCCGTATATTTGGTGATAACCGCACCGCCGTTGAGGAAGGAAGAGTTTTTCGGCTCAAACACATCGCTGAAAGTGGGGTCGTAAGCCGAATTAACGTCAGCCGACAGGCATTTTGAAACACGCAGCACGCGCCCTGCGGTAAGTCCTTCGGCTGCTGCCAAATCCTCTATAAAATATTTAAGGAAAGAAGAGTTAAGTCCTGTGTTGCCGTCCGACCCGATTTCTTCCTTATCCGCCAGGACGGTAAGAACGGTTTTTTCGGGGCTTTCAACATCAAGAACCGCACGCAGCGCAGGGTAAGCGCAGACACGGTCGTCATGACCGTAAGCGCCTATAAGCGAACGGTCAAAGCCCACATCGCGCGGCATATATGACGGTACAGCCTCCAGTTCAGCCGAGAGAAAATCACCCTCGGTTATGCCGTATTTTTCGTTAAGAATTTTAATTATATTAAGTTTCACAAGGTCGGAGCCCTCGTCGGCTTTAAAGGGGTGCGAACCGATAAGGATATTAAGTTCTTCGCCCCTAATGCCGTCCGATAAAGTGCGTTTGCTCTGCTCGGCAGCCAGGTGCGGCAGCAGGTCGCTTACCACAAAGCAGGGATCACCCTCGCTATCACCGATTGAAATTTCAACGCGGCTGCCGTCGCGTTTTACAACGACGCCGTAAAGCGAAAGCGGAATTGTCGCCCATTGGTATTTTTTAATTCCGCCGTAGTAATGGGTTTTAAAATAAGCAAGGTCGCCGCTTTCGTAAAGCGGGTTGGGCTTAAGGTCAAGGCGCGGCGAATCTATGTGTGAAGCGGTTATCTTAACGCCCTCTTTAATCGGGCGCTTGCCTATAACGGCAAGGATGACCGATTTTCCGTGATTGTTGACATACACCTTGTCGCCCGCTTTATATTTCTTATCGGGGTCGAATTCGGTAAATCCTTTCTCGGCAGCAAGTGCCAAAGTTTCACGCACCGCAAGGCGCTCGGTCTTTGCTTTGCCTAAAAATTTGCAGTAATCGGCGCAAAATTCGTCGCCGGCTTTTAAAACTTCGTCATTTACAAGATTTCTGCCGTTCTTTTTTTCATAAAAAAGTTCGTCTTTTAATTTTTTTACAGCATCAGATTTTTCAATCATAGTTCTTGCTCCTCCGTTAAAAATTTTATTGCATTTTCGCAAAATTCGGCTATATTGCCGTTATTGTAGATAATTTTATCGGCGCGTTCCTTATAATATTCATCCGTTTCACCTGCGCCGAGCCGTATTTCGGCATCCTCTTCGGTCAACCCGTCACGCAGAAGTATTCGGCGTTTTCTCTCATCACGGTTGCACAGCACCGCAACCGTCACATCGCAGACCGAGTCAAGTCCGCTTTCAAAAAGCGTCGGTGCGTCAAGCAGACAATATTTATACCCCTCACTTTTCGCTTTTTCCATATCTTTTGCTATTTGATTTTTTATATACGGAAAAATAATTCTTTGCAGTTCGTTTTTTCGTGCCTCTGTTTTAAATGCGGCGCGTGCGAGTGCCTTACGGTCAAGGCTTCCGTCATCTTTAATTATACCGTTACCGAAACTCATTCGCAACTGTTTAATAAGCAATATTTCGGAAATCGTGACCTGTCTTGAAATATTGTCGGCGTCTATAACGAAGAAACCGAGTTTTTTCGCCGATTCGGCAACCGTAGATTTACCGGAACCCGTCGGTCCGGTCATACCGATTATTTTCAAACGGCAATCACCTCAAATCCGGCGGCACGTATAAGACGGTTATAAACCGCAAGACCGACGCCGCTTTTGTGCGGAGCGTGAGCATAGCACAGGTTGCAGTTCATTTTGTCAACATTCCGCAATGCGCCGAAAAGTTCTGCGGCTTTTTGCGAATCGTCGGACAAACTGCCGTAGGTAAGCGACGGCACGTTAAGCGCCGCCTTTTCTTCGTCACAGCAAAGGGCGCAAACGCCGTCCGCTGCGTGTGAATTAACATATTCCGCAAATCGTTCGGATTCGCCTTCTATCATTATTACCCTCGTTTTCGGGGAATAGTGCTTATATTTCATACCGGGGCTTGCCACGCGCGTGCCCTTTTCCGGTTCCTGCAATACGGCACGGTCAATTTCCAGATCGGGCAGCAATTCCCTTAACTGTTCTGGGGTTACTCCGCCCGGCCGTAAAAGCCGAGGGCGTTCACCCGCTAATGTGATAACGGTAGACTCCACGCCGACGGCGCAGGGGTTACCCATTAAAATTGCTTCCACCCTGCCGTCAAGGTCTTTAATGCAGTGCTCGGCGGTGGTGGGGCTCGGTGAGCCGGAAAGGTTCGCGCTCGGCGCGGCGATAGGTGTGCCTGCCGCCGATATAAGTTCCTGCGCGATTGGGTCGGACGGGAAGCGTATTGCCACCGTTTCAAGCCCTGCGCTGACTTCGTCGGGGATTAAATCGCTTTTCGGCAATATCATTGTAAAGGGTCCCGGCCAGAATTTTTCGGCACATTTTTTTGCTGAGTCGGGTATGTTTTTAACAAGCGGCGGCAGCATTGAAATATCGCTTATATGTACAATAAGCGGATTATCCTGCGGGCGGCCTTTGGCGGCAAATATGCGTTTTACCGCTGCGCCGTTAAATGCGTCAGCCCCCAGCCCGTATACCGTTTCGGTAGGGAAAGCGACCAGTCCGCCGTTTTTGATTATTTCAGCCGCCTGCAATACGGCGGCGCGTCTGCCGCCGCCCAATGCGTTAAGTTTAGCGGTTTTCAGAGTATCCATTATTCATTACCTGATTTCAACATTTCGGTTCTGTAATATGTTATAAGCGAATCTATGATCTCGTCAAGGTCGCCGTTAAGCACCTGCTCGAGTTTATAAAGGGTAAGCCCTATTCTGTGGTCGGTGACCCTGCCTTGCGGATAGTTATAGGTACGTATCCGCTCTGAACGGTCGCCCGTTCCGACCTGCGCGCGCCTGTCGGACGCTATGGCGTCGGTCTGTTCCGCCATCATTTTTTCATATATTCTTGAGCGCAGAACGCGCATCGCCTTTTCGCGGTTTTTGTGCTGGCTGCGTTCGTCCTGACATTCAACCACCGTGCCCGTGGGGATATGGGTTATGCGTATTGCGGATTCGGTCTTGTTGACGTGCTGTCCGCCCGCACCGCTTGAACGGTAGGTGTCAATCTGCAAATCGGCAGGGTTGATTTCAAGTTCAACCTCGTCAGCCTCGGGCAGCACGGCTACTGTAACGGTTGAAGTGTGTATCCTGCCCGAAGTTTCGGTTTCGGGTACACGCTGAACACGGTGGACGCCGCTTTCGTATTTAAGGCGCGAATAAGCGCCCTCACCCTCCACCGTCATACTTATTTCTTTATATCCGCCGAGTTCGGTTTCGTTTGCACCGACGGTTTCGATCTTCCAACGCTTGGTTTCGGCGTACATACTGTACATTCTTGTAAGCGCCGCCGCAAACAGTGCGGCTTCCTCGCCGCCTGCGCCGCCGCGGATCTCTATTATTACATTTTTATCGTCGTTCGGGTCTTGCGGCAGCAGAAGAACTTTAAGTTCTTCCGAAATGCGCTGTATATCCGCTTCAGCCTCGTTTTTCTGTTCTTCGGCGAGCAGTTTGAGTTCAGGGTCAACCCCACCGTCCGAGAGTATCCCGTGCGCTTCCTCATAACTTTGTTTAGCCCCGCGGTACTCGCGGTATTTTTCCACGATAGGCGTCAACTGCTTATGCTCTTTCATTAATTTTTTAAAGTTTTCCCGATCCGAAAAAATTTCGGGGTCAGCCAACAGTGCGGCGATCTCGTTAAATCTTTCTTCTACCTGTTTCAGTTTATCAAACATAAATTAATCCCTTTAAATTAAATTGCGGTAAAGATCCATTCTTCAATCGGTTCTTTCAACCGATTTTATTCTTTTTTCCGCCTTTTGCCGCGGCAGCATTATTTCTCTGCCGCATTTTTCGCATTTTATTTTAAAATCCATACCCACGCGCAGAACGGTAAATTCGTTGCCGCCGCACGGGTGCGGTTTTTTCATTATAATTCTATCCCCTGTCCGTATATCCATAACAGCGCTTCCTTTCACGGTTAATATGCCGGAATACACCCGAAAGAGAAAATATTGCCATATTCAAAAAATACCCCGAGGCAAATCCGCAGAATACGCCCCGAGGTTTTAAACTACTTATCTATTCTTCCGTAAAGCGGCATACTTTGAGCGTCAGCCCTCTTTTCGGTTTCCTGTGCAGGCACGGCATTATATGCGGCACGTTCCCTGCCGTAGTTTCCGCGCGGGCGGCGCTCGGCATTATCGGGAATGATTACGACGTGTCTTCTTGACCCTTCGCCTATTGATTTGGAGGTAACGCCTTCAACACCCTGTATTGCGGTATGAACTATTCTGCGCTCATACGGGTTCATCGGCTCAAGTGAGCGGCTGCGATGAAGTCTGATGGCTGTTGCGGCGGTCTTTTTTGCCAATCCCTCAAGCGAGGCGGCGCGTTTTTCGCGGTAATCGCCCACATTTATTACTACGCGGTAATATCCCTCGCCCTTCTTGCTTGCCGCAAGCGAGGCAAGGTACTGCAGTGCGTCAAGCGTTTCACCGCGGCGGCCTATTACAACGCCGAGGTTATCACCCTCAACATTTATTGCCGCACCGTCATCCTTTTCGTCAACCGTCATTTTAACATCATTGCAGCCGAGTTCTTTCAGAATTTCGGTTATATATGCTGCAGCCTTTGCGGCGTTGCCCGACTTTTCAAGCCTGTCAACAGGTACGCCCGCAGCCTCGGCGGCGGCAGCACCGGTATTTTCGCCCTTTGCCGGAGCGTTTTTTTCTTTCTTTTCGGGTTGAGCCTTTTTATCGGCAGGTGCCTTCTGCCGGTCACCTTTTGCGGGTTGTTTTTTTGCCGGTTTTTCATCGGGTAATTCAACAAATGCCTTAACGACGGCAAGTTTGCCGCCGAACAATCCCAAAACCTTGGCTTTGGGCATTTCCAGAACTTCGTACCGGATATCCGCGGTATCTTTAATCTTGTTTTTGGCCTTTAATCCTGCAAGTGCGCGTTCCCTTGCTTCTTCAACCGTATCGGCTTTGCCGAGTGCTTCTTTTATCAATTCAGATCCTCCTAATATAAAAACGGATAATTATTTTTCTTCCGAAATTTTCTTTTTTTCGTAAATGTCGCGTGCCGTAATCGCTTTAAGGCGATCCTCCGCCATAAGTCTGTTGGGGTTGTAGCGTATGGTAACCAACGCCTGTACCACGCAGGAGATAAGACTTGAGCATATCCAATAGAAACCGACCGCGCCTTCAAGGCTGAAAGCAAAGAACAGGGATATAAGCGGCATTGTAAGCATCATACCTGCCATATTGGGTTGGTCGGGATTGATTTTTTTATTTATTATAAGCATAACGATGCTGTTTATCATAGCCGCCGCGAATGCAAGCAGGGGGATAAGCCAGATTTTTTCCCAGCCGCCGATAATATCCCAACTGAAATGGGGGCGCTCGGTCAACTGAATACCGAGCCAGTTAAAATCAATCTTCTCGATTTTTTCAATCTCCGATGCGGAGAAATACTTGCCTGCTTTATCAATATGTTTAAGCAGTGTGATTTCGCTCTTCGCACTTCCGCCGAGCGCTTTAAGCGCTTTGTCGGAAACTTTAAGGTTGGCAATATAACTTATCGGCTTTCTTATAACTTCGTAAACGCCCATCATAAACACAAGGCGCAAAACCATAGGCAAACAGCCGCCGGCAGGCGATACACCCTCTTTGGTATAAAGTTCCTGCGTTGCCTGCTGAACCTTCATACGGTCATCCCCGTATTTTTTCTTGATTGCTTCAAGTTTCGGGCGAAGGCGAGCCTGTTTCATGGATGTTTTTTGCGTTTTTATCGTAAGCGGCAGCATTACAAGGTTTACGAGTATTGTAAACAAGAATACAGCCAAAGCGAAATTGTTGCCGGAAATTGACATAAGCCACCTGAGCACATAGCCCATCGGCACACCGATTATTCCCATTTAATATCTCCAATCCCGAATATCGGGCACGGCGGAAATTACGCACGGTGCCGGATTTCGTTCACTTGTTTTTCTTTTCAGGTACGGGGTCATACCCGCAGTGTTTGTTGAAGGGATTGCAGCGAAGCAATCGCCATACCGTAAGCCCCAACCCAACCAGAGCACCGCGTTTTTCAAGCGCTTCCACAGCATATTCGGAGCAGGTAGGTATAAATCTGCAGGTGCCGGGCGTCAGGGGAGAAATGGTTTTCCTGTAAAATTTTACGGCGGCTATCAGCAGCCTTTTCATAAAAGGCCTGCCTCCCGTAAATGGGCGCGCATATCTTTTTCAACTTTAGTGCTTTTAGAATAGGTGGTTTTAACGCGTGCCACAAAGACGATATCGGCGGAACCTGAAATTTCGGGCAGGCAGGAGCGAAAGGCTGCCTTTATAACCCTGCGCGCACGATTGCGCTGCACCGCGCCGCCGATTCTTTTGCTTGTAGTGATTCCAAATCTTATTTTGCCGCTGCGGTTCGGCAAAACGTAGGTTACAAGCCGTGAACCCGTATAGGACTTTCCGCGCCAGTAGGCACGGCGAAAATCTTTATTCAAATTCAGAGTTTCAAGAATCACGTAAATCAATCCGTTCAATCAGATCTCATAATACAGTGAAAGACCACTGTTGTGGCCTTTCATTAGTAGGTAAGGGTCTTTCTGCCTTTTGATCTGCGGCGGGCGAGAACCTTTCTTCCGTTTGCGGTGGCCATTCTTTTTCTGAAACCGTGTTCCCTCTTGCGGTGAAGTTTCTTAGGCTGATATGTTCTTTTCATCTACTTTGATCCTCCTTCGACCGCATAAAATCCTGTTGCGTTACATACAAAACGGCCATGCGGCAAGCCGAAATTTAAAAATGAAAACAGTAACACAACCTATCAAGATAAAATTATACTTAAAAACCGAGATTTTGTCAATAAAAAATTTGCGTCTTTTGCCCGGGGGAGGGAATATTTTTTTTAAAACGGAAAAAAATATTATAAATTCACGGAACTTCCGGACATTTAACCGCGGTGCCTTTGAAACGGAACGGCGGCATGACCCGCCGCATTGCGCCCGACGAAATTTACGCGCCGCCTGTCTTCCGTAAAGAAAATCCGATAAAAGCCGAACCGCAAAGGCAGTGATTAAAATTATGAAAAGATGTTCAAAAAAAGTTATTACGGCACTTTTGGCAATAACGCTGATTTTTACATTTTGTTTTCAGTCATCCGCCGTTTCCAAAACAGGGTCGCGCGGGGAAGAGGTGCGTAATATTCAAAAAAGGCTGAAAGCATGGGGATATTACGGCGGTGCCGTTGACGGCATATACGGTACGGCGACCAAAAATGCGGTTATAAAATTCCAGAAAAAACACGGTCTGACGGCGGACGGAATTGCAGGTGCCGAAACGCTTGAAAAGATAGGTCTGTCAAGCGGCGGCGCAGCGTCGGGTGGAAATTCCTCCTATTCAAGCAATGATTATAACCTGCTTGCAAGGCTGATATCGGCAGAGGCGCGCGGCGAGCCGTATTCGGGTCAGGTAGCCGTCGGCGCAGTGGTGTTAAACAGGGTAAAGCACCCGTCGTTCCCCGATTCGGTGTCGGGCGTGATATACCAAAAAGGCGCATTTTCCTGTTTGAGCGACGGGCAGTTCAATAAGCCCGTGTCCGACAGTGCATATTCGGCGGCGCGCGATGCGCTTAACGGACTTGACCCGAGCGGCGGCGCAATTTATTATTTCAACCCGTCCACCGCCACAAGTTCCTGGATATGGAGCCGACCGCTTATAAAAGTTATCGGTAAGCACCGATTTTGTTCTTAGTGTGCAAAAACCCTCAGTCCCAAAAACGACCTGACACTTAAATAAAGTGAAAGGTCGTTTTGTCGGCTTAATTTATATACGAGCCTGATATTAGACTGCAGATGTTGGATATGTGATGCAGATGCGGCGGGCGTAAATCGGCTAACAGACGGTGTTTTTCAAACTCTTGCACATTTTACCGCCGCCCTTGTCTTTACCCGACTTCCGTTATCCGGCGGTTTACCGCCCTTGGCTTTGCCCGACTTCCGTTATCTATTCGGCGGCGTAGCCGCCCTTGGCCCCTCTGGCGAGAGTGCGGGTGTCCGGTGGACACCTCTGCGGAGCAGAAGCACCGACCGAGGCGGCAGCCGAGAGCTGGCAAAAATCTTTGATTTTTGACTGAGGGAGAGAAAAAACCACCGGTAAGAACAGGTTACTGTCTATTCCCTAACTACCGTTACCATTATCTAATATCTAAAATTAAAGTCTGATATAAGATATTCAATGCCTGAAGTCTGTGGTTTTTCGTCAGCCTTCGTTATCTCTCCCTCCGAGTTTTGACCTACGGTCAAAACCCACCTCCCCCGTCAGGTGGAGGCAAGGGTCAGTGCGTGCCGTAAGCGTACAAACTGATATCTACCACATCTAATATCTACAGTCTATCGTCTAACGTCCAGAACGGGAGGTAAGGGCAAGTGCGTGCCGTCCGTTATTTGGCAACGCCGCCTAACGAAAACATGCGGTTTGCACACCGGCGGCGAAAAACAGGAATCAGAAGTCAGGGGCTGGGAATCGGGAGCCGGATATTAGATTAGGGCACCGATAATTATTCGTTAAATCAGGTTAAAACTATGCGACATCAGTCGGGCTTCGCCCCCGTCAACCGACAGTATTCCGCCCCCGATATTTGCCTTTTTTTCGCTGCCGTCGGGCAATGTAATCTTACAAATACAGGGTTTCACGGCGGTTATAAACGGTGCGTGATTTGCCAAAACCGCAAAGTCGCCCGCGACGCCGCGAACCGAAAGCGAGGTTACCTCCCCCTCGAATATTTTGCCGTCGGGTGAAGCGATTTTAAGGTGAAATCCGCTCATTGCGCCACCTTCTCCGCTTTTTTAACGGCTTCTTCTATCGTTCCGACAAAGAGGAAAGCCGATTCGGGCAGATCGTCATATTTACCCTCGATTATGCCCTTAAATCCGCGTATTGTTTCGCTCACGGGGACATATCTGCCGGGTATGCCCGTGAATTTTTCGGACACATCGAACGGCTGCGACAGGAATTTTTGTATTCTGCGCGCGCGGCCCACAATCCTTTTATCCTCGTCCGACAGTTCGTCCATACCCATTATTGCGATAATATCGGTCAGTTCGGTATACCGCTGCAAAATGCGCTGAACTTCGCGCGCCACTTCATAATGCTCCTGCCCCAGCACTTCGGGGGAGAGTATTCGGCTGGTCGATTCAAGCGGATCTACCGCCGGATAAATGCCCTGTGACGATATTTTACGGGAAAGAACGGTTGTGGCGTCCAGGTGGGCAAATGTGGTTGCAGGTGCAGGGTCTGTAAGGTCGTCGGCAGGCACATAGACCGCCTGCACGGAGGTTACCGAGCCGTTTTTGGTGGAAGTTATACGCTCCTGCAAAGCGCCCATTTCGTTCGCAAGGGTCGGCTGATATCCGACGGCGGAGGGCATACGCCCGAGCAGTGCAGAAACCTCGCTGCCCGCCTGGGTGAATCTGAAAATATTATCAATAAACAAAAGCACGTCCTGCCTGTCATGGTCGCGGAAATATTCAGCCAGGGTAAGGCCCGAAAGCGCAACACGCATTCTGGCGCCGGGCGGTTCGTTCATCTGACCGTAGACAAGCGCAGTGTTTTTAAGAACGCCCGACTGTTTCATTTCGTTATAAAGGTCATTGCCCTCACGGGTGCGTTCGCCGACGCCCGTAAACACCGAAAGTCCGCCGTGCTCTTTTGCTATATTATTTATAAGTTCCATTATAAGCACGGTTTTACCGACGCCCGCACCGCCGAAAAGTCCTATCTTGCCGCCTTTTGAATAGGGGCAGAGCAGGTCGATAACCTTGATTCCCGTTTCAAACATTTCGGCTGAAGACGTCAATTCGTCAAATGCAGGGGCAGGGCGGTGAATTTCCCAACGCTCCTTTGTTTCGGGCGCGGGTTTATTATCCACCGTTTCGCCTAAAACGTTAAATATTCTGCCGAGCGTTTCTTTGCCCACGGGAACGCTTATCGGTTTGCCCGTGTCGATTGCATCAATATCACGCTGCAGCCCGTCGGTTGAGTCCATAGCGATGCAGCGCACGGTATTATCCCCGATATGCTGCGCGACCTCGATAATCAGCCTTTTACCGCCTGATTTTATTTCAAGCGCATTGTTTATAGCCGGCAGGTACCCCTCCGCAAAACGGACGTCGACCACCGGCCCCATAACGCGGCACACCTTACCTGTGTTTGTTTCGGGCATAGATATTCCTCCTTTTGCCGCCTTACGCGTCTCCGCCGGCGACTATTTCGGTTATTTCCTGAGTTATCGCGCCTTGCCTTGCGCGGTTGTATCTAAGCGTTAAATCGTCTATCATTGCGGTTGCGTTTTTGCCGGCGTTATCCATAGCCGTGCGGCGGGAGGCAAGTTCGCACAAAAAACTTTCTTTAACCGCCGCGCTTATCACCCCCGTAAGGTATTCGCCTATCACCTGTTCAAGCACGGTTTTTTCGTCCGGCTCGGCTTCGGCATTAAACGGGCACGCGTTTTCGGGCGGTTTTATCGGCAATATTTCTTCCGCAAAGACCTCATTTCGGAGCATTGACACATACTTTGTGCCGATTATTACAAGGCGGCTCATTTTCCCGCTTTTAAAATCTTCGCAGAGTTCGGCGGCAAGTTTGCCCGACTCGGCAGCCGAAAAATTTTCGGCTGAGCGAATCGGTTTTTTATATTTTTCGCAGGCACGCTTCCCTATAGGAATAATCTCGCAGTCGCTGCCGCAGTATTCCGCCGCTTTTTTAAAAATTGCGGAATTGTATCCGCCGGCAAGTCCCCTGTCGCCCGCTATAACTATCACCTTGGCGGTGCCTGAGCCCTCCTTGCCGTATATGCTGTCGCGACAGATGGGGGAGGCGGCAAGGCTTTTAAGCGTTTCGCTTATAAGTTCCGCATATTCCCCGGCGGCGGTTGCCGCAGTGCTTGCGCGCCGTATTTTGGACGACGCCACAAGCCCCATCGCATTGGTAAGGTGCAGGGTGGAATCGACGCTTTTTATCCGTGTGCGGAGCGCTCTTATATCCTCTCCCATAACATTACTCCGTTTCCGCCAGAACTGCTTTTATCCGCTCTTTGTCTTCGGGCTCAAAGCAGCCTTGCTCAATACGCTGCAGCAGGTCGCTGTGCTCGTTTTTAAGCCGCTCGTACAGGTTTTGCTCGTATGTTTCTATTTCTTTTACCGGTATTTTATCAAGATATCCGTTTACCACGGCATAGAGTATTACGACCTGACAACCCGTGCGCACGGGTGAATTACGCTTTTGTTTAAGCACTTCGACGATCCGCTCGCCCCGTGCAAGGCGCTGTTTTGTATCGGCGTCAAGGTCGCTGCCGAACTGTGCGAACGATTGCAGTTCAAGGTACTGCGAATACATAAGTTTAAGTTCGCCCGCAACCGCTTTCATACCCTTTATCTGGGCGCTGCCGCCGACACGGCTGACCGATATACCGGGATTTACGGCAGGCATAACCCCTGCATGGAACAGTTCGGTTTCAAGGAATATCTGACCGTCGGTTATCGAGATAACATTGGTCGGTATATATGCCGAAACATCGCCTGCCTGAGTTTCGATTATCGGGAGGGCAGTTATCGAACCTCCGCCGTATTCGGGCGCAACGCAGGCGGCACGTTCAAGCAATCTTGAATGTAAATAGAACACATCGCCGGGATAGGCTTCACGGCCGGGCGGGCGGCGGATAAGCAGGGAAAGCGCACGGTACGCCACGGCGTGTTTTGAAAGGTCGTCATACACAATAAGCACATCGCGACCCTTTTCCCTGAAATATTCAGCCATAGCGCACCCTGCGTACGGCGCAATATACTGCAGCGGCGCGGTTTCGGACGCCGAGGCGGAAACGATAATCGTATTCTTCATAGCCCCCGCGCTGCCGAGTTTGCGTGCAATCTGTACAACCGAGGTGTTCTTTTGCCCGATAGCGACATAAATGCAGATAACGCCGCTGTCTTTTTGGTTTATTATTGTATCTATCGCAATTTCGGTTTTGCCCGTCTGGCGATCGCCTATTATAAGTTCACGCTGGCCGCGGCCTATCGGTATCATACCGTCAATCGCCTTTATACCCGTTTCAAGCGGAACGGAAACGCTTTTTCTTTCTATTATTCCGGGTGCTTCCGATTCCGTCGGGCGTGTTTGGGTACAGTTTACGGCGCCCTTGCCGTCAATCGGCTCGCCGAGCGCATTGACGACTCTGCCGAGCAGTTCTTCACCCACCGGCACCGATAAAACACGCCCCGTGCGCTTTACCCGACTGCCCTCTTTAATATCGTTTTTGTTTGAAAGCAATGCGACCGACACGGTTTCCGCCTCAAGATTCTGTGCCATACCGAAACTGCCGTCCTCAAACTCTAAAAGTTCGCCCGACATACAGTTGCGCAGACCGTAGGCGGTTGCAATACCGTCGCCGACCAGCACTACCGTCCCTGTTTCGGCTGTTTCGTTGCCCGTTTCCAATGAGCGTATCTGCTCTTTTATAATGCTGCTTATTTCTTCCGCATTTTTGCTCATTTTCGCAGTTCCTCCCTTGCTTTATTGATTTTTCCGGCAAGGCTTCCGTCAATAATTTCATCGCCTGCATATATAATCATTCCGCCAAGCAGGTTTTTATCGGTTTTATATACAATTTCGATTTTCCCACCGTACCGATTTTTAAGTTTCCGCTCAAGTTCCGCTTTTGCACGGGCCGAGGGCTCTGCGGCGGTTACGGCGCAAACCTTTATTATGTTTTTAAGTTTTCCGTAAGCGGATTCGTACTCTTTTTCGCAGTCAGGCAGCAGCGATATCCGCCCATTTTTACAAAGAATTTTCAAAAAGTTAAGGCAATCGGGCAAGAGGGTTTCACCGAACGCCGCATCAAGCATATCGCTTTTTTGAACCTGCGAAATATCGGGGGACGCCAGCAGTTCCGGATATTTCGGAAATTTTTCAAACTCAGCGGTCACAAGTTTTAAATTGTTAAGATATTCCGCTTCGCGGTGATTTTCAACACCCAATTCAAACAGTGCGCCCGCGTATTCCTTTGCCGCACCGTTCATTACTCTTCACCTATCCCGTCTATCGCCCCGTCAATTAGCGCTTTATGGTCGTCGGGATTTATTTCCCTGCCTATGAGTTTTGAGGCTAAGGCTACCGAAGCGTCGGCTATTTCCCGTTTCAAATTCGCTTCGTCCTTTTTGTGTTCAAGGCGAGCCTGCTCGCGCGCCGATTCGGTGATTTCTTCGGCTTTTTTATGCGCTTCGGCAATAATTCCGTCGGCTGAATTTTCGGCTTTTTCCTTTGCCTGCCGCCTGATTTCGGCGGCGGCGGTTTCCGCCGTTTTTATTTTCTCGTCCCACTCCGATTTTAAAGCGGCTGCGGCAGCCTCTGCGTTTTCCGCGTCATTATACTGTTTTTCCAGTTCCGCGCTGCGCTCGGCTTCCATGCGTTTTACGGGCTTAAACAGGAATTTTTTGAGTATTAAAAAGAGTATAAAAAGATTTAAAAGCGATATCAATATCTGCCATATATTGACCGATATTACCTCTAAACTTTGCATAACTTTCGCCCCTTTTGTCAAATAACGCTCATAAGCAGGTCTACAAGGCGCGAGGGGGCAACAAAGATAAGAAGAATGGCGATAACCAGTGCATAAAGTCCCGTAGTTTCGGCAATTGCGCAGCCCATAAGCATTGTGGTGGTTACCTGACCCTTACATTCGGGCTGGCGACCTATCGCTTCGCATGCTTTTGCAACCGCATTGCCTTCACCGATACCGGGGCCTATACCCGCAATCATCGCAACGCCGGCACCGAGAGCACAGCAACCCAAAATAATTCCTACAGCAAGTTCCAACATAACATTTACCTCCGTTTATTATCCGTTTGTTATTTGTACCGACGGCGTCGGTCAAGCATTGTTTTTCCGTTTTCGTTTCGGTTTTCTTTCCTGCTTTCGGGCTTGACGCTTTTCGTAAAGTTCAGCCGGAAATCCGCCCGATATATAAAGCATGGTGAGCATTGCAAATATAAATGCCTGCAAAAGTCCGCTGAACACGTCAAAATAAATCGAGAGCACTGCGGGCAGGCCTATGCGCAAAAACGGAATTTCTCCGAGCGCTCCGGGCAGCCACCCGAACAGCAGGTTTGACAGTCCGCCCAAGCCCGCGGCGACCAGCACAGATATTACCGAGCCGGATAAAACATTCCCGTAATGGCGGAACGCCATTGAAACGGGCGTTGCCACCTCGCTTATAAGATTAAGCGGCAGCAAAAACGGCACGGGCTCCGCAAAACTTTTTAGGTACTGCAGCGGCCCGCACTTGAATTTATAATAGGTTATAAGTATAAAAACAAGCAATGCCCAGCCGCCCACGATATTTATATCCGAAGTAGGTGCGTACAGACCCAAAAGCGCAAGCAGACTTGAAAGAGCCGAAAGCGCCATAACCGCCGCCGCAAACGGGGCAAAACCTTTAAAATATTCACCCATATTGTCGTGCACAAGGATTTCGCATTTTTCAACTATCCATTCGGCTGCCGCCTGCCGCCTGCCGCCGCCCCGGGTCTGCATACCGTTTGTAAGAAACAGGCACAGCCAAAATACCGAAATTATTACGATAAGGGAATTTATCTGCGATTCGGTTATCGGCAGTTCACCCACAGGCATTTTTATTGTTGTGTAGATAAGCGCGCCGCTTATTTCAATATCGGTAGATTGCGGCGTAAAAAGTACTTTAAGAACCATACCGATTATCGGCGGCAGCGCCGCCATTATAAGGTAAAAAATATTTGCCGCTTTGCGGCGGTATCCGGCTTCCAAAACACATTCCCCCTGTTGCGGCAGCCGCCGTAACGATCGGCTTTTGCCCGATTATTTGCCCGATTAAGATTAAATTGATTTTTTTAAAAACAGCGGGCGGAAAGCCACGCCTATTCTTGGGAAAAAGAGCGATATAAGCACCGCAGCGGCATTAAACACGCCGACGGTACAACCGATAATCGCCGCTGCCGTAAGCAGCAGCAAACGCAGCAATTGTGAAATTCGAACGGTGGCTGCAACACCGTCCCCCTCTTTTTTTGAAGCCGCCTGAACGGTAATCCCCATTAAAAAGAAGTTTATCACCGCCGTGCCGCCGCCCAAAAGATTGCCGAAAAGCACGGCTGTATCCCAGCGGCCCAAAGCGGCAAAAACCGCTTCCGTAATTATACTGAGCGCAACCGTAACCGCCGCAATATAAATCGTTTCGTTTATAACGGTTTTATTTGGTTTTTGCATTGTATCTACCGCCCTTCGTTTTTTGCAAAACGGTTCGTTCCGTACTCCGTTTCACCTGTATTTTAATAATTACCGCCGTCCGATTCAATGGTCACGACTGTTTTTAAGTCTGAATTTTGCGTAAAGCCGTTATTTTTGACTGTTTTTTGGTCAAAAGAGGGTGAGTGCCCACATTCCGTACAATTTACCGCGCGGTGTTTAAAATTTCGGCAACCGATTTTTTTTGACCGTTTATGGCTTTTAAAAATGTTGATATACTGTATTGGCGTAAAAAAGAAAGGAGGGAGCGCTATGCGTTCGGTAGTACCAATGAGAACTGCAAAGACGGGATATGTTGTTATTTCCGCCGCACTGTGCGTTTTGGGTGTTTTGCTTATAGCGGCGCCCAAACTGATGGCAGACATCCTCGGTATAGTTTGCGGAATACTTCTTATTCTATTCGGGGCAGTTAAATTAGTAGGGTATTTTTCAAAAGATCTGTATCGCCTTGCGTTTCAGTACGATTTAACGCTCGGTATAATTTCGGTCTTAATAGGGGCGGTCATGCTTATCCACCCCGGCGGGCTTATGACATTTATATGTATAACAATGGGCTTGTTCATATTGACCGACGGGCTTTTGAAAATACAGATAGCCATACAGGCAAAAAATTTCGGCATACGCGAATGGTGGGAGATACTTGTTTTCGCCGTTGCAACCGGAATTTTGGGGTTCATCCTTATGTTCCGCCCGGGGGACGGCAGCGACCTGCTTATGATTTTCCTCGGCGTGACATTATTATTTGAAGGAGTGCTGAATTTCTGCACCGTGATTACCTCGGTAAAGATAATTAAAAATCAGCGTTCCGACAATTCCGAAGATTTTGTGATTGATTATTATGAGGAAAGCGAGGAGGATAAATAATGCGATTGGGGAATGCGGTTGTTAAGCACCGCATAGCGATTCTGATTATTACGCTTGTGCTTATGGTGCCGTCCGTTTTAGGTATTCTCGGTACGCGTATAAACTACGATATGCTCGATTACCTGCCCGAAAATATGGACACGGTAGTGGGGCAGCAGGTTTTAAAAGACGAGTTCGGCAAAGGCGCGTTTTCTTTTATTATTGTTGAGGATATGCCGGAAAAGGACGTGGCGAAACTTTGCGAAAAGATTAAGAAGATTAACCATGTTGAATCGGTTCTTTCGTATGCATCGCTTGCCGACGCTTCGATCCCGAAAGAGATTCTGCCCGAAAAGATATACAATGAATTTAATACCGATAATTCAACAATGGTTGCCGTATTTTTTGACAGTGCGACCTCTGCTGATGTAACAATGGACGCAATACGGGAAATAAGGTCTGTTGCAGGCAAGCAATGTTTTGTTTCGGGTATGTCGGCGCTTGTTACCGACCTTAAAGACCTTTGCGAGCGTGAAGAGCCTATATATGTAGGGCTTGCGGTTGTGTTTGCCTGCCTTGCAATGCTTATATTTTTGGACGGCTGGCTGGTCCCGTTTGTATTTTTGGCGTCTATCGGAATGATGATACTGCTCAACCTCGGAACCAACTACTTCTTCGGGGAGATATCGTATATCACCAAAGCGCTGTCAGCCGTATTGCAATTGGCTGTTACAATGGACTACTCCATATTCCTGTGGCACAGTTATAATGAGCAGCGGCTTAAATTCAGCGATAACAAGCAGGCCATGGCGGTTGCGATACACGAAACATTCACAAGCGTTGTGGGCAGTTCAATAACCACCGTTGCCGGATTTGCGGCGCTCTGCTTTATGTCGTTTACGCTCGGCCTTGATTTAGGCCTTGTTATGGCAAAAGGCGTAATCTTCGGCGTAATCGGATGTATTACCGTACTGCCCGCAATGATACTCGTGCTTGATAAACCGCTGCAGAAAACAAAGCACCGTTCAATCATACCCGATATGAACAAGTTTGCGCACGGCGTAACAAAAATCTTCCCCGTGTTCCTTGTGATATTTGCACTGCTTATAGTTCCGGCGTACATCGTGTATGACAAGACAAACGATGAAGTTTATTACGATATGGGTCAATGCCTGCCCGAAGATATGGAATATGTAATAGCAAACTCGAAACTGTCGGACGATTTTAACATCGCTTCAACACATATGGTGCTTGTAAACGCCGATCTTCCGTCAAGCAAGGTAAGAAAAATGACCAAAGATATGGAAAAGGTTGACGGTGTTAAGTATGTTTTAGGGCTTGAAAGCGTTATCGGCTCACGCGTGCCGGAAGAGATTCTGCCCGACAGCATAAAAGAAATAGTCAAGAGCGATAAATGGGAACTGCTGCTTATAAACTCTGAATATAAAGTGGCGAGCGACAAGGTAAACGACCAAATATCCGACCTTAACAAAATCCTTAAAAAATACGATAAAACAGGTATGCTGATAGGTGAAGCGCCCTGTATGAAAGATATGATTGAAACGACCGACCACGACTTTAAAGTTGTAAACGCCGTATCAATTGTAGCGATATTCGTAATAATTGCCGCGGTTGAAAAGAGTATAACGCTGCCGTTCATACTCATCTCGGTAATTGAGCTTGCAATATTCATCAACCTGGGGCTGCCGCATGTTCTCGGTCAGTCGCTGCCGTTTATAGCGCCTATCTGCATAAGTACGATACAGCTCGGCGCAACGGTTGACTATGCTATATTGATGACCACAAGATATAAGTCCGAACGCGCACTCGGTAATGATAAGCACACAAGCATTACAACTGCGCTTGCCACCTCTATCCCGTCAATCATCGTTTCGGGACTCGGACTTTTTGCAGCCACATTCGGCGTTGCGGTATATTCGGATATTGATATAATCAGTTCAATGTGTATGCTTATGGCAAGGGGCGCAATAGTAAGTATGCTGTGCGTTATCTTCATACTTCCCGCGCTGCTTATGTTGTTTGATAAAGTCGTCCGCGCAACAACGCTTGGTATGAAAAGCAAAAAAACAGTAATTACGGAGGTAAGATCATGAAAAAGAAATTTTTAAAACCGCTGGCTTTAATGCTTTCGGCTTGCCTTATAATGGGCGTCGTCGGCGCAAGCGTATTTGCGTTGAACGACACATCCGATAAAACCGAAACCTCAACTTCCGCCTCGTCCGACGAAGCGAAAACCGAGGACGAAAAGGGACTCGTTAAAGACGAAACCGTCTATGTTCTTGCAGGGGCGGACGGCAGCGTTAAAAAGATAATAGTAAGCGATTGGATTAAGAACACGATCGGCGCGGATAAAATCACCGATAAATCCGACCTTAAAGACCCCGAAAATGTTAAGGGCGACGAAACATATACAATGAACGGCGACAATATGAAGGTCTGGGACGCCGAAGGCAATGATATTTACTGCAACGGCACAGTTGAAAAAGAACTGCCGGTTAATATCTCGCTGTCCTATAAACTGGACGGTGAAAGCATTTCAGCCGAAAATCTTGCCGGCAAAAGCGGTAAGGTGACCATAAGGTTTGATTACCAAAACAATCAGTACGAAACCGTTTCGATCGACGGTAAGCAGGAAAAGATATATGTTCCTTTCGCCATGCTTACGGGATTGCTGCTTGATAACGATGTTTTCACGAATGTTGACGTTACGGGCGGTAAACTTATAAACGACGGCGACCGCACAGCGGTTATGGGCATCGCATTTCCGGGATTGCAGGATAACCTTAATATAAGTACCGATAAATTTGAAATCCCCTCTTATATTGAAATAACAGCCGATGTTAAGAATTTTGAGATGGGCAACACCATAACTCTTGCAACCAATGAACTGTTCAATCGGTTAGACCTCAGCAATGTCGGCTCTGTTGACGACCTTACGGCGTCGCTCGGTCAACTCGGTTCGGCAATGCAGCAATTGCTTGACGGTTCAAGCCAACTTTACGGCGGGCTTTGCACGCTGCTTAATAAATCCGGCGAACTTGTAAAGGGCATAGATAAACTTGCCGACGGTGCAAAACAGATAAAAGACGGAACCGCATCGCTTGACAGCGGCGCAGGTTCGCTTGCAAGCGGTTCAAAAGAATTGCTTGACGGTCTTACCAAACTTTCAAGTAATAA
Source organism: Roseburia intestinalis (assembly GCA_963630555.1). Classification (GTDB taxonomy): domain Bacteria; phylum Bacillota; class Clostridia; order Oscillospirales; family Acutalibacteraceae; genus CAVALG01. The sequence goes on along the minus strand of CAVGND010000003.1, from coordinate 25,156 downwards.
CGATAAACTCAACGCAGGCGCAAAACAGGTATTCGATACGCTGCTTTCAACCGTTTCGAAAACACTTAAAGAAAACGGCATAACAACCGACGAAGCGCTTACGACCGAAAACTATAAAACGGTGCTTGAAGGACTTATCAACAACCCGACGGCAGCGGAAAAAACACAACTTACGGCAATCGCCCGCGCCTCGGTTGAAGAAAAACTTGCGGCGGCAAATGTTCCGTCACAGTATTATCCGGCAGTGGAGTTTATGCTGTACGGTAAACTTGCGGCAGGCAAAACGCAGGACGCCGCCATGGCTGAAATAACAGTAACCCTTACCCACGCCACTATGTATGCAACCGACCCGACAACATACGCATCCTTCGCGGCTGACGCAAAAGAACTTTCGGACGCCGCAGCCGCAGCCGCTTCGGCGCAGGGTCAGGCCGCAATCAACGGTATGCTGCTTAAACTTGCAACCGAAACCGTTAAACCGCAGATTGAAACCGCCGTTAAACAACTTGATTCGTATAATGAATTTTATTCGGGCCTCGGTGAATATACCGGCGGTGTGGATGCTGCCAAATCGGGCGCGGATAAACTTACGGGCGGTGCCAACCAACTTAAAGCGGGTACATCCGCATTAAGTGATGCCACAAAACAACTTTATGACGGCATTTTAACTATGCAGAACGGCGCGCCGGCGCTGACTTCGGGAATTACAGAACTCCGTGACGGCTCTATGAAACTGTCGGACGGACTTAAAGAGTTCAACGAAAAAGGCGTAAGCAAATTGCTTGACGCGGTAAACGGCGACCTTAAAGGCCTGTACACCCGTGTTAAAGCAACCGTGGATGTTTCAAAGGATTACAAATCCTTCTCCGGACTTTCGGATGAAATGGACGGTCAGGTCAAATTTATCTACCGTACCGACGCTATTGAAAAATAACGAATTAACCGGCGGTAACCGTCCGTTATCCGCCGAAAAAACCGCAGCGGTGAACTTCATCGCTGCGGTTTTTGTATACGGCAAAAAACGGCGGAGCGGGTAATAACCCGCATTTCGCCCCCTAATTTACGGGCGGTTTGTTTTTCTGTATTCCGACGGGGATTGATTGTACCGTTTTCTGAAAGTTTCCGCATAATAACTGCCGCCCGAAAAACCCACGGCGTGCGCAATCTCGGTTACGGTCATATCGGTATTTTTTAAGTACCAAATGCTTTGGTGCAGCCTGTGCCTGATTAAATACGCGTTGGGCGTTATTCCGATATATTTATCGAACAATTTGCAGCACTTGCTTTGCCCGACGGCGCCCGCCGAAGCAATATCATCCAGCGTTATCTTTTCCGGGTAAAATTTTTGAATGCAGCCTATCATATTTTTAAGGACGGTGAGATCGCCGTTTTGATTTTTTAATGATGGGCAGGTATCCAGATTTTTGAAAAGAATCGACCATATTTTTAAAAAAAGGGAAGAAACAGCCAGGGGCGCCGCAATGTCATCCCTTGCGTTGTACATATTCCGGGTACAGTCCAGCACCTCTTTTTGCCACGCCGTATCGGCAGACAGTTTAATGTACGGCACATTTTGGTTTTTAAGCAGCGGCACCGCATATTTTTGTTCAAAGGCCGCGGATACACAAAGCATCATCGGATGTATCAGAATACAAATAAAATCACATTCGTTTTTTGCCCTTGAAAAGCCGCAATGAAGCTGCCTTGAATTTACAAAAACCCCCTCGTTTTGCCCTATGGTAATAATTTCGCCGTTGATGTTATAGTTCATTTCGCCCCGTAAAACCGATATAAATTCAATGTCATCATGCCAGTGCGGCGGTGCCTCGAAATTATTATATGACGAAAGCAACGCCCTTCTTATATAAATCGGGCAGTCCTCAAAATCATAGTGTACGATTTCCGATTGATCGTTCTTCAGGTCGACAGACAGCATATTTTACACACCTCGCAGGATTGTTATTAAAAAACGCAGAATAATGGTTGAAACACGCATAAATTCACGCTATAATTATAGCGCATAAAATCAATTTGTCAATCAGAGGTGTGTGCCGTGCAGCAGAAAACGCCCGCTTTTTCAAGAAAACTTCTTACGCTTATACTTCCGATCGCCTTTCAGCAGTTTATGCTCGCTCTGGTCAGCGCTTCGGACGCCTTAATGCTCGGTGTGCTCTCTCAGGACGCATTGTCCGCGGTTTCGCTTGCAAGCCAGGTCACATTTGTGGAAAATTTATTTCTTGCCGCCATGACAATCGGACTTTCTATGCTTGCGGCGCAGTATTGGGGGAAAAACGACCGCATATCCGTTGAAAAAATTTTCGCTTATGTAATGAAAATTACCGCTGCGGTATCATTCCTGTTTTTTGTTATCGGTCTTGTTATGCCGAATACGCTTATGCATATTTTTACGGGCGAAAAGGATTTAATCCGCGGCGGCGCCGTATATTTGCGGACAGTTGCCCTTTCATTCTTCCTGAGCGGCATTTCGCAAATCTATCTTTGCATACTTAAAAATTCGTCCAAGGCGATAACGGCAGGGGTTATCAGTTCGGTCAGCGTTGTGCTGAACATCTTTCTTAACGCCGTTCTGATTTTCGGATTATTCGGTTTTCCGCGGCTTGAAATTGCCGGCGCAGCTTTGGCAACCGTTGTTTCAAAACTTGTTGAAGTCCTTTGGTGCGTGGCGCAAACAGTAAAAAAAGACAGCATACATTTAAGGCTACGGTATATTATCCACAGCGACAAATTACTGAAAAATGATTTTTGGAAATATACAACGCCGGTACTCGGCAACGAAATTGTTTGGGGCGTCGGCTTTACAATGTATTCGGTTATTATGGGGCATTTGGGAACGGATGCGGTTGCCGCAAATTCCGTTGTTAACATCATAAAAAATCTGATAGTCTGCTTTTGCATCGGCCTCGGCAACGGGGGAGGGATTATCGTCGGCAACGAACTCGGCGCGGGAAGACCGGACGCGGCAAAAAAATACGGACGGAAACTTTGCCGCCTCGCGATTGCTTTCGGCATAATTTCCGGTGTTGTTATGTTTATTATAAATCCTCTGATACTGAGAATCAGTAATCTGAGCGATACCGCAAATTATTATCTTAAACGGATGATCGTTATGTGCTCTGTTTATATGGTCGGAAAATCGGTTAATACAACGACCATCGGCGGAATATTCTGCGCCGGTGGGGATTCAAAATTCGGATTTTTCTGCGATTCGGTAACCATGTGGTGCATAACCGTTCCGCTCGGGTTTTTGTCGGCATTTGTATGGAAACTTCCCGTTCTTGCCGTTTATCTGATTATAAATCTTGACGAGATGATAAAACTGCCGGTGATTTATAAACATTATAAAAAATATTTATGGGTTAAAGATTTAACCGTTAAAAAGGAGCAATGAAAATGTACAATAACATCAGCGATTGGAACCGTATGGTAGAGGGCAAACTTTATAATTCGGCAAGCAAGGACATTGAAAAGCAGCACCTTGACGGTATGGCGCGTTGCCACAGGTTCAACCGAATCTCGGTGCGTCGGGTAAAGGCAAAACAGCGTGCGCTTGAGAAATTGGTGCCGTCGGCAAAAGGCAGGGGCTTCGGTGTTTTTGCACCGTTTTACTGCGAATACGGCGTAAACATCATTGTCGGTGAAGGCTGCTTTGTTAATTATAATTGCACCTTTCTTGACGTTGCGCCGATAACTTTCGGCAACGGCGTATGGGTCGGGGCAAATGTGACGCTTGCCACACCCAACCACCCGTTTTTAGCGGAGGAGCGCCTGCCTGCCGATTATCCGGACGGTAATCACGACCTTGAGTATGCCTCGCCCATAACCGTTAAAGACGGTTGCTGGATATGCTCCGGCGCAACGGTTTGCGGCGGTGTGACTATCGGTGAAAACAGCATCATTGCCGCCGGTGCGGTGGTGACCCATGACATTCCGCCGAACAGCATTGTTGCCGGCGTACCTGCGAAGGTTATTCGCCGAATTGATGAAAACGACCGTATAAATGTCTGGGAAACATATGTTAAAAACGAAATTCCGATTTCGGCGCGAAAAGCGGCAAATGTAAAACAACCCGAATAGCCGCTGCCGAAAAATGCGATAGGTTAAAAATCGAATTTTAAAGCCGCGAAAAGCGGCGAAACCTCCCCTACGGCAAATCACTCTCCGGCACTTGCATAAGCCGAGAGCAGGCAAAAATCTTTGATTTTTGCCTGAGGGAGAGATACCGCAAACTGACTGTATTCTGAATGCTTTGGACTTTAGACCGCAGAACGATAAAAGGCAAGTTATATTGCTGCGGCAATTAACACGCCTTAAAACTCAAAAAATCGCCCAAATTCGCCCCGAAACATAGCAGTTCGGAGCAGTTTGGGCGTTTGTTTTATATGCCGAAAAGGTAAATTATTACAAATCAAGAGAACCTAAGAATATCTCTTGAGCATTCTCTGCGGAATTCTCTTTCCCGATCTTCGGCAAATTCGCCGGTGGGTGTAAATATCAGCGGGAAACATCTTTGATAAAAATGAAAAATCCGAACGCCCCGATGGGTAAAAGTTCGGATTTTTCATATGTGGTGGAGACGATGAGACTCGAACTCACTACCTCTACAATGCGAATGTAGCGCTCTCCCAGATGAGCTACGCCCCCGATTATTTGAATTTTGTTTAAGGTGCGGCGACTCCGTCCCGTAAGACTGATATAACGGAGTTTTTAATTCCACCGTTTTTTATACTAACGCAAATATCACCGATTGTCAAGTAAAAAAACGCTTTTTAGAAGATTTAGTTACAAACCTTAATTATCTGCAAAGCAAATTCTTTGGATTTTATAATCAAAGGACTATCTGCCATAATATTACCGCCTTTTCTATTGCGATTATAACACTATAAAATAAAAAGAGCATGGTATAAACCTTGCATTTATAATTCGTGCCGTAGGCACACCTAACTTATTACCTATTACTTCTTACTTCTTACTTATTACTTCCCAAAAATCCCGTATCAAACTTTATTTAAAGTAAGAGTGAAGAGGTAAGAAGTAAAAAGTAAAATCCCGTCCACTAAAGTGAACGGGATTGGAGGCGCCACCCGGATTTGAACCGGGGCATCGAGGTTTTGCAGACCTCTGCCTTACCACTTGGCTATGGCGCCGCTTATTTGTTATTAAAGGACGCTTAAAATTTTCAGTTTAAGCGTCCTTTGAATTGGAGCGGATTACGAGGCTCGAACTCGCTACCTCCACCTTGGCAAGGTGGCGCTCTACCAGATGAGCTAAATCCGCAAAAATGGTGCCTCCGATCGGAATCGAACCAATGACACGAGGATTTTCAGTCCTCTGCTCTACCAACTGAGCTACAGAGGCATTTGGCGACCTGGATGGGGCTCGAACCCACGACCTCTAGCGTGACAGGCTAGCGTTCTAACCAGCTGAACTACCAGGCCATTGGTGGGAACAACAGGGCTCGAACCTGTGACCCTCTGCTTGTAAGGCAGATGCTCTCCCAGCTGAGCTATGCTCCCACACCGTGCCACTCGGATGCTTCCGTTAGCGACTTGATTATATTACCATACCCATATATGTTTGTCAATACTTTTTTTAAAAAAATTCAAAATATTAAAATTGGCCTGTGCGTTATTCTTATTTGATGCAACACTTTTTCAACAGAACTTCAAGGTCGCACGCATCAAAATGATAAGACCTGTTGCAAAAATGGCAGGAAACATCAGCCCCGCCGTCCTCTTCAATCATTTTCCCGAGTTCTTTGCAGCCAACGCCGATCAATGCACGCTCAACCCTTGAGCGGCTGCAATTACATTTATATGATACTTCCTGTTCATAAAGAACCTCGGTATCAAAACCTTTCAAAGTTGTTTCAACTATTTCCTTCGGGGTTTTGCCGCTGCTCAGCATTTCGGTAACGGGCGGCACGCCTTCCAGACCCTTTTCAAGTTTATCTATTGTTGCGTTATCAGCCCCCGGAAGCAGTTGTATAATGTAGCCGCCTGCCGCCTTAACCCTAAGGTCGGGGTTTACAAGAACGCCGAGCGCGCAGACGGTGGGTATCTGTTCACTCAGGGCGTAATATGAAGTTATGTCTTCGGCGATTTCGCCCGAAGCCAGCGGAACCTGACCGTTATACGGCTTATCAAGCCCCAAATCCTTTATTACATATAATGTACCGTCTTTTCCGACTGCTCCGCCCACATCAAGTTTACCCTTGGCGTTAAGCGGCAACTCGACAACGGGGTTTTGCACATATCCGCGCACATTTCCGTCAGCGTCCGATACGGCAACCACGCTTCCTGTGGGCCCGCCGCCCGATACACGCACGGTAAGGCTGCCGTCTTTGGTCTTTAAAGCCGCACCCATCATACTTGCCGCCGTTAAAAGCCTGCCCAAAGCAGCAGTTACGACTGCGCTCGTTTTATGTATTTGTTCGGCTTCATTCACAATGTCGGCGGAGTCTATCGCCGTAACCGCAACCGCACCGTCGCTTGTTATACATCTTATAAGTTTCCCCATTGTTTTTTCTCCCGATTTTATAATGCTTATTTATAATGCTTAATTACTGTGATTTTCTTGTTACAAAATAAATTCGCTGCTCATCCTCTTTGGGCTTTTTGTATGACATATCGCCGAGCACAGCCACCGTTTCAAGCCCTGCCTCGCTTAGCATTTGTTTTAATTCGTCCACACTGTAGGCGCGTTCTTTAAAATCCTCACTCTGCCTTTTATAAAGTCCGTTTTCAAGTTCCGTGAAAAAATCAAGATATATTTCCACAACGCCTTTTTTGTTGCATTCGGAGCATTGCCAAACGCAAAGTGTTTTACAGTCTTCAGCTGTAAAACATTGACCGGATAATATATGTCTGTGTTTGTATTCGGTGTTTACATCAAAAATAAAAAGCCGCCCTTTTTCCAAAAACAAGGCTATTCTTTCAAATGCTTTTTTAAGGATGTCAGCCCTGACTATATGGTTAAGGCTGTCTATGCAGCAAATCGCGCCGTCCACCGTTCCGTGAAGTTTAAGTTTTTGCAGAGGTTGGCACAAAAACATAACGTTTTCTTCATTTGCACGGTCTGCCTTTCTTTGCGCCTCCGCCAACATATCGGGCGATAAATCAACGCCGGCAACATACATACCGCGTTCGGCAAAAATCATCGAAAAAGCACCGGTTCCGCAGGCTGCGTCCAGCAGTACGGTAGGTTCGCGGTCATATTTTAAAAACAGGCTCAACATATATTCGGCACGCCGCTTATACTCCATATCATCGGTCATACCGTCATAATAATTTGCAAGAACATCGTAACTCATTTATTATCCTCTTTATCCTGTTCAGCCATTTTACCGAACGCCTTTGTATAGGCATTGTTTCCGTAATATAAAGCGCGGCTGACGCGACTTATAGTTGCGGTGCTGGCGCCTGTTTTTGCGGCAATATCGTTATACACCTTGCCGTCTATAAGCATTTCGGCAACGGCAAAACGCTGCGATATGGACTGCACTTCTTTTATCGTGCAAACATCTTCAAAAAACGCTTTGCAGTCCTCCTCGGTTTCAAGGGTCAAAACAGCCTTATACAGTAATCTTGCATTTTTGCTCTCATCCGTATACATTTTTATTTCACCCCTTAAATATTTATATTACCCATAGATTTTAACATATTAAAGCGCAAAAGTCAAAGAAAACAGCCCGTTTTATTTAAAATTAACAAAAAACCGTTCCTTTTTTGTCTGCAAATTTTAATTTTGACAAAATTTAAAAAATGTCTTGACAAACTTTACAGGCAAATGTATAATAGCCAACATAAAGGCAAGGGCGTCTTGAAGTTCGGCAGAACTGTCAGGCGCCTTTTGTATTTTAAATATTTTAAATCTTTAATTAAATAAAATTTAAGCAGGGCAACGGAGTCTTGGGCGGATATTTTATCCCGAAGACCCGTTGCCCTGTTTTATATTTAAGGAGTGAAAGCAAATGAAAACAGTATCTGATTATTTCGGGAGTTTGGTATTTGACGACAGGGTGATGAAAGCCAATTTGTCAGCCGATGTTTACAAGTCGCTTAAAAAGACGATAGACGAAGGCGCAAGTTTAAAGACCGATGTTGCCAACGCCGTTGCCGAGGCTATGAAAGAATGGGCGGTTGCTCACGGTGCAACGCATTTTACCCATTGGTTCCAACCGCTTACCGGAATTACCGCCGAAAAACACGACAGTTTCATTTCGCCGGCTCCCGACGGCAGGGTGCTTATGGAGTTTTCTGGCAAAGAACTTATTAAAGGGGAACCGGACGCATCGTCTTTCCCGTCAGGCGGACTCAGGGCTACGTTTGAGGCAAGGGGTTATACCGCATGGGATCCGACTTCATACGCATTTATAAAAGATAAAACCCTTTGTATACCTACTGCGTTTTGTTCCTACGGCGGTGAGGCGCTTGATAAAAAAACGCCGCTGCTTCGTTCAATGGAGGCGCTTAGCAAGCAGGCGATGCGTATACTTAAACTGTTCGGCAATACCGATGTAAAATGCGTCCGCACTTCCGTAGGACCGGAACAGGAATATTTCCTTGTTGATAAAGAAGTTTACGATAAACGCGAAGATCTCAAACTTACGGGCAGGACGCTTTTCGGTGCAAAACCGCCCAAAGGTCAGGAACTCGACGATCACTATTTCGGCGTTATTAAGCCGAGAGTTGCGGCGTATATGGCGGATCTTAACGAGGAATTATGGAAACTCGGAATACTTGCAAAAACAGAACATAACGAGGTTGCGCCGGCGCAGCACGAGTTAGCGCCCATATATTCCACCACCAACATAGCAACCGACCACAACCAGCTGACAATGGAAATAATGCAAAAGACGGCGGCAAAGCACGGTATGGTTTGCCTGCTTCACGAAAAACCTTTTGCGGGTGTAAACGGCAGCGGTAAACACAACAACTGGTCAATCGCCACCGACACCGGAGTGAACCTCCTTACTCCGGGTGAAACACCTTACGAAAACGCACAGTTCCTGCTCTTCCTGTGCGCGGTCATTAAAGCGGTAGACGATTATCAGGATCTGTTAAGACTGTCCGTTGCAACAGCGGGGAACGACCACAGATTGGGTGCTAACGAGGCGCCTCCGGCGGTTATTTCAATGTTCCTCGGCGATGAACTTACCGCAGTGCTTGACGCAATAGAGAAGGACATTCCGTACAGCGGAACCGAAAAAACGGTTATGAAACTGGGTGTTCACGTATTACCTAAATTCACGAAGGACAACACCGACCGTAACCGCACTTCGCCGTTTGCCTTTACCGGTAATAAGTTTGAGTTCAGAATGCTCGGTTCTTCAAACAGTATTGCCTGCGCGAACATAATGCTTAACGCCGCGGTTGCGGAATCTCTTAAAATTTATGCAGACAGGCTTGAAAAAGCGGAAGATTTTGAAGTTGCCCTTCATGATATGATCAAGAAAACCATTAAAGACCACAAACGCATTATATTTAACGGTAACGGTTATGATGACGCATGGATCAAGGAAGCAACCGAAAAAAGAGGTTTGCTCAACCTGCGTACAACGCCCGATGCGCTGCCGAAACTGCTTGATAAAAAGAATGTTGATATGCTTACCGCGCACAAGGTGTTCTCGGTTCCCGAAATAGAATCGCGTTATGAAATAATGCTTGATAACTATTGCAAGACCGTTAACATCGAGGCGTTAACAATGGTGGATATGGCGAAAAAACAGATAATTCCCGCAATTGAGAAATATGTTAAAGCACTTGCGGACACCTGTGCCGTTAAAACCTCGGTAGTACCCGGCGTAGGCGCCAAATACGAAAAGACGGTCATACTCAAACTTTCAACCCTTACCGATGAAATCTACGACGCGGTTACAGCGCTTGAAGATGTGCTTATCAAGTACCGGACGGTTGAAGATATAACCGAAGCCGCAAATATGACCCGAGATGAAATATTGCAAAAAATGGCTGAACTTCGTGTTGTATGTGATGAGGCAGAAACGCTCACAGCTGAGAAATACTGGCCGTTCCCGACCTATGAAAAACTGCTGTTCAGCGTGAAATAGAAATTGGGGGGATAAAAAATGACTTTAAGTTCGGTAAATACAATATGGGTGCTGCTCGGTGCAGCGTTGGTGTTCTTTATGCAGGCGGGCTTCTCGATGTGCGAAGCCGGTTTTACAAGAGCCAAAAATACCGGTAACATCCTTATGAAAAACCTTATGGACTTCTGTATCGGCACGCCTTGTTTCTGGCTTTTCGGCTACGGAATAATGTTCGGCACGGGTACGGCGCTTTTCGGGTGGATCGACCCGATGATTTGTAAAGATTACAGCAGCATATTGCCGGCAGGCGTTCCGCTTTGGGCGTATGCTATCTTCCAGACCGTTTTCTGTGCAACCTCTGCAACAATAGTTTCGGGCGCAATGGCGGAAAGAACTAAATTCAGTGCTTACTGTGTTTATTCGGCTGCAATTTCGCTTATAATTTATCCTATTTCCGGTCACTGGATATGGGGCGGCGGTTGGCTTGCCGAACTCGGTTTCCACGATTTTGCGGGTTCTACCGCGGTACATATGGTTGGCGGTATATGCGCTCTGATCGGCGCGGCATACTTAGGGCCCAGAATCGGTAAATACGATAAAAAAGGCAAACCGAGAGCAATACTCGGTCACAACCTTACATTTGCCGCACTCGGCGTGTTTATTCTTTGGTTCTGCTGGTTCGGTTTCAACGGCGCTTCAACCGTTGCAATGGACAGCGACGCTGCCGTGAAATCAGCCGGACGCATTTTCTTCAACACCAATATGTCTGCCGCGGTTGCCTGCTGCACAACCCTTATCTTTACCTGGATAAGATATAAAAAGCCTGATGTTTCTATGACATATAATGCGGCTCTTGCGGGTCTTGTAGGCGTAACGGCAGGGTGCGACGCGATATCTCCGCTCGGCGCGGCAATAATGGGCGTTGTGTTCGGCATCCTTATCGTTCTTGCCGTTGAGTTCTTTGATAAAGTAGCCAAGGTTGACGACCCTGTGGGAGCGATATCGGTTCACGGTGTTTGCGGCTCGGTCGGAACAATACTCACGGGGCTGTTCGCCACGGGAGTTACTACCGAAAAAGGGCTTTTTTACGGCGGCGGATGGCACTTTTTGGGCGTTCAGACTCTCGGCGTTGTTTCGGTAGCCGTATATGTCGCTGTTATTATCACAATTGTATTCTTTATAATTAAACATACAATAGGTCTGCGCGTAACGCCCGAAGAAGAAATCGCAGGTCTTGATGTTTCGGAACACGGCTTGCTTACTGCATACGCGGGCTTTGCAACCGTCCCCGAAGAATATGTTGACGGTGAAGATGAACCTGTTCCTGCGGTTACGGGAGATACACCGGTTGCCGAAGCGGTTACGGTTAAGAAAGTTCCCGCTTTCAGCGACGGAACCACACCTAAGTTTACAAAGATTGAGATAGTTTGCAAAGAAGAGAAACTCTATGCACTTAAAGCCGCAATGAGCACCCTCGGTATTACCGGTATGACGGTATCTCATGTAATGGGTTACGGTCAGCAGAAAGGTAAACCCGAATATTACCGAGGTGTTCAGGTTGAAACCAATCTGCTGCCTAAGGTTCAGGTTGATATAGTTGTTTCAAAAGTTCCTGTTCAGAGCGTTATTGATACCGCCAAAAAAGTCCTTTATACAGGCCACATCGGCGACGGTAAGATATTTGTTTATGATGTTGAAAACGTTATAAAAGTCCGTACCGGTGAAGAGGGATACGACGCGCTTCAGGATGTAGAATAATTTGATAATGCAAAAGCGGAGCGCGGGCGTAATACCGCGCCCCGCATTTGGGGGTAATAAAAGCATTTGAGTCGGGAGAAGTAACCGTATTTTAACAGTCAAAGCGAGTGCGGAACGGTGTGAGCCGCATACGTCGGATACGGTGAATAACACCCGACAAGCCGCAACCCGAAAAGGCAAATAAGCCGCAGTAGGGAAGCCGGAAACCCACCGTTACAGGGGATAAGCCTTACATGGAAATGAGGCCGAATGAAGAAAAAAGATAGGTGGTACCGCGAGCTACAGCGCTTGCCCTATTGAAAGCTGAAATATATCGGAGGAATTTATTATGTGTTCAATTATGGGTTATTGCGATAAAGCAGCAGCGATTGAAGAATTTAAAAAAGGATTTTTAAAAACCGTATCACGCGGTCCGGACGACAGCAGGATTGTTGATACGGGCAGCGGCATTTTAGGGTTTCACCGCCTTGCAATTATGGGGCTGACCCCCGAAGGGATGCAGCCTTTCCGTCTGGGCGACAGTTATGCGGTTTGCAACGGCGAAATATACGGGTTTGAAAAAATCAAGACGGAACTTGCAAAAAAATATGAGTTTAAAAGCGGCTCGGACTGCGAGATACTTTTGCCTATGTATCGCGAGTACGGCACCGATATGTTCGCAATGCTGGACGCTGAGTTTGCCATGATAATATATGACGGCGAGGCTAAAGAATTTATCGCCGCCCGCGACCCGATAGGTATTCGTCCGCTTTACTACGGCTATGATAAAAAAGATGCGATAGTTTTTGCAAGCGAACCGAAAAACCTTGTCGGTCTTTGCAAAAAAATTATGCCGTTCCCTCCCGGGCATTATTATAAAGGCGGCAAGTTTGTTTGCTACCGTGATATTGCGGCGGTAGATAAGGTTTGCCATGACGATTTGGATACCGTTTGCAGGAACATTCACGATAAATTGGTTGCAGGTGTGGATAAACGCCTGGTAGCCGATGCAAAGGTAGGCTTCCTGCTTTCGGGCGGATTGGATTCGTCTCTTGTGTGTGCCATAGCGCAAAAAAGGTCCCAAAAGCCTATCCGCACTTTTGCCATAGGTATGAGCGGGGACGCAATTGACCTTAAATATGCCAAACAGGTTGCGGATTATATCGGCAGCGACCATACCGAGGTTATAATGACCAAAGAACAGGTGCTTACTTCTTTGGAAGAAGTCATAGCGATGCTCGGTACTTTCGATATCACCACTATACGCGCAAGTATGGGTATGTACCTGCTTTGCAAATGGATACATGAAAACACCGATATCCGCGTGCTACTTACGGGCGAGATATCGGACGAACTTTTCGGATATAAATATACCGATTTTGCGCCGTCGGCAGAGGAGTTCCAAAAAGAGTCCCAAAAGCGCGTAAGGGAACTGCATATGTATGATGTCCTGCGTGCCGACCGCTGCATTTCGGTAAATTCGCTTGAGGCGCGCGTACCGTTCGGCGACCTTGATTTTGTTAAATATGTTATGTCGGTCGACCCCGAAAAGAAACTCAACACCTACGGTAAAGGTAAATATCTGCTTCGCCGCGCCTTTGAGGGCGACTATCTGCCGCACGATATCCTGTACCGTGAAAAAGCCGCGTTTTCCGATGCGGTGGGTCACTCGATGGTTGATTACCTTAAAGAGTACGCCGAAGAAAAATATACCGAGTCCGAGTTTGAGCAAAAGTGCAAAAAATACAGTTACGCCGCTCCGTTCACCAAGGAATCACTGCTTTACAGAGAAATATTTGAAAAATATTATCCCGGTCAGGCAGGAATGATTAAAGATTTCTGGATGCCGAACAAGAGCTGGAAGGGCTGCGACGTAAACGACCCGTCCGCAAGGGTGCTGTCAAACTACGGCGACAGCGGTAAATAATTTGAATTCCGTTGCCCGTCGGGCAGCGGAATTTTTCTATAATATGGGACATACAGCCATACATATTATTGTATGGGTGGTTGGGTTGAGTTATATCCGCTCAGCCCGTCAGACCTTCCAAACTAAAATATTAAAACGCCTTTGCCGTTTGTTCGGCAGGCGAAAAGCGCGGGTAGCGTTGCGGCAGCGGTTAGGCTGCCTGCACCCTTTGCGCGCAGCGGGAAGGAATGGTCATAATATGAAGTGTTGGATAATAACAAAAAAGCAACTTATAACGGCTTATGTTGCAGCAGCGGCTCTGTTTGTCTGCGCAACGCTGGGTATAAGTGCCCTGGCAACGGACGGCGGCAAAAAATTGCCTGTATACGGCGTGCAGACCGACAAAAAACAGGTTGCAATTTCATTTGACGCGGCGTGGGGTGCCGACGATACCGATAAACTGATTTCCATACTCGGCGAATATAAAGTGCCGGCAACCTTTTTTGTGGTCGGCGGTTGGGTGGATAAATACCCGGACGAGGTAGCAAAACTTGCGGCGGCGGGTCACCGTGTCGAAAATCATTCGGCAACACACCCGTATATGACGCGGCTTTCAAAAGAGCAGATGGTTAAGGAACTTTCGGTATGTAACGAAAAAATCGCCGCCGTTACGGGCAGGACGCCCAAACTTTTCCGCCCGCCGTACGGCGATTATAACAATACGGTAATCGAAGCGGCGCAAAGCATAGATATGCAAACGATACAATGGAGCGTGGATTCGCTTGACTGGCAGGACAGTGCGAGCGTTCAAAGCATAGCCGAAAGGGTCATAAATAAGGCGCAGAACGGCTCGATTATACTTTGCCACAATGATGCAAAATATACGCCCGAAGCGTTACCGACAATCCTTAAAACCCTGCAGGATAAGGGGTATGAGTTTGTGCTTATTGAGAACCTTATATATAAGGATAATTATGAAATTCTGCACGACGGCACCCAGGTGAAAAAATAACCTGCATTTGCAAAAAAACAACAACCGCCGACGGTATTGCCGCCGGCGGTTGCCGTTCAATATATTTTATTTATCTTCATCTTCCGAGTCCTGCGTCTGCCCAACCTCAACCGTTATTTCTTTGGTCATATAATCGTCAGCCTTGGTTACGGTTATTTTAAGATTTTTGTATTCCACCGTGTATCCGACTTCGGGTATTGAGCCTATCATTTCGGTAAGCCAACCGTTTACCGTTGTTGCGTCAATATCATCTATATCTTCATCTTCGTCAAGCGCGAAAAAGTCTTTGAAATCTTCAATGGACGCTGTTGAAAGCACGCGGTAAGTGTTCTCACCCGTCTTTAAAAACTCGGTTATCTCTTCATCGCGTTCGTCCCATATTTCGCCGACGAATTCTTCAAGAATATCCTCCATTGTAACAATTCCGGCGGTTTCGCCGAACTCATTTACAACAACCACAAGGTGCGTATGGCTCGTTTGCATATCTTTGAACAGTGAATCAAGGCTTACCGTTTCGGGCACGAATTCGGGGTCGTGGAGAATGTTTTTCAGATTAAAATCGGGCTTGGCACGGTTAAGCAGGTAGTCCCTTGTGTGCAAAACGCCTATAATGTGGTCAATCTGAGTGTCGAACACGGGTATTCTCGAATAGCCCTCTTTTTCAATTACCTCCATTATTTCCGCGTCGCTGCTGTCAAGCGAAACCGAAACAAGCGATTTTCTCGGCGTCATAACATTTTCAGCCGTTAAATTGTCAAGTTTAAATACATTTTTTATGTATTCGATGTCATCCTCTTTAAGTGAACCCTCATCCGCGCCTGCGTCAAGCATTAAAACAATATCTTCTTCGGATACCGGTTCTTCTTTTTCTTTAGGGTCAATTCCTATAAGGCGCAGCACCGCATTTGTGGAAACGGTTAAAAACCATATTATCGGGCTTAAAAGCCTTGATAAAAAGGTGATTATTCCGCAAACACCGTTGGCAAATTTTTCTTTGTGTTTCATGGCGATGCGTTTAGGGACAAGTTCGCCCAATATAAGTGTAAAATACGACAGTATAATGGTGATAACTATAACCGATACAGTATTGACGGTGGCGGCGTGATCGGCTGAAATATGAAATACGCGTATCAGATAATCCGCAAAACTTTCGGCAAAATTATCCGCCGCAAAAGCCGAACCGAGAAATCCCGCAAGGGTTATACCGATTTGTATCGTGGATAAAAACCTTGTCGGGCGTTCGATGATGCGCAGCATTTTTTTTGCTTTTTTATCGCCGTCTTCAGCCAGGGCACGCACCTTTTTTTCGTTTACGGATATTACCGCTATCTCGGTTGCCGCAAAAAATGCATTGAAGAAAATAAGTATTAGCTGTAACAACAGTTGTTTTAACATTTGTTTAAATTAACCTCCGAAAGGATCGCCGTTCCGTTCCCGAAACATTGATTTGTTTAATAAAATATCAAAAAATCAGCCATCCGTTATGGGGGAAGCGGGTCCACAGAAATCAACTCCTTGTTTTTATAAATAATTTTCTTGACCGGGTATGATCAGCATATGCTGAATAAGAGTTCGCCGTATGACGGATACGGCCAAAACTTAGCGTCAACCATGGATTCAAGTTTATCGATGGAATCACGCAGTTCGTTCATAACCGCAAGAATATTGTCTTTATAATATAAAGCCGTCTTTTCGGAATCGCTTACCGGCGACGCTGCGGCGTTTTCTTCAAGTTTGGTAAGCGAGCGGTATGCAGCCGTGGTAAGTGCGCTGATTTTGCCGAGAGTTTCGGTTTCATAAACATTTTCCGCGCCGAGCGAGTTTTTTATCGCGGCGGTTTCAGCCAACGATTTCGAATACCTGCTTACGGCAGGCAATATATCTTTACCTACCATATCAATCATTGCAAGCGCTTCTATGTTGATTATTTTAACATAACTTTCAAGTATAATTTCATAACGCGCGCGCATTTCCGTTTCGGTATATACCTTATGCGAAGTAAACAGGTCAATATTCTTTTTGTGCAGGTAGTAAGGCATGCAGTCGGGCGTCGATTTAAGATTGAGCAGTCCGCGCCCTTCGGCTTCTTTGACCCACGCATCGTCATATCCATTACCGTTGAATATTATCCGCTTGTGTTCGGTTATTACCTGCTTTATAAGTTCGTGCAGTTCTTCGCTGAAATCCCGAGCGGCTTCAAGTCGATCGGCAAATTGGCGAAGTTCTTCGGCAACCGCCGTGTTTATAACGGTGTTGGTGGCCGAAACCGACGAAGCCGAACCGAGCATTCTGAACTCAAATTTATTTCCGGTAAACGCAAACGGGGAAGTGCGGTTACGGTCGGTTGTGTCTTTTGGGAATTTGGGCAGGGTGTGCACGCCTATGCGCAAAATTTCTTTTTCTTTTGCAAGGCAGGTGCCGCCGTTCTCGATTGTGTCCAATATTTCCGAAAGTTCACTGCCCAAAAACATCGAAACTATCGCGGGAGGCGCCTCATTTGCGCCCAAACGGTGGTCATTTCCGGCAGAGGCTACGGAAACACGCAGCAGATCCTGATAATCATCAACCGCCTTAATAACGGCACAAAGGAACAGCAAAAACTGTGCGTTTTCATATGGTGTATCGCCCGGTTCAAGCAGGTTGACGCCGTCGTCTGTCGAAAGCGACCAGTTGTTGTGTTTTCCGCTTCCGTTTACGCCTGCGAACGGTTTTTCGTGCAGCAGGCATACCATACCGTGCCGCCGTGCAACTTTTTGCATAATTTCCATAGTCAGTTGATTGTGGTCTGCCGCTATGTTGGTGGTTGTAAATACAGGTGCCAGTTCGTGCTGTGCGGGCGCAACCTCATTGTGTTCGGTCTTGGCAAGAACGCCTAATTTCCACAACTCCTCGTCAAGGTCTTTCATATATTCTTTAACGCGCGGCTTAATTATTCCGAAATAGTGATCGTCAAGTTCCTGACCTTTGGGAGGACGCGCACCGAAAAGTGTGCGCCCCGTGTATATCAGATCTTTGCGCTTTTTATATACGCCCTCGTCTATAAGAAAATATTCCTGTTCGGGCCCCACCGTGGTTTTAACCGATTTGACATTTTCATTGCCGAACAGTGCCAAAACACGCATTGCCTGCTTGTTTATCGCCTGCATACTGCGCAAAAGCGGCGTTTTCTGGTCAAGCGCTTCGCCCCCGTACGAGCAAAAAACGGTAGGTATGCACAGGGTGCTGTCCTTAATAAAAGCATAAGCGGTCGGATCCCATGCCGTGTAACCGCGAGCCTCAAACGTCGCTCTTAATCCTCCGGACGGGAAAGACGATGCGTCGGGTTCGCCCTGTATAAGTTCTTTGCCCGAAAATTCCATTATCACGCGCCCGTCTTTGGTGGGCAAAATAAAACTGTCGTGTTTTTCGGCGGTAATACCGGTAAGAGGCTGGAACCAGTGCGTAAAATGGGTTGCGCCTTTTTCAAGCGCCCAATCTTTCATTGCCGCGGCAACAATGTTTGCCACCCCTAAATTAAGCGAACGCCCGTCACGGCGTGTGCGCTGCAAAGTTTCAAATACATCGTCCGGCAAACGCTGCCGCATTATATCTTCGTCAAAAACATTTACGCCGAAATTCTTTGTTACATTCATTCGGACGCACCCCTTCCTTGTTTTGAACATTCTGTCACCGTGCGACAGATCATATTAATACTGTTAATACATCAAATTTTAGCATACTTTTAATATTTTATCAACACATTTTTTGCCATACGTCGCCGCTTGGGGAAAACGCTTTTAAAAAATTTGAAATTCGCGGTTGACAGCAGGCGGTATTTATGCTAATATATTTGGGCAGATATTTACGGAGAGATACCGAAGCGGTCATAACGGAACGGTCTTGAAAACCGTCGTACCTCCGGGTACCGTGGGTTCGAATCCCACTCTCTCCGCCAATTTTTCAAACTGTGAAAATTCAATATAATAATGCAAGTCATACGGAGAAGTACTCAAGTTGGTGACGAGGCGCCTGTGCTTTGCGGCGTAGGTCGGCTAATCCCCGGCGCGAGTACGTTAAACCCGAAGCGACAACAATTGAATATAATTAAACAAGTCATACGGAGAAGTACTCAAGTTGGTGACGAGGCGCCCCTGCTAAGGGCGTAGGTCGGCTAATCCCCGGCGCGAGGGTTCGAGTCCCTCCTTCTCCGCCAAAAAACCACTTCCTTGGAAGTGGTTTTTTCAATAAATTTGCCTTGCGGCGGGCGGAGTACGGCCTAACCGTATGTGCCCGCCCGACATATATAAGGAGAATGTCGGAATGATAGGCTTAGGGACAATAATAAACAGCGCCGTTATAGTGGTCGGTGGAATTGTGGGTCTTTTTGCAGGAAGACTGTTCGGGGAGGAACAGCGTAAATCCCTCAGCAAATCCTGCGGAATCAGCGTTATTTTTATAGCAATTGCAGGTGCAATGGAGGGAATGCTTAAGATTAAAGATTCTCAAATAAGCAGCAGCAAATCAATGCTTGTGGTACTGTGCTTGGCTCTCGGGACAATTATCGGCGAACTTCTTGGAATAGAAAAAGGCTTTGAAGATTTCGGGCAGTGGCTAAAAAACAGGAGCGGAAACAGCGGGGACGCAAATTTTGTAAATGCTTTTATAACGGCGTCGCTTACCGTTTCGGTGGGTGCAATGGCTATTGTCGGCGCAATAAAGGATGGGTTGCTCGGAGATTATTCAACACTTGCCGTAAAGTCCGTTCTTGACTGCATTATCGTTGCAATAATGGTGTCCTCTATGGGTAAAGGTGCGATTTTTTCGGCAATTCCCGTCTTTGTTTTTGAGGGTTGTATTACACTGCTTGCAAGGCTTGTTTCACCCGTATTGACGCAGACTGCAATAGCCTATCTGTCGCTGGTAGGTTCGGTTTTGATTTTCTGTATCGGCGTGAACCTTGTATGGGGTAAGAAACTCAATGTTGCAAATATGCTTCCGTCAATTCTTTTGGCAATAGCGGCTGCATATCTGCCGTGGAATTTTTAGGAGATAAAAAGGTGAACGATTATACGATAAGACCGATAAGGTCGGAAGACGACCCGAAAATTGCAAAGATCATCAGGGATAATCTGAAACGCTTCCGTCTTGACATTCCGGGAACGGCGTATTTTGACGCGGAACTTGATTCGCTCAGCGTTTATTACAACGCAAATCCGGATAAAAGAAAGTATTTTATTGTTACGGATAACAACGGCGCCGTTATCGGCGGCGTAGGCGTTGCCGAGTTTGACGGTTTTAATAACTGTGCGGAAATTCAAAAATTATATCTTTCGGACGCGGCAAAAGGCAAAGGGCTTGGCAAAAGACTTATGCAGACCGCTGAAGAATTTGCCGTAATCGCCGGTTACAGCCGTTTGTATCTTGAAACACACTCGAATCTTGAATCCGCAATCGGGCTTTACGAAAAATTCGGATTTCATAAGATTTGTAAACCGAAAACCGCACTTCACAGCACAATGAACCGCTTTTATCTTAAAATAATATCCGAAAGCGTTTAAGCCGCCGCAATGCAGAATCAGGTCGGGGCGCGCCAAGTAATTCTCGAAAAGGGTGAAAAGCATGAAAAAGACGAATATTAAATGCATAACCGTAACGGCAGTGTTCACTGCGGCAACGGCGGTTATTTCAATGTTCCGCATACAAATGCCTTCCGGCGTTCCGCTGACGCTGCAAATCTTTGCGGTTGCGCTGTGCGGCTGTTGCCTGCCGCCTGTATATGCACTGTTGAGCACGGCTGTGTACATAATTATCGGTGCGTTCGGCGTCCCTGTTTTTTCGGGCGGCGGAGGAATTGCGGCACTGACCGGCCCAACAGCAGGCTTTATTTACGGATTTTTGTTTCTAAGCCTTTTTTGCGCTTTATCAGTCGGCCGCAAGCCGGCAATAACGGTTTTGCTTGCTGCCGCAGGGCTGCTGCTTTGCCATATTTTCGGCGCAGTGTGGTACGCGGCATATTCCACCGCAGGCATTTGGCGCTCGTTCGCTTTGGTGAGCCTGCCGTATTTATTTAAAGACGCGCTGCTTGTTATTGCGGCACATATAATTTCAATCAAATTGCGCCCCGAAACGGCAAAATTTTTTAAATAAATATCAATAAGAGAGCATTGCTGCCGCAATGCTCTCTTATCACTGACAAACCCGCCGTTTCAGGTGGGTTCGGTAATTTAAAGTCACCCGCAATGCAGGTGACTTTTTTATGGAGCAGGCAACGGGAGTCGAACCCGCCTTTTCAGCTTGGGAAGCTGACATTCTACCGATGAACTATGCCTGCAAAGCAAAATCAATTAAATGAAAAATCACGAACACCGATGTATTCGGGATTTTGGGAACCGATAACCGGATTCGAGCCGGTAATATCGTCCTTACCAAGGAGTGCTTTGACAACTGCAAACCTATTTATGCGGTTTCTCAAACTTTCACAAAAACTAATCGCATACTTTTTGCATGTTTCTGTTTTTGGTATGTTTTTCGCATACTTTTATAAAACTAAAAAATATTATAAAGTATAAACAGAATTGTGTCAATACATTTTTTACATTGGCAGATGTTTTGTCGGCTGGTTTTATAGCGAAAGCGAATTCCCGAAGTAAATTCCGCTGTGGAATTTACTTCGGGAATTCACTCCCCGCCCCGAAATTAAAAAAATAAAAAATAGGTCTTGATTTTTGCAGGACGTTGTGATATTATAATATGGCGGTTTGGAAAAGCCGTTATGCGCTGATAGCTCAGCTGGATAGAGTGTCTGACTACGAATCAGAAGGTCGGGGGTTCGAGTCCCTTTCAGCGCGCCAGACCTGTGCGACTATAAAGCACAAAAGCCCAAAACCCTTGAGAAATCAAGGGTTTTTCGCTGTTTTAGGGCAATTTTAAAAGATATTTTTAAGGCACAAAACCCATAAAATATTTGGCTAAAAGGATTTGAACCGGGGAGGCGTATATTTCTCAAAATCAGACCTCGTTTTTTATGTGAGAATTTATTGCTGCCCACCGCAGGAACTCAAACTGAAGTTATATATACAGATCGTAATTTCTTTATTACATATAAAGATTTTGCGGTCTTTTTTATGCCTGTTTTCCTCCTTGCGGACGAACACATAGTCGAATTAATATCGACAAAAAAGAACACAAGGAGGTTACAAAGTGAACTGTAAAGTAATTGCAATCGAAAATCAGGAAGACTAAACGCTGCCGCATTTCCCTTCTCAGAGTAAATGTATCTTCAAATTCCACTGTTGCATTTACTTTGGGTATTAACCGTTCGGCTAAAACCGGTATTATGAGCAACAGACAAATCATACTTTTCACAATTTTTGTTCGCCAAGCAGTTGTTTGAATTTTCAAACAAATCAGTTTATGCGAAGAGTATTATAAAGTTGACAAAAACTTCAACAAACTGTTTTGTTGATCATCGGTCAATTTGTTGAAACAGCATACCATTTTAGATTGTTGCTCTGTCAATCCCTTAAAGTCATTGTTGTAGTTAAAAAATTGGGAAAGCGTAATGTGATATGCATTGCATATTTTCTCAAGCGATGAAACTGTCGGGCAGATGTTTTTTCTGTACCATGATGAAATAGTGGTTTGAGATATTCCCGATTCTTCCGAAAGGCGATATTCGCTCCAATTACGCTCTAATCGTAATTCCAAAATTCTATCTAACGCATTCATATTTTCCATTCTCCAATAACTTTGTAATACACTTTCGTAAATTATATACGAAAAAGTATTGGCAGTTAATAATTAAAGTAGTATAATTATTACTATAATAATTACTCTTGCCATAATCGGCAGAAAGGAACTTATATGCTGGATTACAGTTCGTTTATTCACCCGAATGACGCATCGGCCTTGAACACTCTTGAAAAAATCCCCGGTTTACCCATGCTTACAAAAAAATTCAACGAGATATTTGCCGAAAGAAATTATAAAATAGGGAATCTCTCTCAAAAAATCAAGTTATCAGAAAACCAGTTGCCCGAAATCTACGGCTTTTTGCCGCCGATTTGCGAAAAATTAGAAATACCGGTTCCCGAATTGTATCTGGAACAGAACCCCACTATTAATGCCTATACATTCGGTGATAAAACGCCGTTTATTACGCTGCACTCGGGGCTTATAAATCACTGTTCCGAGAATGTGATAAAAGCGGTTATTGCACATGAGTGCGGACATATTGCGTGTCATCATACTTTGTATAAAAGTATGTGCCATTTCTTCCTAGGAATAGGTGGAAGCCTTTTCCCTATACCCTTTTTAAATTTTGCGTTAAAGTATGCGCTTTTGTATTGGGACAGATGCTCGGAATACTCTGCCGACAGAATTTCCGGATATGTTATGGGCGGCGCTGGCAGTGTTGTCAGGACTATGGTCGAACTGAGTTCCGGCTTAACAAAGTATAATGATCAATTAAGCGAACATGAATTTTTAAAACAGGCGGACGAATTCAAGGAATACCATGAGAGTTCCGATTGGAATAAGTTCTTAATGTATTGGCAGTTGCTTGAAACAGATCACCCGTTTTCTACAGACAGAGCCGGTGAAATAAAAAAGTGGTGCTGCACTGATGAATTTGACAACTTAATTAAAAACGGCATACCGAATAAAACCTATGACAAATGCCCGTTTTGCGGTGCGAATATTGAGGGCGACTCTAATTTTTGCACCAATTGCGGCCATCAAATTTATTAATATTTTATGGGAGGAAAAAAGATGTATTGTCAAAAATGTGGATTTGAAAATCAAGAAGGGGTAAAGTTCTGCAAGCAATGCGGTGAACCGACAGGGAGCAGTGCGACGGCGACTGCCGCTCCAAGCACCGCAACAAAAACCTCGGGGTTTTTCAAAACAAAAGACGGCAAAGTTTTATCCGGCGTATGTGCAGGATTGGGGAAAAAATGGAACATGAACCCGTGGATCATAAGAGGTGTATTGATCATTTCAAACTTTCTGTTTATAGGTTGGATATTTGATATTATTTATATTATTATGATTTTTGCACTTAAATATGATGATGAAAATTAAAAAACATATCATTGAATGCAGGAAAAAATGTAGGCTTTGTCAATAAAAGTGTGTGAGTTTTTTAAAGAGTTATAAATTCAAGATTATGCGGGTATATGAAGTGGAGCGAAACGAAATACCCCTGCATAAACGGCTCAAATCGTGTGCTCGTATTTTTCGATACGGGCACTGATTTTTTCGTTTGTTGAAAGTTGATTTCTGACCATTGCCCAATTTGGAACCTTGCTGTCGTTCCATTTTTTGTAAAGCTCGGTTATGCGTAAATAGAGCAATTTGAGCAATGCGTTTTCATCCGGAAATGCACCTTTTTTGGTGACTAAAGACCTTGCATACTGTTCGGTAACAGCATCTTCTGCAACATCCGATAAATGAATTAACTCCAATCGCATTCATTGCATAAAGAGATGAATTCTTCTGCAAAAGCTTCCTGCGATTTCTTTGCTGCTTTGCGAATATTCCGAATGTTTTTGCCAACTTTTACTTGATAGTTACTACTTGCAATTTTCAAAAGATAATTTCAGGGCACAAAACCCATAAAATATTCGGCTAAAAGGACTTGAACCGGGGAAGCATATATTTCTCGAAATCAGCCGCCCTTGACATGCCAGGCTATTTCCACTGAAATGCAAAAACGGCGTGTAAGCCGTTTTGCGGCTCACCTGCTCTGATACAATTCCGGCTATTATACCATTAAAGTAAAGTGTGGTCACACAAAATTTGGAGAATAATCTACCGAGTGTTCTTAACCAACCTGAGAGTTGGATGGGGACACTCGATTTTTTGCCTTTTGCACCTCTTTGTATGTATGAGCAGTAATTGCCCCGCTCTTTTTTGTTATGCCGAGGGGCGCCGAACCGCATAGCGCCTTGCAAATGAAAATTTCCCGTTACACTTTGCCTTGTCGTTTGAAATACGACAGTGTTCCGGCACTTCGTATATAAAATTAAAACCCGACGGAACTATATCCGTCGGTTTTTTTAATAGGAATGGCAGTGCTGTTATTTTGCGTAGAACATTTTGTTCTCCATTTAAAATATTAACATTAAATTTTATAATTAGTGTATCACAATACAGGAATAAAGTCAATCAAAACACAACATTTTGTCACAAAATATTTTGTGAAACTGTCGATTTTCGTCACATTCTTGTTGCGAAAGGAAAGTTTTGTGCTTTTTTGTGGTCAATAAAGTGGTCTAAATTAAAACGGAGGTTATAGTATGTCCAGAAAAGGTGAAAACATCAGAAAAAGGAAAGATGGCAGATGGGAGGGGCGTTATAAAAACGGCACTAAAGCGGGCGGCGAAGCCAAATACACCTCAATTTACGGAAAGAGTTATACAGAAGTAAAAAGCAAATTAACAGAAATCAAGGGCAG
>CAVGND010000002.1:0-92404 GCA_963630555.1 Roseburia intestinalis | reverse complement strand
CATAATCTGGGCCTCCTTTTTTCCCAGACTTAATTCTACCACATTTTCTTTCCCATACTAAATTCCACTTCAAATTCCACTGTGGAATTTACTTTGGGAATTCACTCTCTGTAAAAATTATCATCGTGGGCATACGAATGCTATTGACTTTGTTAAAATCCTACATTATAATATCAGCATATGCTGTAAGATTGACGTGTGCTGATTTTAAAAACAGAGCAACAGGTTTTATACGGTTTTATTTAAATCAAATTTACCGAAAATAAAATTTAAAGGATGGAAACAGGGGATATATATGTTCGTAAGCAGCGGAAAATCTCACAACTTCAGTTTTGAAAAATCTGTAAGAAATCTGTTCGGAAATTTGCAGATGAATTGGCTGATTACAGTGATATTTGCTGCTGCGGCAGGCATTTATACCGGGGCGGCAATGTTGTTTGGCTGCCTGAAGGACACTTCTTTTCAGGATATCGGGATATCCTATGAATGGTGGGTCGTTTTTGCGGTTATTATTACTGTAAACTGCAATACAAATCTGGAGGCAATGCTGAAATGCTTTGTTTTTTTCCTGATAAGTCAGCCGCTTGTGTACATCGTTCAGATACTGTTTGGGAATCTCACGCTGCAGATGGGACTGTATTATTACAAATACATTTGGCTCCCGGCAACATTCTTGACTTTACCGGGAGGATTTATTGCTTATTACTGCAAGAAGCAGAATGGGCTCGGCGCTGTTGTTTTAGGACTCGGAAATACGATTCAAGCGGTATTAGGCGTTCATTACTTGGCTTCGGCAATACGTGATTTTCCGCATCATATTTTAAGCAGTGCTGTATGTTTCGGCTCGGTTTTTCTTATGAGTTTTCAAATCCAAAAAGAAAAGAAATATCGGATCATATCTATTCTGCTGCCTTTTGTGCTGACGGCTGCTGTTTTATTGCTTGCCGAAATTACGGGTAGAACGATAATTTAAAAGGACGGATAAACAGTATATGAGCAAGCATAATTTTTTTGCGGATGACGGTTGGGCGGTCTGGTTCGACGGTGATGACGCCAGCACATTTTATATCGGCGAATGGTTGAACCCCAATGGTCAAAGTTATATGGATATTGCGATTCATACCCACGGGATGAAATCGGTGCACTCTTTGAATATATATATTCCGTTTTCGGTTTCAGAGGAAGAACTTACGGATATTTCTCTTGTTTTAAATGACGAGGCTATTTTGTACGCAACATTCAATGCGGCTTGTATCATGGATTATATGAAAAACGAATGCACCTCAGAACTCGCTTTTCACGGCAAAACGCTTGATTTGATACATATCTCCAAACTCGGTTTTAAACTTGAACCTTTGGCAGGCGGTACGCTGCTTTATGCGGATCTTGACAGATTGCAGGAATTTCTTGATAATGATGAAGCGTATTTTATCTTCCGCCTTCCCCACAAATCCCTCAATCGGGTTTTTAAACCCAAAGAAATTGCCGGCGGCTTGCTTGAAAAATTAAGGGATCGTATTATGACGCCGATTGTTGCCGAAAAGTACAGTTATTCGGTTCGTATTAACGAATTCCGTCTGCTTCCTGCCGAAATTAACCGCATAGGCGCATTTCACAGGCAAAAATTAAAACGCGCCGTGGTTTCTGTTTTTGTTAATGAGGATTATGAGGTAGGTGACCGCGGCTGTTACCGTATACGGCGTTTGGAGGAACAACTTTATAAAGCCTATGCACCGAACAGTTTTTCCTGCGAAGATGCTATAACATATCAATGGGAACAAACCGAGGAGGAAAGCAAACTCAGCCGATTTAATTTTTATTTTTCGGTATCGCGCAATTATATAAGTCCGGCAAGCATGCTGTTTTATATGATCTTGATTATCATGATCGGAAGTTTAAGCGGCGCATTGTGGGATCTTATCAAATTATTGTTTAAGTAATAAAATAAACATATATCAAGATAAAGAAAACGAGGAAAAAGAATGACAATAACTACAGAAATCAAGGATAAAACGGCTGTGCTGCATATTAACGGGCGAATCGACACGGTTACTTCACCGGAACTCGAAAAGGCTATCGTTGCAATTCCTGCAGAGATTACAGCGATAATATTGGATATGAAAGAAGTTGCTTATATTTCTTCTGCCGGGTTGCGTGTCTTGCTAAGCACTCAAAAAAAGATGAACAAATGCGGTTCTATGAAACTTGTCGGCGTTTGTGAAACGGTTATGGAGGTTCTTGAAATGACCGGATTTGCAGATATTTTGGAGATTGAATGATGGAAATTGTAAATGAGGCAATCATTTTTGCAGCGAAAACCCATGACGGTATGCGCCGTAAAAAATCATCGCTGCCGTATATTTTGCATCCTATGGAAGCGGCTGTGATTGTCGGTTCGATAACCGACAGTCAGGAGGTTATAGCGGCGGCAGTGCTTCACGATGTTGTGGAGGATGCGGGCGTTACCTTCGCCGAAATTGAAGAACGATTCGGGGAAAGAGTTGCCGAATTGGTGGCTTCGGAAACTGAAGATAAGCGCGAACATCTTTCACCCGAAAGCACCTGGAAACTTCGGAAAAAAGAGGCTTTGGAGTTTTTGAAAGAAACAAAAGATTTAGATGTTAAAATGCTGTATCTCGGCGATAAGCTTGCAAATATCCGTTCGATTTATTACGATTTGGAAAAAGATGGCGATACCGTTTGGCAGCGTTTTAATCAAAAAGACCCGGCAGAACATGCATGGTATTACCGCAGCATTGCGGAAAATATCAGTGAACTTTCCGATACGGCGGCTTATCGGGAATTTATCAAACTTATAAATAAAGTATTTGCGGAGGTATCATAATGAATACAAAGGTAACTTATCAGACTGAAAACGGCAAACTCTTTATCAATCTTATAGGGCGAGTGGATACATCGAATGCTGTCGAGGTTGAAAAAAGCATTACTGAGGCTCGTGCCGCCGCGCCCGGTGTAAAACCTGTAATCAATGCGGAAAATTTGGAATACATATCAAGTGCCGGACTGCGTGTCCTTTTGCGTCTGCGTAAGGAAGAAAACGATATGGAGGTTATCAATGTATCTCCGGATGTATATGAAATTCTTGACATGACCGGATTTACCGAGATGATGACGGTGAAAAAAGCCTACCGCAGACTTTCGGTCGATGGCTGCGAAATGATAGGCAAGGGTGCTAACGGAGCCGTTTACCGTTACGATGAAGAAACCATCGTTAAGGTGTATTTTAATTCCGACGCTCTGCCGGATATTCAGCGCGAGCGTGAACTTGCGCGTAAGGCATTGGTGCTCGGAATCAATACGGCGATCCCGTATGATGTTGTGTTAGTAGGCGATAGTTACGGCACGGTGATGGAATTGCTGTCGGCTACATCTCTTTCAAAGATGATGAAAAAAGACCCCGAACATTTGGAAGAACCGCTTAAATACTATGTGGATATGCTCAAACAAATTCACGGCACAAATGTACAGCCCGGCGATATGCCTGACATGAAGCAGATCGCACTTGACTGGGCGGCATTTGACAGGGAGCATTTGCCGAAAGAAATCGGCGACAAACTGTATAATATGGTTGAAGCGGTACCTGAGCTGAATATTATGCTGCACGGCGATTATCACACTAACAATATTATGGTGCGCGACGGCGAAGCGCTGCTTATTGATATGGATACCCTTTGTATGGGTCATCCGATCTTTGAACTCGGCTCTATGTTTAATGCCTTTGTCGGATTTTCCGAGTTGGATCACGATGTTACGCAAAAATTTCTTGGTTTTTCACACGAATTGGCAGGAGAATTCTGGCATAGGGCGCTTGCTATGTACCTTGATACCGAAGATTCCGCCAGACTCACCGAGGTTGAAAACAAAGCGAAGATCATAGGCTATATGCGCCTTCTTCGCCGCACGGTACGTCGCAGTGAACCTGACCGTGAGCAACTGATTGAATTTTATAAGGATCGGCTTATAAATTTAATTCCTTCAGTTAATGAATTGACATTTTAAATAAGGCAATCCTTATTGTGAAAAACGGTTTATTTGTTTCGGAAATGTTTTTTTCATTAACAGCGGAAAATGTCATTGTTGCCCGTATGGGCTTGGATAATTGAGGGTGTTCAAAAATAATGCATCATTTTCATATATTTAGAAAAGACTAAAGAATTTAATTCTTAATTCGAGGTGCAAAAATGGATAAACTACAAGCCGGTGTAATAAGTCTTGTTAAAAGTGCCGTTACGGGTGAAAAGGCGAATGTTCCCGAAAGTTTCGACTGGGCTGCCGCACTGAAACTTGCAAAGAAGCATCATATAGTACCAATGCTGTATTACGGGGTCAGATATTCGGATCTTGATGTTTCGCGGGAAATAATGCAGGAACTTGAACTTTTGACCTTTAAAAACACGGCAATTTCGCAAAATCAACTTTACGAACTCCAAAAAATCTATAATGCGTTTGATGAAGGCAATATTGATTATATGCCGCTCAAAGGCTCCGTGATGAAGTTTGTGTACCCATATCCTGAATTGCGCCCTATGGGGGATGCGGATATACTTATAAGGCAGGAACAATACAAAAAAATCCGCCCGATAATGATAAACTTGGGATTTACAAAAACAAGCGAAAACGCTGTCCATTTGAATTGGGATAAAAAAGACGCTCTGCATGTTGAACTGCACAAGCAACTTATTTCGTCGGATAATAAAGATTTTTTTGAATACTACGGCGACAGTTGGCGCTTTGCGAAGCATAAAGATAATTGCCGCTACGATATGTGTGATGAGGATAATTATATTTACCTTTTCACCCACTATGCCAAGCACTACCGCGGCGGCGGAATAGGCATACGCCACATGACCGACCTATATGTTTTTGCCGCCGCACATTCGGAACTTGATTACGGTTATATTGAAGAAAAATTTGAAAAACTGCAATTATCAGAGTTTTATAAAAACACAAGGCATACACTTGGCGTTTGGTTCGGCGACGAAACGTCGGACAATATGTCGGATTTTATAACGACGAAAATCTTCGACAGCGGTTCTTACGGTACATATGATATGAGTTTTTTGTCCTCGGCAGCAATATATTCAAAAACTTCCGGCTCTGTAAAAAATGTGAAAATTAAAGAGTTGGTTAACAGGATATTTTTACCATATAAAACTATGTGTTATAACTATTCCTTTTTGAAAAAGGCTCCGTTTATGTTACCGCTTATGTGGGTAGTAAGAATATTTGATATAATAATTTTCAGAAATGACAGAATTAAAGAAGTGAAAAGAAATCTTGATAATCTTACCGATGATAGAATCAGCGAATATCAAAATGAATTGATATATGTTGGCCTTGATTTCAATTTCAGGAAGTAGGTTGCAAACAACTGCCGGTATTGTAAACAGTACGGCACGGCAAAATTAAAAAAACATATGTATAAACACCTGACACAACGCGGAAGACATTGAATTTTGCCTTTCGCGTTGCCATATAATTATTTAGTGAAATTATATGGAAGGGAAGAAGTATTTTGAAATATAAAAAACTGGTGTCTTTCGTGCTGATAGTATGTTGCTGCACTGTGCGGTTTAATGCTGATGCGGAAACTGAGTTAACGCGTAAAATAATTATTGACGCGGGACACGGCGGCTTTGACGGCGGCGCCGTTGCTGCCGACGGGACATTTGAAAAAGATATTAATCTTGCCGTCGCCTTAAAACTCCGCGATATTGCCGAAGTGCTGGGTTTTAAAACCGTTATGACGCGCGAGACCGATAAGGCGCTTTGCGACAGGCAAAGCACCATTAGAAAGAACAAGGTGGAGGATATGCACAACCGCCTTAAAATTATCAATGATAATGCGGACGGCATTTATGTAGGAATACATATGAATAAATTTGAGCAAGCGGATGTGAACGGAGCTCAGGTGTTTTATTCGCCCAATAATGAAGGGTCGAAAACGCTTGCCGAGGGTATTCAGGGCAGCATTGCGGCGTATGTTCAAAAGGATAATAAGCGTGCTGTTAAAAAAGCCGGCGATAATATTTTCCTTTTAAAAAATGCAAAGCAGCCGTCGGTTTTGGCAGAATGCGGATTTGTCAGCAACAATAATGAATTAAAGAATTTGAAAAGCAGTAATTATCAAACAAAAATAGCATTTGCTATTGTTTTAGCGGCTGATTTATATTATAATTAACCGGAATTAAGTTTTAGGGGATGAATATTAAGTGGCTGGCAAGGTCAAAAGCGTGTTCGTTTGCAGCGAATGCGGATATGAAGTACCGAAATGGATGGGTAAATGTCCGTCTTGCGGCAGTTGGAACACAATGACGGAAGAAATTAAGCGTGATGTGCCGACGGGGCGTGACAGGCAGCAAAGACCGGTTACGGGCTACACATCAAATGCACATTATTTAAATGATGTTAATATTGACGCTGAGATACGCTACAAAACCGGTATTAAAGAACTTGATACCGTTTTGGGTGGCGGAATTGTTAAAGGTGCACTGATTTTGTTAAGCGGTGATCCCGGAATAGGTAAGTCGACCCTGCTTATGCAGATGTGCGGTACTCTTTCAAATACAATGAAAGTTTTATATGTTTCGGGTGAAGAGTCCGCGCGGCAGCTTAAACTCAGGGCTAACCGCCTCGGCGTTACCGAGGGCAACCTTGTTGTAATGGCGGAAACGGATATTGACATTGTTGTTGCATATATTGAAAACGAAAAACCCGATTTAGTTATGCTTGATTCAATACAGACAATGAATTGTCGCGAACTCAGTTCTTCACAGGGCAGCGTTGCACAGGTCAGAGAATGTACCAACCTGCTTTTGCGTACCGGTAAAAGTCTTGAAATACCGATAATCATAGTCGGGCATGTCAACAAGGACGGCAACATAGCCGGCCCGAAGGTTATGGAGCATATTGTGGATACGGTTTTATATTTTGAAGGTGAACGCAACTATTCTTACCGAATACTCCGCGCCGTGAAAAACCGTTTTGGCTCAACAAATGAAATCGGTGTTTTTGAAATGACCGATATAGGGCTGCAAGAGGTTGAAAACCCTTCTGCTTCATTATTGTCCGGACACAGGGAGAATGTTTCCGGTTCCTGTATTGCCTGTGCGCTTGAAGGTTCGCGCCCGATATTGGCGGAGGTTCAAAGTTTGGTTACAACAACGGGTTTCGGTAATCCTCGCAGAATGTCCACGGGTTTTGATTATAACCGACTTAATCTTATACTTGCGGTTCTTGAAAAGCGCATGGGATATTTTTTCTCTAATCTGGATGTTTACCTGAATGTTGTCGGCGGACTTAAAATTGATGAGCCGGCAACCGATCTGTCGGTTGCGATGGCTCTTGTTTCGGGACTCAAAGATCAGCCGATACCTTCCGACACTGTGGCGTTCGGCGAGATAGGCCTTTCCGGAGAGGTGAGGAATGTTCCGCGGGCACTTCCGCGCATTAAAGAAATAGGGCGGATGGGATTCACAAAATGTATTGTTCCGAAAGACAGTTTGAAAAAACTATACGGCAAATTGCCGGACGGAATAGAGGTAATCGGAGTAAGAAATATTCGCGAAGCCGCCCAAAACTGTATCGGTTAACAGACAACCCCGTATGAAAAGCGATGCTTTTCATACGGGGCTTCGGTTTATATAATGTTTATTTCGGGTCAACTTCGTCAATCGTGAGGTGGTAAACGGTATTTTTAATCGGCATTCCCGCACTGTCTTTAATTATAAGGCGAACCGAATAATCATCGTTATCCGGTGCTTTTGCGTCAATTACAATTCGGTTTTCACCGGGCAAAAGTATGAATTTACCGGCATTATCAAGTTTATCACCGTTTATCCATAAATCGGAGTCGCCGTTTGAGGTCATAACTGCCGTACAAGCCTCGCGTGATGTACCCGAATATTTTGCAAAACAGGTAAGGAACAGGCGGTCGTTTTTGCTGTCGGGCACCGTTACCGTACCGTCAATATAACTCTTTTCCGCTTTACGCATCCAACCGTACAGGCCTTCGCCGAGGTTATTTAAGGAATACTGCTTATCCGTATAATATGCGAGCGCTGCCGTATAGTCCTTATATTTGGGGCAGGGGAGAGTCATAAAATAATCCACCGCATAATCAAAATCCGACTTGATATAATTAAAAACATCGCCGATTATGCTGCAGCCGAGATTTGAAAACATGCCCGAATAAACACGAACATCTTTTTCGTTGCTCGGGTCGGTATTTATCTGTGATAAAATGATTTTGCCCATACCGAGCGGCATTTCCCAAATATAACTGTTTTGCGGTTCGTCTTTTTCTTCGTTTATACTTACTAAAGGTATAATTGCGTATTCATCGGCACATCCGCGTTTGTAATAATCAAACCATGGGGTTTTAGTAACATTTTGTGCAAGCGGTATGCCTTTGCTTGCCGATACGGAATTTTGCGCGATAACGGTATTGTCAACCTGACGCGGCGACATGGGCGGCTTTTCGTAGCGGTAAAAATCTACGATGGAAATCCCCTTTGTAACAGGGCTCTTCACCGTCATTAAATGATATACCGGTGCGCTGACGCAGTTAATTTCGGCTTCGCAAATTCGGGAAAGTAAATTGCAGTTTTCCTGACCGAACGGCAGAACAAATAAAGTACCGCCGTTTTGAATAAACAGTTTTATATTTGAAACATCTTTTTCCGAAACCGACTGCATATCGGTTATTATTACATTGTTGCGATATGTATTTGTAAATGATATTTCCTTATATTCCAGCCCGCAGGCGTCGAGGAATCTTTTGCCGGTGTCCGAAACTACGGCGGCCGTTCTTCCGTGCGATACTGCGGCAGATTCAACGGCGTACGCCAAAATATTTCTAAGCAGTTTGCAAGCCGTCGGTACCGTGTCAAAGTGTTTGATAATATCAAGTTGATTGAATATCATTTTTCCGTCTTTAAAACGGTACTCGATAAGCGGTGACCAAAGATCGCCGCCGTCGGCATAATCTCCGCAGGAACATTCCAAAACAAATTTGAAATCGCCTTTTACAGGCTTTACAAACGCCGAAGTTATGATGGGCTGCGGTTTTTCCTCGGTTACGGTCGGCTGCCAGAACATCAAATCGTCATCGGTTATTCCGTTTAATATCGGGTGTGACGGGTCGGACATATGTGCCGAAATAAACGGCGTAGCATAAAGATGCATATCACCGACCGAAAATCCGTCCTGTTCAAGGCATATCAGTGTACCGCCGCGTGAAACATAGTCTTCAAGTATCATCTGCCGTTCATTCGGGTCATCGGTCAAATGATCGCCGAGTATGAGAATTTCGGGCGAATAAACCGTTGCGTCGTCAAGCGTTGCAAGTCTTGAAGAATTGGGCAAAAGTCTTCTGATGATATCATATGTGCGGTCACTGCCGTAAAAACAAATTTTTCTTGACGCGTCAACAGGAAGAATTTTTATTATGGAGGGGTAAAGCGTGTAATCGGTCTTCAGAGAAAAAACCTCAACACTTTCGTGATACAGCACCGCTTCAAGGGTTACAACGGTTTCTGATTTAACGCGCATCGCGGGGATTGAGATGTTCCAAAGATACGATGTCCCCGGTCTGCCGTCAAATTCTTTATCACCTTCCGATATTACCTTGCCGTCGGAAATGAATTTATAAAGTATTTTGCAATCGTGATAATCCCTTGTGTCGTTGTAAATATCAAACGAGCGGTTTATCTCTTTTCCGTCATAGAATGAAGTATCATATTCGCGATTTATAATTGCTATCGGACGGAATGCTGATTTAATGTAATCAAGCGTGGGGTTGGGACTGTTAATCGGGTAGTCCTTCAAATATCCGTTGTTTATTGTTAAAGAATACTTAGTAATCTTTTTGGGTTTGTTGCCCGGCCCGTCAAAACTGTCCCAATTAAGTTCAATATCCTCGTTCGGCATACTGCGTTCAAAGTAATATGCAAAATTAAAAACGGAAACACCGGAAACGCCTTTGCGCCGTGCGTCCTCCACAAACAGTTTTTCTTTTTTGGCAAATCCGCGGAAAGTGTCGTACACATTGCCGTAAGCACCGAGCCCTACATACATGGAAGCGTTTTGAGGGCAAACGTACCAAAGCCCGCAGCGCTCGCCTATAACAAGCGGATGTTCCCGCTTCCACTGTTCAAACGTACCGTCAATGTTATAGTGGTAGGTATCGATCTGCGTGCTGTCATACGGAAGCAATCGGTTATCACCTTCAAGAATTATTTTCCGCGTGGGATCAACATTTTTTATAATATTCATCATTTCGGGTATGTGCTTTTTGAAAATGTCGCGTCCGTCAACCCAGCGCATCTCATTTTGAAGACTCCACAAAATAACGCTCGGGTGGTTTTTATCGCGGGTAACGAGCCTTCTTACATGCTCTTTGCAGCGTTTTAAATAAAGTTCGTCGCCTGCATACATTGATTTTCCGGAACCGTATATTGCCGTTTCGTCAACAATGAGCATACCGGTTTCATCTGCGGCATCAAGGTAGTATTCGGGGTAGGGCTCGGCGTGGAGGCGGATGTAATTAACGCCGTTTTCTTTCGCCATTTTGTACCAATTCAGCGCATATTGCTTTGTCATTTGCTCGGCACCCTGAAAATGCCAGGAATCACCGCGAAGATTTATGCGCTTACCGTTAAGATAAAAATCCGGCCCTATATTTTTAAATTCCCTGAATCCGAATCTTGAAAAAACCGTATCTATCAATTCGTTATTGTCAAAAAGTCTTACCGTCAGGTCGTATAAATGCGGATTATCGGTGTCCCAAAGTATAGGGTTATTCCATTCATCGGATATTTCAATTGTCTTGGCTGCGTTTGTTTTAAGGGAAATAACGGTGTTAAATTGGCGGATCACCTTACCGTTATCGGTAATTTCGGCACACAGTTCAAGTTTTGAGCGTGAGTATGTATTGTTAGTAACAGTAAACAGAAGTTCAATCTTTTCGGCTTCAACATAGGTGCGGATCTTAATGTCCGATATTTTTGTGTAATTCTCAAAATCAAGATATATGTCATTCCAAATACCGCGGCAGACGGTACCGTACCAGGAGCCTACAAGCCCTGTTGATTTTATAATACCGGAATCAATTCTGACCTGCTCAAAACTTGTGCAGACAATGTTTATTTTATTGTCGCCTTCAACTAAAAAGTCTGTTATATCAATTCTCCCGCAAAGATACATTTCGTCCCATTTTCCGGCAAAAGAACCGTTTATGTACACGGCTGCCATTTGGGCGATGCCGTCCATACACAGGATCACACGCATTTTAAGCATTTCCCCGGTTACGTTAAAATGCCTTTCATAAACACCGGTGAGGGCATTGTTCCATTCATCGGGATATCCGTTTTGATCAAGCGGTTTAAAATCGTCAAACACATTAAAACCGTCCTCACGGCGGAAGCGCCAGGAAGAAGGTACAATTATTTTTTCGTCGGAGTAAGTAATGTTTTCCGGCAACTTAAGCGAAGTTGTTTCGCCATATATCGGGCAAAAGTCCCATAAACCGTTTAAATATATTTTTTCAAGCATTCGTTTATGCCCTCCCATAATACCGATTCATCCCAGATTTAGTGCAACACAATAATTATATTTTAAATATAGTCTTATGTCAATCGCCTAAAATGCTTAATTCCCAAGAAAATTTAATTTTATGTAAAATAGAGTTTGACAGTACAGTTGATATTTAATATAATAATTCTTGTACTTACAATATGCGGTGTTTTACGCACCTGAATTTAACGGAGGATA
Organism: Roseburia intestinalis; assembly: GCA_963630555.1. GTDB lineage: Bacteria > Bacillota > Clostridia > Oscillospirales > Acutalibacteraceae > CAVALG01. The sequence continues at coordinate 80,611 of CAVGND010000002.1, read as the reverse complement.
GAATATGGCAAAAATAGCTGAACGGTATTTAACTGTTGATCCCTGGATTGTTGAGGAGATCGGTTTTCATAAAGACAGAGGCAGGGCGTCCGAGGCGATTTTCTCGCTTGCCAACGAGTTTATGGGTGTCAGAGGATATTTTGACGAAGGTTACAGCGGGGACGCACTTATCGGCAGTTATGTAAACGGCGTATATGATGAAAAAGAAATAATACACGCTGCCTACTTTTTAGGTATGGCTAAACGTTTCTGTTTTATGATAAACACGGTGGATTGGCTGTACACAAGAATTTTTCTTGACGGCGAACAACTTGATCTTAATAAGTGTGATTTTTCGGAATTTAACAGAAGGCTTGATATGCGAACCGGAATTATGACCAGAAGTTTTATCTGGAATGCGAAAAGCGGAAAGAAATTAAAAATAACATTCACCCGTATTCTTTCGATGGTTCACGATAATGTCGGTTTTCAGCGCGTTGAATTTACTCCGCTTAATTTCAGCGGCAATGTTGATATTGTCAGCGGCATTGATTTTTCGCCGATTCATGAACTTGAAAACAAGAACTTCTGGTCACCCGAACATTCTGACGATTGTTCTATGCTTTGCCGCACGGAAAACAGCCGCCAGTTACTTTATTCGCATTTTGAAATATTTACCGATAAGAGTGTTAACTTTGAAAATGTTTCGGGAAACCCGAAAATTGTTTCAAAGGCGTTCACCCTTAATTTGACCGAAGGCGAGGCAACCGCTTTTGTTAAAAAGGTTGTAAATTACGCCGAGCGCCGCCGTGACGAAGGCGCAGACAAGGTTTGGAACGACGCTCAAAATATTGTTGCGGAACTTAAAAATGTTAAATTTGAAACCGAAACCGTCGCACATATTAACTTCTGGACAAAGGCTTGGGATAACCTTGATATAACTATAGACGGCGACCCCGAAAATCAGCAGGGCGTTCGTTTTTGCATATTTAATCTCCAACAGACTTATCACGGCAACGACCCCACGCTTAATGTAGGCGCAAAAGGTCTTACCGGAGAATACTATTACGGCTGGACTTGGTGGGATACCGAAACATACTGCCTGCCGTTCTATATGTTCAGTAATCCGCACGCTGCAAGGAGTTTGCTTGAATACCGTTATAATACGCTGCCGCAGGCAAGGGAGCGTGCAATTGAAATGGATTGCAAGGGCTCTTGCTATCCTATGGGTACGATTGACGGTACAGAGAGTTGCGGTACCTGGCAGCACGGAAACCTTGAAATACATGTTTCCGCCGCAATTCCTTACGGTATCTGGCACTACAACAACGTTTGCCATGATAAAGACTTCCTTTATAACAAAGGATTTGAAATGCTTGTTGAAGCGGCACGCTATTTTGCAAGCAGGGGGGATTGGGGCGCCGAAACTCACAAATACGGTTATTTCGGAGTAATGGGTCCGGATGAATTCCATATGATGGTCAACAACAACTGTTACACAAACTATATGGCTAAAAAAGCGTTTGATTTTGCTTTAAAGGTTAAAGATGAAATACAATCAGCCGACCCCGAAAAGTATAACGAAGTTATCAGCCGCCTTAAAGTAGATGAAAGTGAATTTGCCGATTGGAAAAACAAGGCTGATAATATGTACATATCCTTTGATGAAGGCACAAAACTGTTTGAACAGCACGACGGATATTACAATCTGCCGTATATTGATGTTAAGGCGATTCCGCATACGGAATTTCCGGTATATAATCACTGGGAATATGGGCGCATATTCCGTACTTCAATGACAAAACAGCCGGATGTTTTGCTTTTCCTGTTCTTTTTCTCGCAGGAATTTTCGGATGAGATCAAGAAAGCAAACTACGAATATTACGAGCCGAGATGCTCGCACGAATCGTCGCTTTCCCCCTCAATCCATTCAATCCTTGCCTGTGAACTCGGTGAAATTGATGAGGCACTTGAATTTTCTCAATATGCAAGCAGACTCGATCTTGACGACTACAACCGCAACACTAATCAGGGACTGCATATAACCTCAATGGCTGCGACCTGGATGAATATAGTATACGGTTTCGGCGGTATGCGTACGGACGGCGATAAATTGGTCTTCAAGCCCTGCCTGCCGGATAACTGGAAAGGATATTCGTTCAAACTTACATATGACGGTAAAATTATTGAGGTTACCGTTAACGGCGACGGTGCATCCTTTAAAATTTTGGGCGACGGCAGCGTTAATATGAAAATATTTGATAATGATTATGTCGTTGACGCAAACGGCGTTAATGTTAAAATCTGAGCGGTTTATCCGTTAAATGTTAAAATGAAATTTGAGCGTTAGGAGCATATTTATGAAATACAAAGCAGTTATATTTGATCTTGACGGTGTTATTGTCTGCACCGATGAATGCCATTACAACGGCTGGAAAAAACTTGCCGACGATGAAGGCATATATTTTGACCATAAAATCAACGAGCGCCAAAGGGGCGTAAGCCGTATGGAAAGTTTGGATATCTTGCTCGAAAAAGCAACAAAAACTTATACGGATAACGAAAAACTTGAAATGGCGACGCGTAAAAACGAATACTATAAAGAATATATAAAAAGCCTTTCACCGAATGATATTTTATCGGGTGTAATGAACTTCACCCGTTTTTTAAAGGATAACGGTATAAAAATTGCTATCGGCTCATCAAGTAAAAATACGCCCGCAATACTTAAAAATATCGGGCTTGACACATATTTTGACGCTGTTGCGGACGGGAATGATATTTCAAAAAGCAAGCCCGATCCCGAAGTATTCCTTAAAGCGGCTGAAAAACTCGGGGTACAACCATCGGATTGCTTAGTAGTTGAAGACGCGGACGCAGGCATAGAGGCGGCGATTGCGGGCGGAATGGATGTTATAGGCGTAGGTGCGGCATCGCAGAACGCAAAGGCTACATACCGTTTTGTTGATTTAGCATCAGCCGATACCGCAATTTTTGAATAAGCCTTTTTACAGGAGCAATATTTATTATGAGAAAGTTTGAAGACCTTTCAAGAATATCAGAAAATCGCTTGCCGCAGAGAAGTTATTATATTCCTTCGGGCGAATGTGAATATCAACTCTTAAACGGTGAATGGCGTTTTAAGTATTTTAAAAACGGTGACGAAGCCGTTTATCCGACAGAATGGGATGTTATAACCGTGCCATCGTGTTGGGCGGTACTCGGTTACGAAAATCCGAATTATTCGAATGTCAGTTATCCTATTCCGATGGATGAACCGTATGTTCCTACTGTGAATCCGCTCGGAATGTACGAAAGAAAATTCACCGTGAGTGATATATCAAAGCAACAATACCTTGTGCTTGAAGGTGTTTCCTCCTGCGCCGAGATATATGTAAACGGAAAATATGTCGGTTTTACGCAGGGAAGTCACCTGCAGGCGGAATTTGATATAACCGATTTTGTTATTGTCGGTGATAACACAGTCCGTATTGATGTGCGTAAATGGTGCTGCGGCTCATATCTTGAAGATCAGGATATGTTCCGCCACAACGGCATTTTCAGGGATGTTTATTTGCTTTCAAGACCGAAAGGGCATGTTAAGGATATTAAAATAACAACAGAAAACGATACCGTTTGTTTTGATATCGAGGGTGATGCCGATATTACCGTGTTGAACCGCGAGGATGGAATTGTCGGTTCCGCTGCAACGAAAAACGGCAAAGCTGCCATCAGGATTGAAAACCCCGTGCTCTGGAATGCTGAAAAACCGTACCTCTATAAAGCGCGGATATGCGCAGCAGGTGAGATTATAATGCAAAATGTCGGTTTCCGTACAATCAGCCGTTCCGCCAAAGGTGAAATTCTTATAAACGGAACACCTGTAAAATTGCGCGGCGTAAATCATCACGATTCAACAAAATATAAAGGTTGGGTTATGAGTAATGAGGATATATTAAATGACCTTAAACTGATGAAATCGCTTAACATCAACTGTATCCGCACGTCACATTACCCACCGTCGCCTGTATTTCTTGATTACTGCGATGAAATGGGATTTTATGTTATGCTTGAAAATGACCTTGAAACTCACGGTATGGAACATATCGCTAACCCTATCGGTGCGGATTCAAATCGAGATGATCCGGATTGGATTGCCAACCGCCCCGAATGGGAACCGCTCTATATGGAACGGATGATCAGGTCATATAACCGCGATAAAAATCATCCCTCAATTTTTGCGTGGTCTACAGGTAACGAAAGCGGTTACGGTAATCACCATAAAACCATGCTTAAATGGCTTCGCAAAACAGACCCGTCAAGGCTTTTACACTGTGAAGATGCTTCGCGTGCATGTGAATGTGAACTTGTTGATTTCTTTTCACAAATGTATGTAAAATTTTATGAAGCAGAAAAGTGGTTGGCAGGTGACCGTGATGAAAAAATAACCATGGGCAATTTGCCGTTTTTCCTTTGTGAGTATTGCCACGCCATGGGCAACGGCCCCGGTGATCCCTGGGATTATTGGAATGTTGTTTTAAAATATCCCCAGTTTGTCGGCGGCTGTATTTGGGAATGGTGTGACCATGTGGCGATGGATGGTGACGTTCAAAAGTACGGCGGCGATTTTGAGGGTGAACAAACGCATTTCGGCAACTTCTGCTGTGACGGTATGGTTTTTGCCGACCGTAGTTTAAAAGCGGGTTCTTATGAAGTTAAGGCTGCTTATGCGCCATATCGCTTTAATTATGAAAACGGTGTTATCAATATAACAAACTATTTCGCCTTTACAAATCTTTGTGAATATGACATCAGGTATGTGCTTAAGGCGGACGGCGAGGTTATTGAGGATAAGACCGTGACCCTGTCGGTTGAACCTTACAAAACGGGCTCAATAATTCCGCAAAACAAATTTCCGGCAGAATGCAGACTCGGATGTTTCGTTAACGTATATCTTGTTTCTAAAAAGGACGGCAGTGAGATAGGCAATTTGCAGGTAGAAGTTCCGGTTGAAAGAATTGCAACCGAATATTCTGCCGGAACGGCGGTTACCGAAGAAACCGAGCATAAAATAGTCTTCTGCGGCGATAATTTCCGCTATACCTTCTCGAAAACGCTCGGTAATTTTACCGATATGATTGTTGACGGTAAAGCGCGTATATGTGCACCCGTTGAACTTACTATGTTAAGGGCAACAACGGATAACGAGAGGGGACTTGCGCCGTTTTGGACTCATGTGAATGATTGGGAAGGCGAAAATCTCGAGTTCCTTTACAATCATATATATGAAACCGAATGCAGCGAAGGCAGCGTAACCGTTACCGGCAGCCTTGCGGGTGTTTCAAGGCGGCCGATCGTAAGATACACCCTGAAGATTGTTGTTGCGGGCAACGGCGAGGTTACTTACACGCTGAACGGTAAGATGCGCAAACTTGAAGACTGGTATTTTATGCCGCGCATAGGATTTGAATTTAAATTGCCGTATTTTGATGATAGATTCAAATATTTCGGCAGCGGCCCGATTGAAAGTTACTGTGATATGCATCACAGTGCCCCCGTTGATTGGTACGAAAGCACTGCGGATGCGGAATATGTAAATTACGTGCGTCCGCAGGAACACGGTAATCACTACAATACAAGGGTATTGAGTGTTGATGATTCTTTTGAGTTTACCGCAGATAAACAAATGGAAATTGCCGTTCTTCATCACGAGGCATATGATCTTTTAAAAGCCGAACATACCGACGAACTTAAAAAATCAAAATATACGAATGTGCGTATAGATTACAGAAGTGCAGGTATCGGTTCCGCCTCCTGTGCGAGTTGGCTCGGTGCTGAGTACCGATTTAATGAAAGAGAATTTTCGTTTAAATTTAAAATGAAATAAACATAACGGTTGCCTTGCACCTTTGTTTCGGGTGCAAGGTAATAAGTTGTAAGGTGACAAATTTGGATATCTGGGAATATTTAAAAGGAACCTCAAGGCCCATATATTTATACGGAATGGGAAACGGCGCAGAAAAAATATATAACCGACTGCAAAAAATGAATATAAATATTTCGGGCGTTTTTGTGTCCGACGGTTTTGTAAGGCGCAAGAAGTTCCTCGGTTTTGACTTAATGTCATTTGTTTCGGCATATGACGCCGCGCCCGATATGATCGCCCTGCTGTCATTCGGTTCGTCGCTTAAAAATGTAACGGAATATATAAAGCGGATTGGCAAAACCGTGGAATTATATGCGCCGGACGTACCGGTATATGGGGACGGTACTTTTAATACCGAGTTCTATGAAAAACATTTTCGGGATTTTCAAAAGGTGCGTGCTCTCCTTGCCGATGACACCTCAAAAAATGTGCTTGATAATTTGATCGGATATAAGTTAAGCGGCAAACTGCAATATTTATTTGATTGTGAAACTTCGGTGGATGACAATTACAGGCAAATATTAAAACTCGGCGACGAGGAAACATTTTTCGATATAGGCGCCTACAAAGGTGATACGGTACTTGAGTTTATAAATCAAACGGGTGGAATGTATAATAACATAACGGCAATCGAGCCTGATCCGAAGAATTACAGGAAATTAAGCGAAAATTTAAAGGGGCACAAAAAAACAACCGCAATAAATGCGGCTGTTTCAAATATCTGCGGCAGTGCTGCCGTATCTGTTGCGGGACGCGGCTCACATATCGGCAGCGGTACTTGCTTAATTGATACGGTAACGGTTGATAAACTGTCGGAAAAACTTGTGCCGACATATATTAAAGTTGACGCGGAGGGTGCAGAGTCGGAAATTATTGACGGTGCGGCCGGCGTTATATCAAAATATAAGCCCAAACTTAAAATAGCGGCATATCACCGAAATGAAGACTTGTTTTTAATACCTTTGAAGGTGAATGCTTTGAACGGTGATTATAAAATATATCTTCGGCATAACCCTTGTGTTCCGGCGTGGGATACCGATTATTATTTTATTTAGGAAAAGCAATCGCAACTTTACCGTTTTGAACCGTTTGAGTTATCTCCTTCAATTTCTTCAATTATTTTCATATAAAGTTTGCGTTTACCGGATGCCGGCAGTTCGCAGATCTTTTTCCACAATTCCTCTTCATCGTCATTTAATTTATTATTGTCATGTTTACGCCTTTTAACGGGCGGGCGCTGCTTGGGTTTATAACAATCTTCAAATTTTATTATCAATCCCTCGCTCTTTTTAGGGCGGGAACTGTGCTGAACCGTGCGGACGAGAGTATCAATATCGATACCGTAAATTTTTGCGATTGCTTCCAATATGCTTACCGGAGGCATAACATTATTTTCGTACTTTGCATATCTTGTTCGCGGTATATCCAATTTTTGGGCAACTTCAATCTGACTCATCTTTTTTAATTTTCGGAAATAAATTAAGTTTTCGGAAAGTTTGTTTTTCTCTTTTATCGACATGTCCGCCACCACCTTTTTGTATTCGCAAAAAAACACTTGACTAAAAGGGCAAGAATTGATATAATATACAGGTATTCGCTGAAGTGGCTCAGTTGGTAGAGCAGTTGATTCGTAATCAACAGGTCGTGGGTTCGAGTCCCATCTTCAGCTCCATTTTCAAACCGCCGTAAGGCGGTTTTTTATTTTATTCAACTCCGGTCATAAGGTCAAGAACGCGCACAAAAACTTTTGTCGGATCTTCTAAGAACATATCGTTAATCCTACGTGCACAGTCCTCATCCGGTGTGTACAGGCGAACGGTCAATTGTTCGCGCTCTCCTTCCATTACGGAACAGCAAGCCATACACCCGCCGCCTTCAAGGTTTTCCACCCAGACCTTGTTTTCCTTTTTATTTCTTTCAAGCGTTATCATTCTTTCAACATACTTTACCGATACTTCCTTTATCGTGTTCGGAAGATCCCTTTCAAATTCCGAAAGCATATCTCTACCCTTTGCGGTTACGGTATAAGGCCGACCGTTCGTTTCTTCATCCATATCTATATAACCGTTTTCTTTAAGGTTATAAACCGCTTCAACCATCTCAAAGTAGTTTGCAACGCCTTTATAGTGCATAAGTTCACACAAACTTATTGAAGAAATGGGGCAGCCTATTTCTCTTGCAACATAGCATACCAAAAGCCTGATTTGAAATCTGTTATTTAATCCGCCCGGGCGCACGCCGGCAGTAATAGCGTCAAATTGCATTTTCTATGACCTCACAGCATAAATCTACAAACTGATTATACTATATTTTTACCCCTAATACAAGTGGAATTAACCGCTTTGTGCCGTAAAAATCTTTAAATTGTTTTTAAGGCGTTCAATATACGGTGCCGCTGCAATCGCTTTTTTACAAAAGTCAACGGCCTCATCCTTTTTATCGGTATAGTAGTATGCTAAGGATAATAGGTCATAGGGGAGATATCCGTAACTGTCGGATTCGGATATATATATTTCCGGCCTTTTTTCTATTTGCAGGGCACGGTTGCATAAAGCGATAACAGCCTCCCAATTTTTATTTTCTGCTTCAAATCCCGCTAACTCAAGCCAAACCTCCCTGTGCCAAGGCGCTTCCGCAACAGCGCAGGCAAAGTATTTATGCGCATCGGTACGGTTGCCTAAAGCAAGATAGCACCTGCCGATATATCGCATTGAAGCGGCGCGCTCGTCTTTCCATACAGCGGTTTTTAAACTTAAATGAGTTTTCAACGTTTCAATCGACTTTTTCCACATACCTTTAAACATATATTCACGCCCGAGATAATGCATATTTCGGTCGTCGTTCGGGTTTTCTTTAACCGCTGATTCCAATAGCCCTAAGTATTGGCTGCGTGATTTCGCTGGGTCGGGATAGTGGTTAAGTTGCACACCTTCTGCGGTTAAATACCGTGGATTTTTACCTTCAAATTGCAGAACTTCGTGCACGGGGTTTATCCAATGAAATCCGTGCCGCGAATGGATTTTGTTCGCATAAAATACATAGCCTTCGCTGCCGTCAGGATTGAAACTCCAGGTGTACCTGTATTTTAACACGTCCGCACCTTTCTCCCAAGCCTTTTCTACATTTTTACGCCAACCTTTTTCAAACACTTCGTCAAGGTCTGTGCATACACAGATGTCCGCGTCGTTCGGGACAAGTGAAAGACTCTCGTTTCTTGCCGTGTCAAACCTCCAAGGGTCGATTGTTTTGTTGTAAACCGCTATGCCCATCTGGCGCAGGATTTTATCGCATCCGTCTGTAGAACCGGTGTCCAAAACGGTAATTCCGTCGGCTTCCTTCATCGAGTCTGTCCAGCGCTTACAAAAGGCGGATTCGTTTTTACATATCGCATAAACATATACTTTGTAGTTGCTCATTTCAGTTTTTCACCTTTATAATTATATGTACGCACGGCGATTTTGCCGTGCGTATTGCTTGAATTGATTTAATTTATTCTGAAAAGGGTTACGGTTGACGAAAGTCCGTTGTTTGATTCAAGTGTAATTGAATTTCCGGAATTGTTTACAAAGGCGTAGGTTGCGCCTGCTGCAGCGTTGAAAATTGCGCTGCCGGTTACCGTACCGTTTTCATTTTGTTGTATACCTGAATCCGTAACAGTGTCAGCAATAGTTACCGATGTCGGCGTTAATTGACTTAACACTACCGATATCGGAACTTCGGCTGTACCGCTGTTTGATGCATTGATTGACCAAACCGCAAAATACTGACCGGCATCATTTATCGTGAAGACGCCTGTGTCGGAATTGTAGCCGATATTTTCGGCAATGTTTGAGGTGGAAAACAATATATTTGCTTCGTTTGCAACAATTGCATTACCGGTATCCGAAATAAACGCCGCAGTATTAAACGACGGTCCCGTTGCGCCTGTAGCACCGGTAGGTCCCGTGGGCCCTGTTGCACCGGTAGGTCCCGTGGGCCCTGTTGCACCGGTAGGTCCCGTGGGGCCTATAATGGCGCTTGGGCAGCAATAATTACATCCGCAGCCACGCGAGCGCGGGCAGCAATTTTCGGCTCTTAACGGGTTTCTTTGTATGGTTTCAATTATTTCGTGATAGTTTTCACACATAATTATCGGGGAATTATATTTCCCGTTTACCTCCCTTGATTGTATTTTGATTTTCCGTCGGGGGGATACCCTTTAATATAATATGTCGGGAGATAATATGAGTTGAATGTTATAAGGTGAACATTGCCTTGGGTGAAATCGAGAGTGAACTCACCGCAAAGAAATACGCCATATCGTTTTAGATCACAGCGAGGATAGTGAACCGGCAGAAAAAGAAGTGAAATTTTTTGCCAATTTTTACTTGACAGTTACCCAAAAATTAAAAATGCTTGACAAACCGTTCATAAAATGTTATAGTGTTAAAGCCGCTTACTGTGGGTAGATGTGAAGTGAGGATTGTTATTCGTCCTCCACCTGTACGGTAGCGAGTCTTAAATTAAGGCAGGTGCCAAATAAATGTACGCAATTATCGAAACAGGCGGTAAGCAGTACCGCGTTGAAAAGGACGGCGTTCTTTTCATTGAAAAACTGGGCGCAGAAGAAAAAGCAACGGTAACCTTCGACAAGGTAATCGCCGTTAACGACGGTGAAACCCTTAAAGTCGGAACACCGTATGTTGAAGGCGCAGAGGTGTCGGCAACGGTTCTTAAAAACGGCAAACAGAAGAAAATAACCGTTTTCACCTACAAACCCAAAAAAGGCTGTGCAAGAAAAATGGGTCACAGACAACCGTACACTAAAGTACAGATCACCGATATTAAAGCATAATGACCGAAATACGGTTTACTCTTAAAAACGGCGATATAACGGGTTTTGATATTAAGGGTCACTCATCCGCAGACGAAACGGATGAAAAAGGAAAGGTGATCTGTGCGGCGGTTTCATCCGCAGCATATATGGCAGCCAACACATTAAGCGAAATAATAGGTGCGGAAATCTCCGCCGAAACGTGTGACGCGTGCATGTCTGTCAGAATTTTCACCCTGATACCCGAATCGCAAGTGGTATTAAGAGGTTTAAGGTTGCATTTAAGCGAACTTTCAAAACAATACGGTGAAAACATCAAAATTATTTCCTGAATTCGGAGGTGCAGTAAATGTTAAAGATAAACATTCAGCTTTTTGCTCATAAAAAAGGTATGGGCTCTACAAAGAACGGTCGTGACAGTGAATCAAAACGTCTCGGCGTTAAAAGAGCGGACGGTCAGTTTGTTCTCGCGGGCAATATTCTTGTTCGCCAGAGAGGTACTCATATCCATGCAGGCGAAAATGTAGGTAAAGGTTCTGACGATACCCTTTTCGCATTGATTGACGGAACTGTAAAGTTCGAGCGTGTAGGCAAAGACCGTAAAAAGGTCAGCATCTACGCTGTTGAGCAATAATTAAGGCTTGAAAATCAACATGAAACACAAACCGGAACAGAAATCCCGCTGTTCCGGTTTACTTTATACAATGTATTTTATGCAATATATAATGTATAAAGCCCAAAATATACACAATTTATGTATAAAACTGCGTGAAAACACAAAAAAGTTGCATAAATATTAAAAAAGTGTTGACAAACCGATTTTTGTGTGATAGTATATAAACAAATCAAAAATAAATTTTCGGAGGAAATAAAAATGAAAAAAGTATTGGCACTTATTCTTGCACTTGCGGCAGTGTGTGTTTGCTTTGCAGGCTGCGGCAGTAAAGACGAAAAATCAAACAAGTTGACAGTTACCGAAGGAACCCTTACAATGGCAACAAATGCAGAATTTCCGCCTTATGAATATTATGACGGTGATAAGGTTGTGGGTATAGATGCAGAAGTTGCAGCACTTATTGCAGAAAAACTCGGTCTTAAACTTAAAATCGCTGACGTTGATTTTGATTCAATCATTCCCGGCGTTCAAACAGGTAAGTACGATATGGGTATGGCAGGCATGACCGTAACGGACGAAAGGCTCAAAAAGGTAAACTTTTCTACTTCTTATGCAAAAGGTATTCAGTCTGTTATAGTTGCCGAGGACAGTTCTATTAAATCAATCGATGACCTCAAGGGTAAAAAAATCGGCGTTCAGCAGGGAACAACCGGCGATATTTATTCAACCGACGATTACGGCGAGGATAATATTGTCCGTTACGCAAACGGCGCTCTTGCGGTTGAGGGACTTAAAGGCGGTAAGGTTGATTGCGTTATAATAGATAATCAGCCGGCTAAGTCATATGTCGCCGCAAACAGCGGACTTAAAATTCTTGATACCGAATATGCAAATGAAGATTATGCAATCTGCTTTGCGAAAGACAATTCGGAACTTCAGAAAAAGGTTAATGACGCTCTTGAAGAACTTATTGCAGACGGCTCACTTCAAAAGGTTGTGGATAAATATATCAAAGCCGATTGATTTGTAAAATAACAGAATGCGAAGAGCAAGGACGGTAAGCAACCGCCCTTGCTTTGCTGAATAAATATGGGAGAGGGAAACAAATGGAGTGGTTTGGCTCACTTGTTGACGAATTTAAATTTGTATTTGTAGAAGGCGCACGCTATAATCAAATGATTAAGGGCCTTTTAAATACGGTAAAGATCACTTTCGGCGCTTTGCTTGTGGGTATAGCGATAGGCGTTATCGTTGCCGCTGTCCGTTCATCTTATGACCAGAGCAGGGAAGCGCTTAAAAAGCGCGGCGGAATAGGATATATTGTGCTTAGCATACTTAATGCTGTTTGCAAAATTTATCTTACTGTAATAAGAGGTACGCCTGTTGTTGTACAGTTGATGATATCCTATTTTGTAATATTTGTATCCGCTAAAGACGGCGTTCCCATAGGTATATTCGCTTTCGGTATAAATTCCGGCGCCTATGTTGCCGAAATTTTCCGCGGCGGCATAATGTCAATTGATAAAGGACAACTTGAAGCGGGAAGAAGTCTTGGCTTTGGTTATGTAAGGACGATGATTTACATAATTATTCCGCAGATGTTTAAAACGGTTTTGCCCACCTTGTGCAATGAGTTTATAGCCCTTTTAAAAGAAACATCCGTTGCCGGATATGTCGGTGTTATGGATCTTACAAAGGCCGGCAATGTAATAGCAGGCAGAACCTATTCATACTTTGTTCCGCTTTTTACGGTTGCGGCAGTTTACCTTATAATTGTAATGGTGCTTACTTGGCTTGTAGGCAAACTCGAAAGGAGGCTGAGAAAGAGTGACCACTGATAATGTTTTGATCAGCGTAAAAGACCTGCATAAGTCTTTCGGCGAAAAGGCAGTCCTTAAGGGTATTACAACCGATATAAAAAAAGGGGAAGTGGTTGTTGTTATCGGCCCGTCCGGCTCGGGTAAATCAACATTTCTCAGGTGCCTTAATTTGTTGGAAGAGCCTACGGGCGGACAAATACTTTTTGAGGGTGACGATATTACCGATAAAAAAACGGATATAAATGTTCACCGTCAAAAAATGGGCATGGTGTTCCAGCAATTTAATCTTTTCCCCCATATGACAATACTTAAAAATATGACCTTGGCGCCGATGAAACTTTTAAAGAAAAGCAAAGAAGAAGCCGAGAAAGAGGCGCTTGAGTTGCTTGATAAAGTCGGACTTAAGGACAGGGCGGGGGATTATCCGTCGCAGCTTTCGGGCGGTCAGAAACAGCGTGTTGCCATAGTCCGCGCTCTTGCGATGCAGCCTGATGTTATGCTTTTTGACGAGCCTACAAGCGCGCTTGACCCCGAAATGGTAGGCGAAGTTTTGGAAGTTATGCGTGAACTTGCCGAAAGCGGAATGACAATGGTTGTAGTGACCCATGAGATGGGTTTTGCGCGTGAAGTTGCCTCCCGCGTTGTATTTATTGACGAAGGCGTAATTACAGAGGAGGGCGAGCCGAATGAATTTTTCGGTTCACCGAAATCGCACCGCCTTAAAGATTTTCTTTCTAAAGTATTATAAACGGGTTATCACAATAACCCATGCCGCTTGCATATGTTGCAGGCGGCTTATTTTATTGTGGTTCTGACGCTTTTAATTCAAAAAAGAAATATTCGCAGTTATAGTGTCGGTTTTATATTTGAGTTTGCTATTGAAATAAATTTGCCGTTGTGATAATATGGTAAAAAACAATCAAATTACAGCAAGGCAAAGGGGAGCAATTACATTGTTTAAAGTAATTAAAAACGGCATACCGTGCCGAGTAATAACCGAAACGGCCGCAAGCGAAAGTGTGCTTGCCGCTGCCGAAGATTTAAAAAGAGATTTAAAACGCCTCAGCGGCGGAAATGATACGCTTGCCGCCGAAAATCCCGAAAGGGCAATAACGGTAAAGGTTGCCGCAGCGTCCGAAGGCGTACTTTCACACACGGAAGGATTCGCGGTTGAAATAAGTGACAGCGGCGTTGCAATAACCGGGAACGACGATCTCGGTGCTGTTTACGGAATATATGCGTTTGAAGAAAAATATCTCGGTATATCGCCGTTTTGCAGAATGAATGATATTTTCCCGAAAGCAAAAACCGATCTGGAAATTGAAAACGGAAGCTATTCCGATTATCCTAAAACCTACCGTTTCAGAGGGTGGTTTATAAATGATGAGGACCTTTTGTGCGAATTTCGCGACAGCGGCGGAAAGCGCGGAATAGATTACTATTTTTATGATGACGTAATGGATGTAAGCGTTTTGGAAATGGTGCTTGAAACGGCGCTGCGCCTGCGTATGAACCTTATAATTCCGGGCACGCTGCTCAATATTGATAACGAGCCGGAAGAGAAACTTGTTGCCGCCGCGGCACGCAGGGGGCTTTGGGTTTCGCAGCACCATCTTGAAAATGTCGGGCTTTCTTACTTTGCCGCCGAAAAGTATATTAAAAAGTACCGCACGCCCGATATGAACAATGAAATTTCGTTTGTAACCAACCGCGAACTGATGATTGAGATGTGGCGGCATTATATAACAAAATGGGCGAAATATCCCAAGGTTATTTGGCAATTGGGCATTCGCGGCCGCGGCGATAAACCTGTTTGGTATGACGACCCGAATATTGAAAATACCGACGAGGCTCATGCAGCCGTTATTCAGGACGCAATTGATACGCAGGTCAAATTGATAACCGAGATAACGGGAAGCGATGACTTTATATCCACCCAGACTTTGTGGTGTGAAAGCGCTCTGCTTTACGGCTTGGGACTGCTTAAAATACCCAAAGAGTCCGCCGTGATATTTGCCGATGTTTCTTTTAACCAAATGCTGTCGGACGACTTTTTCGCCTTTGACAGAAGCGGTGAAAACACAAGTGAAAAGCGCGGACTGTATTACCATTCCGCCTATATTCCGGACGGGCCGCACCTGTGTGAAGGAAACAATCCCTACAAAATGTATTATAACTACTCGCTTTCGGTTGGCAAAGGCGATACATATTATTCGGTTATAAATGTTGGCAATGTCCGTGAATTTGGGCTTTCGGTCTACAATAATTCAAGAATCACTTGGGACTATAACGGCTTTGACCCTGCCGCAACAACCGAGGAATATTTTGTTTCAACCTTCGGCGACGCCGGTAAAAAGATTGCCGAAATATACAAAAAATATTTCAGAGCTTTCCCCGTTATGAGCGAGGAATTTTTAAGGCAGACCTACGAAACGCCTTACGGCGATGTTCGTAATAAAGGTTGCAGTAACTACCATTTTTATGATGACCTGCCCGATACTTTTGATAACTATGTACTTGAGGACGGCGTGCCTGTAAACATAATCAGGACGCTTATCGTCAACCGTACTTATTGCGATGTTCCCGATTATCGTGCCAAATTTGCGCAAAGTGCCGAAAAAATGAAAGCGATACTTGCTGACTTTGAGGCTCTTCGCGGCGAAATTAAGGAAGGAACCGCCGATTTTTATGATTTTGCGGTTTTATTGCCCTGCAAATTCCTTATAAATGCGTGGCTGGCGGCTGTTGAAATGTCGGAAGCGTTTGATTTGTTTAAGCAGGATAAACTATCCGACGCCCTGTTTAAATTTGAGCGCGGCCGCGTATATATTATGAATATACTTGAGGCACGTTGGGCAGGCAGGCGCGGAATATGGTATCACTGGTACCGCGGAGATAAAAAATTCAATATGGAATATCTGCTTGTCCAGTTGGACTATTTCATTAAAGAAGAAATTTTAGGGATAGATAAAAAAAGGTGAGGGAAGACAGACTGTGAAAAAATTATATTTTAAAGATATAAAACCGCTTATTTTCGGCGCGGCGGTTATAAAAGACTGCGGTGATGACGGTATTGAACTTTATAAATGCACCGAAAAGCAGATAGCGGCGTGGGATAAATTAGACGATAAATTTTTTGCAGACGGCGCAAAAGCACCAACGGGCATTACGGTTGATATGCACACCGATTCCGACAGTGCCGTGTTTTCGGTATGGGGCGATAGCTTTGAAATATTGATTGACGGGCAGTATTCGGGGCGCTATACTTCGGACGGTAAAGTGCCGTTTGATATAACCGTTGAACCGGGCGTAGGCGAACACCGCGTGACCCTTGAAATGCCGAGCCACGGCAAGGGCAAACTTATGGGTGTTGCGGTTGATGAAAATGCCGATGTTAAGCCGCATAAATACAGTACGAAAATGCTGTTTTTGGGTGATTCCATTACCCAGGGGTGGAATTCCGGTGTGGATTGCCTGTCATATGCTAACAGGGTTGCCGATTTTTTTAATGCCGAAAGGCTTATAAACGGTATCGGCGGCGCATTCATTTATCCCGAATCTTTCGATACGCCTGATTTTAACCCGGATACGGTAATAATTGCTTACGGAACAAATGATTTTTTAAGGGTCAAGGATATTCCGAAATTTGAAAATGATTTGAATGAATTTTTAAGTGATGTCGCAAACGCTTACAAAAACAAGAATTTGGTATTGATATTGCCGATACATCGGTTCGATTACGACAAAACCGAAACCTGGAGTGAAGCGGATTGCAGAGCAATGATTAAAACTGCCGCCGAACGGTTCGGCTTTAAGATTGTTGACGGTTATACTCTTGTCCCGAAAGACCGTATGTTCTATGCCGACGATGTTCACCCGAATGCTCTCGGGTTCGGTATGTACGCGCAAAATCTTATAAAGCAATTATTCGATTAACGGTAAGGAGCAGGACTATGCTTTCACTTAAATTTATCAGCGCAGGCAACGAATGTTCTACCTATAAAAAACATATTCCGTCGCCGCTTTTCAGGCGGGTTTATGAGTTCGGAGAAAAGCCGCAGACTGCCGAAATAAATATATGCGGTTTGGGGTTTTACCGCCTGTTTGTAAACGGTAAGGAAATTACAAAGGGACTTCTTGCACCCTATATATCCAATCCCGACCATTATATTTATTACGACAATTATGATGTTGCACCGTATCTTCAAAGCGGTAAAAATGTTATAGGTGTAGAACTCGGCAACGGTATGCAAAACCCGTTCAGTCACGTTATGCTGGAATTCCAAAAAGCGCGTTGGCTCGGTGCCCCGCGATTTGCCCTGTCTTTTGAGGGTAAAGATGGCGGTAAGGAATTCTGCTTTGAAGTTGATAACGCCTATAAATGGACATACGGCCCCTGTTTTTTTGATGATTGGCACTGCGGCTGCTTTTATGACGCACGGTGTGAATTGAACGGCTGGTCGGAGCCCGAATTTGACGACAGCGGCTGGAATATTCCCACACGAGCCGAAACTCCGCGAGGTACGGCAAAACTTTGCACGGTTCCTCCCGTAACGGTTCGCAAAGAACTTGAGCCGGTATCGGTCAGGGAGAGCGAATTAGCGGAATATTCAAGATTTGATATGGAAGTGGAATGCCCGCCCGACGAAACAAAGGGGTATTTGTACGATTTCGGCGAAAACGGGGCAGGGATACTCCGTTTAAGAATACGCGGCGAAAATGGGCAAAAAATAACAATGCAGGTGGGCGAGTACCTTAAAGACGGTAAACTTGCCTACGATAATCTTGCCTATTTTCCTGACGGTTACTGCCAACGCGATATTTATATATGCAAAGGCGAGGGTGAAGAAATTTTTGAGCCGCAGTTTACTTACCACGGCTTTCGCTATTGCCTTGTAATGGGATTGACGCCCGAGCAGGCAAAACCCGAAACCCTTACATATCTTCTTTGTTCTTCAAAAATGCGTGACCTTGCCGATTTTAACTGTTCGGACGAAAGGGCAAACGAACTGTTCCGCATTTGCGACAGGAGCGACCGTGCCAACTTTTATTACTGGCCTACCGATTGCCCCCAACGCGAAAAAAACGGTTGGACGGGCGACGCCAATATTTCAAGCGAGCATATGCTGCTGCGCTATACGGCGGCAAGCAGTTTAAGGGAATGGCTTTGCAATATCCGCGCGGCTCAGCTTGAAAACGGAAAAATTCCCGGTATAATTCCTACGCCGGGCTTTGGGTATGATTGGGGCAACGGTCCCGCGTGGGACAGCGTTATGACCACTCTGCCGTATGATATTTACCGATTTACGGGTAATACCGATGTTCTTAAAGAGAACGCAATGATGATATTCAGGTACTTGGCGTTCATCGGTACTACACGGAACGCTGAGGGACTGATAGATTGGGGATTGGGCGACTGGCTGCAGCCTGCAAAGCCGGCTGATCGACCCGACGCACGTATTGCGTTTACAAGCACTGTTATGGCAATGAATATGGCGCGCACGGGCGCAAAGATTTTTGAACTGTGCGGTCTGCCGTCGTGGGTAACGTTTGCCCGTTCGCTTGAAGACGAACTCTGTAATGCAATCAGAAAAAACTTAATAGATTCCCTAAATTGCCTTACAACAAATCATTGTCAGACCGAACAGGCCATGGCAATATACTACGGCGTGTTTACTGATGAGGAATGCTTCCGTGCTGCCGAAAATCTTGCCGAAATGATAAAAGACAACGGTGGGTTTATAAACTGCGGCTGCCTCGGCTCGCGTGTTATATTCCATGTTTTGAGTAAGTACGGTATGGGGGACTTGGCTTATAATATGATAGTAAGGCCCGAATATCCGTCTTACGGGTACTTTCTCAGAAAAGGCTATACCTGCTTGCCCGAGTGTTATGAGGGAAATGATGCAATCGGGTTTAACCGCTCGTTTAATCATCACTTTTTCGGCGATATCAGCAATTGGTTCATTTCAAAAGTTGCGGGTATTCGGGTTAATGAAGAGGTAACCGACCCTAACGCCGTTAATGTTTGCCCCGACTTTTTAACTGCCCTTGATGATGTGGGCGCACACTATGACGCACCGAACGGCAGAATAAAAGTAAGATGGAGCAGGGTGAACGGCGGCATTATGCTGAAGGTTAAGGCTGCCGCAGGTATAAAGGGCAAAATAATTCTCCCGAACGGTTTTACATTCCAAAACGGCAACACCGAAACCGATATTCGTAACGGCGAATTCAATTTAAATGTGATTTGCCGAAAATAAAATAAACCGTCGGTCTGAGAGGAATTTTAGCACAAAATCACCGTTTGCCCTTGAAATAAGGACAAACGGTGATATAATTATATAGATGAATATATCAGTGGGAGGTCATTTTAAATGGCAAAAGAAGTTTTGGTAGAAATATCGGCGCGCCACATTCATGTAACAAAAGAAGATCTGGCAACGCTTTTCGGTGAAGGATACAAACTTACGCCGAAAAAGGATCTGTCGCAGCCGGGACAGTTTGCCTGTGAAGAACGTGTAACCGTTGTAGGCCCAAAAAAGGAACTGGCAGGGGTTTCGATTCTCGGCCCCGAAAGAAAGGCAACGCAGGTTGAACTTTCCGCAACAGACGCGCGCAGCATAGGTATCAAGGCGCCTATCCGTGAATCGGGTGACCTTGCAGGCAGCGGCGCTTGCAAAATTGTGGGGCCCAAAGGCGAAATTGAAATAAGCGAAGGCGTCATTGTAGCAAAACGCCATATACATATGACTCCGGAGGACGCCGCTGAATTCGGCGTTTCAAACGGTCAGATAGTTAAGGTTGAAATTCCAACGGCGGAGCGTTCGCTCACTTTCGGAGATGTCGTTGTCCGTGTTTCGCCTAATTATAAACTTGCTATGCATATAGATACCGATGAATCAAACGCCGCCGCTATTCCCGGCAGTTGTATGGGTAAAGTAATTGCTGACTGATTCGGGCGTATATATTCATATACCTTTTTGTGAGCAAAAATGTTCATATTGTAATTTCTACTCTTTTAAGGCGGATTCTGCCTTAAAAGAGCGGTATGTGCGCGCTCTCTGTGACCGGATAAAGGCTTTCGGGGAGCGCTTTCCTATGCTTTCAAACACCGTTTACATCGGCGGCGGAACGCCGACGGTGCTTGACAGCGAAATGCTCGCACAAATTATTTCAACCGCTAAAAGTGCCTTTAATTTTTCGTCCGGCGAAATAACAGTCGAGGCTAACCCCGCCGATGATTTGGCGGAAACTTTTTCTTGCCTTGCCGCTGTGGGTGTCAATCGTATATCGCTCGGCGTTCAGTCGGCAAATGCTGATGAACTTGAGATGCTCGGCAGGCGGCACAAAAACCGTGATGTTGAAAGGACGGTTGCCGCCGCAAGAAACGCCGGAATAAACAACATATCGCTTGATCTGATGCTCGGCGTTCCGTACAGCAATGAAAAAAGCCTTAAATATTCGCTTGACTTTTTAACATCCTTTGATCCGCAGCATATATCGGCATATATTTTAAAAATAGAGCAGGGAACACCTTTCGGCAGGGCCAATGCTTCCTCATTGTGTCTGCCGAGTGATGACGAAACGGCGGAAATGTATCTTAAAACCTGCGAATATCTCGCCGGGTGCGGATATGAACATTACGAAATATCCAATTTTGCAAAAAAGGGATACCGTTCTTTTCACAATACAAAATATTGGCTCGGTAAGCCGTACCTTGGGCTGGGCCCTGCCGCGCACTCCTTTATAAACGGACGCCGCTTTCATTTTGCCGGAAGCGTTGAAGATTTTATAAACGGCGGGGATTTTATTTGTGACGGTTCGGGCGGCGACGCCGAAGAATATATTATGTTGCGCCTGCGCCTGTCAGACGGCTTGTTATTTGACGATTTCCGTAAAAAATTCGGCTGTGAGTTTAGATATAACATAAAGAAAGCCGCCAGATTGAAGAGTGCGGGGTTTATAGAAATCGGCGATAACTTCCTGCGCTTGACCGAAAAAGGATTTTTGCTTTCAAACAGTATAATTACCGAATTTATTTAAGAGGAAAATGACCCGAATTACATTTTAGTAACAAAAGTCATTAGCAACAAAAGTCAAAAAAATAAAAGCACAAACGGATATTACGCTGCCTTGTATGGGCAGCGTTTTTTTCGGCTCGCATTTAATACCCTCCGATTCGTTTTGCCCGATTTAACTTTTGACCTGAATTTTTGCGTAACCGTTGCGATTATTCGCTTTATGTGTCAGAAAAAGCGAGTTTTTGTATAATTAGCACAAAAAGTTCAACAATAAATTTACATTTTATTTTGAAAATGTATAAGAAAATTATTGAAAAGTTTGAGTTTATTTGTTAAAATAATAATAATCAGACAGCAGGGGGATTATAATTAATGGGAATGGATAATGAAATTCTTAACAAATTTGATATCGGTGCAGGTTTTGACTGCTATAAATATTTCGGTGCACATTTTAACGCCGTAAACGGCGAAAAAGGAGTCATTTTCAGAGTGTGGGCGCCGAATGCCTCCGAAGTTTGCGTTACAGGCGATTTTTGCGAGTGGGACAGATCGGCATATAAAATGCAGAATATCGGCCACGGTGTGTATGAACTGTTTATAAAAGGTATTAAGGAATTTGAAACCTATAAATATGCCGTTACCTCCCAAAGCGGCAATACCGTACTGAAAAGCGACCCATACGGCACGCATTTTGAAACTGCGCCCGCAAACGCTTCAAAGGTTTATGATATATCCGGCTATGAGTGGAAGGATGCGGATTGGTTTAAAGAAAAGTCAAACCGCGATGTTTACAACAGCCCGATGAATATATATGAAGTTCATTTGGGCTCTTGGAAAAGATATGCCGACGGGAATTTCTTTGATTATGTGAAATTCGGTGAAGAACTTTCAAAATATGTGAAACAAATGAACTATACCCATGTTGAGATTATGCCCGTTGCGGAATACCCGTTTGAGGGTTCATGGGGATATCAGGTTACCGGATATTTTGCGCCCACATCGCGCTACGGTACGCCCGAAGATTTTATGAAGTTTGTTGACATAATGCACGCCGCAGGCATAGGCGTTATTCTTGACTGGGTTCCGGCACATTTCCCGAAAGATGAATTTGCGCTCTACCGTTTTGACGGTACGCCCTGTTACGAATATGCCGACCCAAAAAAAGGCGAACACGAGGAATGGGGAACTGCGGTGTTTGATTACGGAAAGGGTGCAGTTCGCTCGTTTCTTATATCAAATGCACTTTTCTGGTTCCGTGAATATCACATTGACGGATTGCGGGTTGACGCCGTCGCTTCAATGCTGTATCTTGACTATAACCGCAAAGACGGGGAATGGACGCCTAATATTTACGGCGGCAAAGAAAATCTTGAAGCGATTGATTTTTTGCGTAAACTCAGCGAGGCGGTGTTTACGGAGTTCCCCGACGCCCTTATGATAGCCGAGGAGTCCACTGCATGGCCTATGGTTACAAAGCCCGGATATTCGGGCGGATTGGGCTTTAATTTCAAGTGGAATATGGGATGGATGAACGATATGCTGCGGTATATGTCGCTTGACCCGCTGTTCCGCAAGGATAATCATAACTCGCTCACATTCTCATTCTTTTACGCATTTTCCGAAAACTTTATTTTGCCCGTATCACACGACGAGGTGGTTCACGGTAAATGTTCGCTTATAGGTAAAATGCCGGGAGATTATGATTTGAAGTTTGACGGGTTGCGTGCTTTTTACGCCTATATGATGGCGCATCCCGGCAAGAAACTTTTGTTTATGGGAAGCGAGTTCGGGCAGTTTATAGAATGGAATTATAAGCAGGAACTTGATTGGCTCTTGCTTGAGTATGATAAGCACCGTATGACGCAGCAGTTTTGTGCCGATCTTAATAAATTCTATATTGATACGCCCGCATTTTGGGAAAATGATTCGGGTTGGGACGGGTTCAACTGGATATCCAACGATGATAACACCCAAAGTATAATCTCGTTTATGAGAATAGATAAGCAGGGCGAAAAGGTTATATGCATATGCAATTTTGCTCCGGTTGACCGTTACGAATACCGTATAGGCGCACCGTTCGCAGGAAATTATCACGTTGTTTTTTCGAGTGATGAGGAAAAATACGGCGGCAAAGGAAAATATGATAAAAAGACCGTAAAATCCGAAAAAATACCGATGCACGGGTTTGATAATTCAATTTCGCTAACGGTACCCGGTATGTCGGTAATCTATCTTAAAGGCACACCGGTAAAACATAAGCCGGCGGCACTCGGCGCAGGGGCAAAACGAGCCGTTAAGACGCATCGCGGCAAATAATCGGTTGCCGAATTTAATCGAGTAATTTTAATAAAGATGGGCAAAATCACGCAATCGCCGTATTTTGTCTGCTTTAGCAGAGGAGTTGTTTTTTCTTGAAAAAGACAGAGTGTGTAGCAATGTTACTTGCCGGAGGACAGGGGAGCCGGCTTGGCGTGTTGACGCGGAATGTGGCAAAGCCTGCCGTTCCGTACGGCGGAAAGTACAGAATTATTGATTTTCCGCTTTCAAACTGTGCCAATTCGGGCATATATACCGTAGGCGTGCTTACCCAATACCAACCTCTTGAACTTAATGATTATGTCGGTTCGGGTAAACCGTGGGATCTTGACCGCAGCAGTGGAGGCGTGCACATTCTTCCGCCTTATCAGAAAAGTGCGGGTGCCGACTGGTATAAAGGCACTGCGAACGCTATATACCAGAATATTAATTTTATTGAAAGATATGATCCGGAGTATGTGCTTGTTCTGTCGGGCGACCATATTTATAAAATGGATTATTCGGAAATGATATCCGCCCATAAGGAGTCGGGCGCAGCGTGCACGATTGCGGTAATGGAGGTTGAAAAGGAGGAGGCATCCCGCTTCGGAATAATGAACTGTAACCCTGACGGTTCGGTGTATGAATTTGAAGAAAAACCCAAACACCCCAAAAGCAATCTTGCTTCTATGGGTATATATGTTTTTGATTGGCAGAAATTAAGGAAATACCTGATACAGGACGAAAACGACGCGTCCTCAAGCAATGATTTCGGCAAAAACATTATACCGCTTATGCTGTCATCGGGTGAAAAACTTATGGCGTATACTTTTAACGGATATTGGAAAGATGTCGGTACTATAGATTCGCTGTGGGAGGCAAACCTCGACCTTCTTAACCCGAAACTCGGGCTTAATTTATCCGATCCCGATTGGAAAATATCTTCAAGAACGCCGTCGGCTCCGCCGCAATATGTGTCGGATAAAGCCAAAATACAAAACTCACTGATTACGGAGGGCTGTAATATATCGGGCGAACTTGAATATTCCATTCTTTTTGATAATGTTACTGTTGAAGAGGGTGCTACAGTGCTTGACAGTATTGTAATGCCGGGTGCCAGGGTGGAAAGCGGCGCATCGGTTGAATATGCCATCGTGGCTGAAAATGCCGTCATAAAAAAAGGAGCACACATCGGCGGCAGACCGGAACTTTGCAGTGATTTAAGCAAATGGGGAGTTGCGGTAGTAGGGCCCGGAATTACCGTAGGAGAAAACGCAGAGGTCAGCCCCGGACTTATGATAGAGAAAGATGTTAGGGAGGGCGAAAAGATATGAGAGTGAATAAAGCGGTTTCGGTTGTATTTACCAATGCTCACGATAAACTGTTGGCATCCATGACCGAGAGCAGATCAATAGCTTCACTGCCCGTGGCAGGGCGGTACCGCCTTATAGACTTTACGCTTTCTATGCTTGTTAATGCAGGAATTGAAAAAGTCGGTTTGGTTACCCGTTCCAACTATAAGTCATTAATGGATCACCTCGGTTCCGGAAAACCGTGGGATCTCGACCGTAAAAACGGGGGCATATATCTTTTGCCGCCCTATGTTTTCGGTGACAGCGGGCTGCACCGAAGCCATATAGACGCTTTGTACGGAGCAATATCATTTTTGCGGTATTCAAATGAAGAATACGTAATTTTAAGCGATGCCGATATGGTTATGAACTTTGATTTAAGGGAAATGCTTGCCGAGCATATTAAAAAAGGCGCGGATATAACCGTTGCTTTCCATAAAGGCGTAATTGAAAATTGCAGCCGTAAACTTCTTTCTTATACAGTGGAGGATGACGGCAAAATCAGCAAGATACTTATGACAAACGGTTCGGATAAAGAAAAAAATTACGGTTTTAACATTATGGTAATCAATCGTCTTAAACTTATTGAACTGGTTGAGGAGTGTACCGCCGAAAATCGGGTAAGCATAAGCAGAGATATTTTGCAGCCGAATATTGACACCCTTAACATAAACGGTTACGAGATTAAGGGATACGCAAAACTGATTGACAGTGTTGAAACATATGTTGATTTTCACCGCGAATTGCTTGACGACGAAAATGTGCGCCGTGAGATATTCAACCCCGAACGGCCTGTTCTTACCAAAACGCGTGACGATATGCCGACAAAATACGGACTTGACGCCGATGTTACATCATCATTGGTGGCGGACGGCTGTCGCATAGACGGTAAGGTTAAAAATTCGGTTATTTTCCGCGGCGTTACCATTGAAAAAGGCGCAACGGTAGAAAATTGCATTATAATGCAGGATACTGTTGTAGGTAAAGGCGCGTCGCTTAAATATGTTACTGCCGACAAGGATGTTGCGGTAAGCGACGGCAGCGAGATTTCAGGGTCTGCGTCGTATTACCTGTATATACCCAAAGGCAAAAAAGTATAATAAACGACCTCTGCCTGCCATGCCGCCGGCGGGCATTTCGGGGCATATAAAAGACGTTTCGGCGGCGGAACGGAGATTTGTAATGAAAGTATTGTTTGCTTCAAGTGAAGCCTATCCTTTTGCTATGTCGGGCGGACTTGCCGATGTTGCAGGCGCTTTGCCCAAAGCACTCAGAAAACGACTTGTGGGCTGCCGTGTGGTAATGCCGCTTTATGAATGTGTTTCCGAAGAACACAGGCACAATATGAAATTTTTAGGGAGCATTTCCGTCCCGGTTGCATGGAGAAGACAATATTGCGGAGTTTTTGAAATAAAACATGACGGCGTAATATATTACCTTTTGGACAATCAATATTATTTTAAACGCAGCGGCCTTTACGGACACTATGATGACGCTGAGCGCTTTGCATTTTTCTCCCGTGCGGTTCTTGAAATACTGCCGCTTATAGACTTTAAGCCCGATATTATTCATTGCAATGATTGGCAGACTGCGCTTGTGCCTGTATATCTTGATATGTTTTACCGTAATCATCACGATTTGTACAGCAATATCAAAACCGTTTTCACAATACACAATATACAGTATCAGGGCAAATACGGTATGGAATTGCTTGATGATGTTTTGGGCATACCGGAGTCGCTTGCGCATATTGTGGAATATGACGGATGCATAAATTTTATGAAGGGCGCTATCGAATGTGCCAATATGGTTACTACCGTCAGCCCTACCTATGCCAATGAGATTATGAACCCGTGGTATGCGCACAAACTTGACGGAATATTAAAGGAGCGCAGTTTTAAACTGCACGGCATTGTAAACGGAATAGATACCGATGTTTACAATCCCGCAAAAGACGAGCATATCTGGAGCAATTACAGCGCCGATAACCCGAAAAACAAAGCGGAAAACAAACTTAAACTGCTGGAACTTTTCGGGCTGCCCATGAATGACGACCTTCCGCTTGTAGGCATAGTTTCAAGGCTTGTTTCCCACAAGGGGTTCGACCTTGTAAAGTGCGAGTTTGAAGATATGCTTAAAATGGGTCTGCGATTTGTAATACTCGGCAGCGGCGAATGGGAATTTGAAACTTTCTTCCATTCAATGAGTGAAAAATACCCCGATAAGGTCGGGCTCCGTTTGGGCTTTGTCCCCGACCTTGCCCATAAGATATATGCCGGCAGCGATATTTTCCTGATGCCGTCAAAAAGCGAGCCTTGCGGCCTGTCGCAACTTGTTGCCCTGCGGTACGGTTCAATCCCCGTTGTAAGGGAAACCGGCGGACTTGCCGATACCATTCAGGATTCCGGGGACGGTAACGGCAACGGCTTTGTATTTACCAATTATAATGCCCACGAAATGGCGCATGCCGTTTACAGGGCTGTTGAAGGCTATAAAAATAAAGAAGGCTGGAACACCCTTGTCAAGCGCGCTATGAACTGCGATAACAGTTGGGGCGCTTCGGCTAACGAGTATATAAAACTTTATAAAAATATACTTTAACAACTTCAGATTTACACAATGTTTACATTTATTTTTTCTGTAAGTGATATAATCTATTCGGCTTAGGCTGGCGGGGGTTAACTCTCGCCGGCCTGTACGGCGTATTTTGCGGTACGCCGTAAATCTGCAAAAGCGTCCGTAATACCGAAAGGGAGGAAAGAAAATGGGCGAAATTTTTAAAAGTAAGTTTAAAGCATATTTCACCTCGTTCAGGGGGTATGCGATATTAACGGCAATACTGCTTGTTGCCGGAGTGTCATTCGCCGTTATACTTAATAACGGCGAATACACCGCACGGTTCTATACAGCATATATGTACATATTGCTTTTTGCAACGCCGTTTATAACAATGTTTTCATTCGGCAAAAGTTGCAAAAACAGCGAGGTTGACGATTCTGTTGTACAGAAAAAACCGTTTGCTGAATCGTTCGGCAGTTTTTTTGCGGCATATCTGTTTTATGCGGTATGCTGTGTGCCGACGGTATTGTATCAACTTGTGACCCTTTCCCACACAAAGGCGGACAACCTGCTCTATTTAAGCCGTTTAATAGGAATTTTGCTGTTCGGGCTTGCCTTTGTCGGGTTTGCAAATTTTATATCGTATCTGTTCAAGAACCGCGCGTCCGCCCTTTTTGCAAATATGGCTTTTGTGCTTTTGCTTATCGTTGCGGACAACCTTGTGGGAAGTATTCCCGCCGTATCGGCAGCAGCCGCTTTTATATCGCCTGCCGAACGCTACAAACTGTTTTTAGACGGAGGAATAGATTTTTCGGCTGCGGTTTTGTGTGTTACGGTTTCCGCTTTGGCAATTTGTGCAGTCGCGATAATTGAAAATGTTAAAAGAGCAGGGGGCGGCGACAGATGAATAGATTTCATTTTAAACATTCGGATCACACGGGCGACCATAGGGCGTACCTCATAACCGCACTTGTGATATTAACGGTAACAACCGTACTGCTTAATATTGCTGCCGTTGTTTTTTCGGGCGAATTTAATCTTACCGCCGATATAACTTCCAAGAAGATGTTAAGCCTGTCCGCCGAAAATAAGGAGTTTATCCGTTCTTATAAAAACAAGGCGGAGATACTGGTTCTTGCCGACCGTGACGACTATCTCGGCGAAGGCTACAAGCAGTATGTAAAACACAATATGCAGACCGAGGAACTGAATAACGACCTTGAGCCTTGCCTGGTTCAGACTGTTAAACTTCTTGAAGAATACCCAAAACTCAATAAAAACATAACTCTTAAATTTACCGATCCGTACGGCGATAATATGGCGAAACTTTCAAAACGCTTTTCGGACGCCGAGTACGGCTACGGGGATATTATTGTTTCCGTTACCGATAAGAATGATTCGACTTCATATTCAACCATTAAACTCGGTAATATGTATGACATAAACACTGAAGACGGATATGAAATAACGGCAAACAGAATTGAGACGGCGCTTGCTTCAAAACTCACAATGTCGTCTGTTGCAATGTTTACCGACTACTGTGACGAAAATACGACCTATGTATTAAGTACGATACTTAACGATAAATATACATTTACCGAGATTTCGGGAGAAATTGCAAAAGCCGACTTTTCCGACTGTTCAGCCTGCCTTATTTCTTCTCTTGAAAAAGATATATCCGAGGAAGATGCCGAAAAATTAGATGGATTTTTAAATAAAGGCGGCAAAAAACTTCTCTATTTTGCGGCCGCTTCAACACCTGATACTCCTAATCTTAACAAACTTTTGAGTAATTGGGGTGTTGAGGTCGGCGAAGGTGTGTTGGCTGAAACCAATGAAGAAAACCGTATGCCTTCGGATGTTACAACTTTCGGCCTTCAGACCGAAAAAGATAACAATTACATTCAAAGCAGTGATTTACTTATTATTTCGGGTCAGAATGCGCCTGTAAAGATACTTGAATCAAAAAGCGGCGTCAAGGCCGAGATTGTTCTGAAATCATCCGACACTGCTGTCCTCCTTGCCGAGGGGGCTGACGGCAGCAGCACGGACGGCGGCACGGAAGCACCTGAAACCGCGGTTGCAGCGGTTTCCGAAGCCGTAAAAAACGGCAGTAAAAGCCGCGTGTTTGTCGGCTGCGCCGATATGCTTAATATTAACTGGATTAACAACCAATATTCGGGCAACTATACCGCCATTGGTGAGGTTGTTGACAGTGTTATAGGCGGTTCGGGGCTTTCGGTTAAGGATAAGGCTGTTCCTACCGAGAAATTGACGGTCGACAGTGAAGAGCAAAAAATAATCATCTCGGTATTCTTTGCCGCTCTGCTTCCGATTCTGATGCTTATTGTGGGCATAACCGTTGTGTATAAGAACAAAGCGGCAGCCGCTGCCGCCGCTCGGGCTGAAGCCGAAGAAACCGAAGAAACAACTGAAGCCGAAGAAACATCCGAAGCTGAAGAAACCACCGGTGATGAATTGCCGCCCGAGGAAACGCCGGACGATGAAAATACCGACGATGAATCGCAGAACGCCGACGAACCTGAAACGGAATCGGACAATGCCGATTTACCGCCTTTACCGCCGGAAAATACAGAGCCGGAGCAGACCGAAAATCTCGAAGCGGACGGGAATCCGGATACACAACCGCCTTCCGAAGAACAGGATAACTGAACCAAAGTAAAATAGTAGTTTATTTTTCACCCGAAAAGTTTTATGACTTTTCGGGTGTTTTATCTGTAATAAACAGTTTGGATTACGGCGGCGGATATAACTATAATAAAAATCGGCGATTCCCGAAAAGAGAATCACCGATTTTAAAGACTTTGATTTTACTTATTTAAGAATCTTGTTAAAAATTCCTGCGTTTTGGGGTTTTGCGGATTTTCAAATATATCGGTTGGCGTACCTTCTTCACATATAACGCCGTCAGCCATAAACACAACATTTGTTGAAACATCACGCGCAAACGCCATTTCGTGGGTTACAACTATCATTGTAAGTCCCTCGTGAGCAAGGTTGCGCATTACCTCCAAAACTTCTCCTACCATTTGTGGGTCAAGAGCGCTCGTCGGTTCGTCAAAAAGCAGGACTTCAGGCTGCATCGCAAGCGCACGGGCGATTGCTACACGCTGCTTTTGTCCGCCCGATAACTGTGACGGTTTAGCGTTAATATAGGGCGACATTCCCACTTTATTAAGATAGTGCAGCGCCGCTTCTTTTGCTTCCGTTTTCGATTTGTGCAGTACTTTTGTTTGACCAATCATACAGTTTTTAAGTGCGGTCATATTGTTAAAAAGGTTAAATGACTGAAACACCATGCCTACGTGTGAACGATATGCGCTTGCGCCGCCTTTAACGGTATCGATGTTTTCGCCGTGGTACAGTATTTCGCCCGACGATGGGGTTTCAAGCAGATTTATGCAGCGCAAAAGCGTTGACTTACCCGAACCGGACGCACCGATTATACTTGTTACATCGCCTTTATGCACCGCAAAGTCAATATCGCGCAAAACCTCATGTTTACCAAAAGATTTGGAAAGGTGGTTCACCTGTAAAATTGCTCCCGACATTATTTTACCCTCCGTTCTTTTTTCTTAACAAAGGAATATGTGCCGCTTGTGTGAGCCAATGTGTCGCTTGTTGCAACATCAAAGTTTGCAGGCCCGTCAAGCATTTTTTCCCACAATCTCAAAAGCAGCGAGCAGATAACCGTCATTATAAGATAAATCACAAGGGTTATAACAGCGGACGGGAAGTATTTGTATGTAGCGCCGACAATAGCCTTGTGCGCCGCAAACAATTCGGTATAACCGATAACGAACATAACCGAAGTGTCTTTAACATTTATAATAAGGTTGTTGCCGATTTGCGGAATTATGTTCTTTATAGTCTGCGGCAGGATTACATAAAGCATGGTTTTAAAGTGGTTCATACCTATGGATTTTGCGCCTTCGGTCTGCCCTATATCTATTGACATTATACCGCCGCGCACCGTTTCCGCCATATATGCGCCCGTATTTACGGAAACGACCAGATATGCCGCAAATGTGACTTCAAGGTTTACCGCACCATCGGTAAAATAGGGCAGTGCATAGAAAATAAAAATCGCCTGTATTATCATCGGCGTGCCCCTGAAAACCTCAACATATATCCGCACAATCGCTTTCACTATACCAAGTAAAATGCGTTTGAATATATTGTCCTTTTTGCCGCAGGGAATGGTCTGAATAATTCCACAGGCAAGACCTATTAAACAGCCTATTGCAGTTGCAACAACGGCAAGTTCAATTGTTTTGAGAGCGCCGGTAAGATATTGCGAAGAACTGTCTCCCCAACATTCAACTATATCTGCCCAAAGTTCGGCAAGTTTGTTCATATCGTATTCTCCGTTCTTTTGGAAATGCGCCGCCCGGGTTGAATAGATAGGCGGCGCATAAATCGGTCGGGGGTTGATCCCCACCGACCTACATATTAATCAATCAATCGGCAAGCGGTTGAATCTTTGTGGCTTCCGCCATTATTTCGTTAAAATCATCGGCAGTCATATCTTTAAGTACGCTGTTGATTTTGTCTTTAAGAACGGTGTTGCCTTTTTTAACCGAAATACCTATGTTGATGTCACCGTCGTCCACATCGAAAGCATCGTCTGCAAGGTTGAGTATAGTTAAATCATCATAAGCGATAAGAGCACCCTGCGCGGTGGGCATATCGGTGCAGATGAAGTCAACCGCACCTGTTTCAAGAGCCATCAGCATCGAGGGGGCGGTTTCCTGTGCGGTTTGGATTTTTGCCCCTTTTATCTGCGGCAGGCAGGTATCGTACCAAATGGTACCGAGTTGTGAAGTGCATTTTGCACCCGAAAGATCCGAAAGTTTGGTTGCACTTGCGTATTTACTGTCCTTTTTAGTCATACAAACTATACTTGCGTAAATGTAAGGACCTGCGAAATCAACCTGCTTCATACGCTCCTCTGTCATTGATTGACCTGCTATAACAGCATCAACCTTACCGGTCTGAACGGCGGGGACAAGTGAATCCCAATCAAGGCGAAGAACTTCAAGTTTCCAGCCGTTGGCTTCGCATATCTTTTTAGCCATCATAATATCGTATCCGTTTGCATAATCGCTTGAATCCTTAATCGGGACAGCACCGTTTGAGTCGTCCGACTGCGTCCAGTTGTAAGGTGCGTAAGCGCATTCCATAGCAATTGTAAGAACGCCGTCTTCAACACCGGACTTGGTTTCTTTTTTGTCGCCGCTTGCCGAGCCGCATCCGGCAAAGCCGAATGTCATTATAAGCGCAAGTGCGAGTGCTAAAATCTTTTTCATAACAATCTACCTCTCTGCGGTTTTAACCGCCGTAATTTTATTAACAAAAAAGGACCGCTTTGTCAAGCGATCCAAAAGTATTACAGTAAAAATAAAGTATAATTTAACTTTAACCGTAAGTGCCGATAGCGCTTCACAAATATTAAATGTGACAGTCCGCCGGATGTTATCCGACGACCCAGCAGCAGCATTTCCAGGAACAATAACTGCGGCTTCGGCGGCGTTTCCTTTCAGCGTGCGGCAATTTCCTGCTTTCCGCACACGCGTACTGATAAGCACCGCGCCTCTATCCATAAGCGATTCAATTTTGTTGTGGGTATTATACACCCCTATGATTTTCTTGTCAACAAAAAATTTCAATTTTCTTAAATTTTGTGTCATAAATACATAAACAGGCATGCGATTTGACGGTTTTTTGGCTATTCTTTCAGTAACAAATGGCGGTGAAGTGGGAAATTGCAGCCATGGTCGGTATCGGGATACGGTTCGGGTGTGCCTGTTCCTAAACGCACTTTTCGCCGCGCCCGGCCCAAAATCTGACATATGCAACTTTTATTTTTTTGTGTTGCCAAAAAATCCTTGACAATTTCAATGTGCGGCTATATAATGTATAGGTAAGTTAAGATGTGATAAAGGGAGAGTAGGTTGCGACCTGCTCTTTCGGTTTGTTCGGGGCAATATAATATCGCCGCATGCACGGCAATCGGAGCCCTCGCAAATTTGCGGCATAAATATGGAGGAGTGTTGCTTATTGGCACGGTCAAATGCAGTTTCAAAGGTTATTGAACTTATAAAAGAACCTGTAGAGTCGCTCGGACTCTCACTTTGGGATGTTAAATTTCTTAAAGAAGGTTCATCATGGTATTTGAGAATCTTCATTGATAAGCAGGGCGGCGTTAATATTGACGATTGCACTGATGTTTCGCGCCTTATCGACCCGATAATAGATGAAGCCGACCCCATAAAGCAGTCTTATTATCTTGAGGTATGCTCGCCCGGAATTGAGCGTGAACTTACCGAGCCCGAGCATTTTGAACAGATGACGGGTGAAACGGTCTGCGTAAAACTTATACGTCCGCGCGACGGTGTTCGGGAGTTCATAGGAAAACTTACAGGCTTTGACGGCGGAATTACCGTTGAACAGGCAGACGGACAAATATCATTTGAAAAGGCGGAGATTGCATCGGTACGCCTTAAAGATACGGAGGAATAAAGGAAAATGGCTAAAGCAGTTAAGAAAAACAGTTACGAGATTGATCTGGAAGAACTTTTCGGAGCACTTAAAGCGCTGGGCGCCGAAAAAGGCATACCCGAAAGTTACCTTATCGAAAAAATCAAAACCGCAATCGTTACGGCGGCAAAAAAGGATTACGGCGGCAAAGATGTTGTCTTCTGTGATATAATTCCCGACGAAAAAGTATTTAAAATATACGTAAGAAAAACAGTTGTTGACGAAATAATTGACGAAAATACTCAAATACTGCTCGGCGATGCGGTCAAATATGACCCGAATGCGACAGTCGGCGAGTTTGTCGATATTCCGATTGAGTCTAAAAAATTCGGCAGAATAATCGCCCAAAATGCAAAGCAAATTATTCGCCAGGGAATAATAGACGCCGAGCGCGGCCAGGCATATGCCGAGTTTAAACAGCATAACCGCGAACTTGTTACGGCGATTGTTCAAAGGGTAGATCCCCAGACAGGTAATGTTACCCTTTCTATCGGCAACGCCGTTGCCTTTCTTCCGAAAGCCGAACAACTTCCGGACGAGGTCATCTGCGAGGGCGATCATATAAGGATATATATCGTTGACGTTAAAGAAAATGAAAAAGGAAGCCCGCGCGTTATGATATCGCGCACACACCCCGGATTTGTTAAACGCCTTTTTGAAATGGAAGTTCCCGAAATATATGACGGAACAATTCAAATAAAATCAATTTCGCGCCAGGCAGGCTCAAGAACAAAAATTGCCGTCTGGTCGGAAAATTCGGATGTTGACGCTGTCGGTGCATGTATCGGTCAGCGAGGAGCGCGCGTTAACAGTATAATCGACGAACTCGGCGGTGAGAAAATAGATATAGTTAAATACAGTGATGACCCTGCCGAATTCGTTTCGGAAGCGCTGTCGCCAGCAAAGGTCGTTTCGGTTGAAATAACCGACGAAGAAGAAAAGGCGTGCCGTGCTACCGTGCCGGATTCACAACTTTCGCTTGCAATAGGCAATAAAGGGCAGAATGTGCGTCTTGCCGTCCGCCTGACAGGCTGGAAAATAGATATTCGTCCCGAAAGCGGATATTACGGTGAGGACGACGATTCCGTACAGTAAGCGCACGGTTGTTTCGGCTGCGTAAAAAGAGTGAGGAGGGAATGCCTTGAAACCGAAAAAAGTTCCGATGCGTATGTGCGTCGGGTGCGGGGAAATGAAGGATAAAAAACAGGTTTTGCGTGTTGTTAAAAACAAGGACGGCGTAATTTCACTTGATACGACAGGTAAAGCACAGGGGAGGGGCGCATATTTGTGCGCCGACCCCGAATGTTTTAAAAAAGCACGCAAAAACCGCAGATTGGAACGCGGTTTAGGTATGGCTATCCCGAATGAGGTATATGAAAAAATAGAAGCGGAGTTGAAGTCGGAAAGTGAAGAATGACCCGATACTTTCAAGACTCGGAATTGCAAGACGTGCCGGATTTTTGTCGCCGGGCAGCGCGGCGGTACTTGAATCGCTAAAGAAGAATAAGGCTCGGCTTGTTGTGGTCGGCGCCGATATTTCGCCTAAAACCGAAAAAGAACTGAAATTTCACGCAGGCGCAGATATTCCGGTAGTAAGAATAAAGGCGAACACGTTTGAAATTACCTGCGCCATAGGAACAAAGGCGGGCGTTGTTTCGGTTAATGATGACGGACTTGCATCCGCTGTACTTAAAAACATCTCAAATAATGAAAAGGAGGAAATGCCATATGATGATTAAATACAAGGTTAACGAAGTAGCAAAAGATTTCGGTAAAACAGGAAAAGAAATATTGGCAATTCTGAGTAAATACTGTGACGGAACCTACAAAAGTCAAACTTCACTCGGTGAAGAAGAACTTAATGTCATATTTGATTATATGACCCAGAAAAACAGTGTTGAAAATTTCGACGAATATTTTGCCGAGGGCGAAAAAGCGCGAGAGGAACGTGCCGCGCAGAGAAAAGCGGAGAAAGAGAAGAAACTGGCTGAACAGGCAGCCATTCTTGAGCAATTGCGTGCGGCGCAGGCTGCCGCAGAAGGTAAAAACAGCCAAACATCAGAAACCGGAAAAACCGAACAAAGCGGCGCAAAACCGGCAGAATCGGCAAAAGTGGGAACACCCAAACCGTCAAACAGCGCTCCCTTTGCGCCAAGACCCAAAAAAGAGAAAAAACCGGGCGAAGCGCCCCATCGCGGCCCTGCCGAATTTAAAAAGGTCGACACAAGAACTTCAAACGTCAACCTTGATAAATACAACGAAAAGTATGAAAATATTGCGCCTGCGTCAACTATGCGCGACAATATTCAAAGAAAGCAGAAAATCAAACAGAAGTCACATGATTACCGCCGCCCGCAGGGAGTAAAGCGTGAAACAGAGGCCGATAAACTTCGCAGACTTCAGCTTGAAAAAATCAAAAAAACACCTATCACTGTTACGGTAGGCGATGAAATAACGGTAGGCGAACTTGCCGCAGCGCTTAAAAAGACCGCGGCAGAGGTCATAAAAGTCCTTATGAAACTCGGTATGATGGCTACTGTTACGCAGACAATAGATTATGATACGGCAGAACTTGTTGTTCTCGAACTCGGTGCTAAGATTGAACACGCTGTAGTTGTAACTATTGAGGAAAGAATAATGGATGTTGCGGAGGATAAAGAGGAAGACCTCCTGCCGCGCGATCCGGTCGTTGTTGTTATGGGCCACGTTGACCACGGTAAAACCTCCATACTTGACGCTATCCGCCACACCGCCGTTACGGACGGTGAGGCAGGAGGCATAACCCAGCACATAGGCGCTTACCGTGTTAACCATAACGGAAATAATATAACATTTCTTGATACTCCCGGACACGCCGCATTTACCGCGATGCGTCTGCGCGGCGCGATGGCTACCGATATAGCGGTGCTCGTCGTTGCGGCTGATGACGGTATTATGCCCCAGACGATCGAGGCTATAAATCACGCAAAAGCGGCCAAAGTCCAGATAATCGTTGCAATAAATAAAATGGATAAACCCGAGGCGAACCCCGACCGTATTAAGCAGCAGCTTACAGAACACGGTCTTGTTCCGGAAGAATGGGGCGGCGACATTATATGCGTTCCCGTTTCGGCAAAGACACACGATGGTATAGAGGACTTGCTGAAAAACATTTTGCTTGTTGCGGAAATGCAGGAACTTAAAGCCAACCCGAACCGTAAGGCAAAGGGCGTAGTTATTGAGGCACGTCTTGATAAGGGCAGGGGCCCCGTTTCAACGCTTCTTGTTCAGTCAGGCACACTGCATACGGGCGATATCATTGTTGCGGGAACATCTGTCGGCCGTGTAAGGGTTATGACCAACGAAAATGGGAGAACTCTTAAGGAAGCGGGCCCGTCCGTACCGGTTGAGATAACCGGTCTTGACGAAGTCCCCGGGGCAGGCGACGGATTTGACGCCGTTTCGGATGAAAGGCTTGCACGCCAGTTGGTTGAGCAGAGAAAGCAAAAAGCAAAAGACGAACTGTACAACGTGGCAACAAAAGTTACGCTTGATAACCTGTTCAGTCAGCTTGAACAGGGCGACCTTAAGGAACTTAATGTAATCGTTAAGGCTGATGTTCAGGGCTCTGTTGAGGCGGTTCGCGAAAGCCTGCAAAAACTGTCGAATGACGAGGTTTGCGTTAAGGTCATTCACGGTGCGGTCGGTGCTATAAATGAAAACGATGTTATGCTTGCAAGCACTTCGGGCGCAATCGTCGTAGGATTTAATGTGCGTCCCGACGCAGTTGCTAAATCGGCGGCGGAGCGCGACGGTGTTGATATAAGACTTTACAGGGTCATTTATGACTGTATTGAGGAAATTACCGCCGCAATGAAAGGCATGCTAGCGCCCAAATTCCGCGAGGCTGTTCTCGGTAATGCCGAAGTCCGTGAAACTTATAAAATATCCGGCGTCGGAACTATTGCAGGCTGCTATGTGACAAGCGGTAAGGTAACAAGAGCGTGTCAGATACGCGTAGTTCGTGACGGAATAGTTGTTGCCGAAGACGAGATAGCCTCACTCAGAAGATTCAAGGACGATGTTAAAGAGGTCGCACAGGGATATGAGTGCGGTATAGGCCTTGAAAAATTTGCCGATGTTAAACTCGGCGATGTCTACGAAGCCTTTATAATGGAAGAATACAGAGATTAATATTAATTACAGGTGCGGCGGCTTTTGCCGCCGCAGTTGCATATTTCTCGCAAGGAGGACCGTATGCCAGGTTTTAAAACGGGAAGAACGGCGTCGGATATACGCCGCGAACTGTCCGCGCTTATAGGCGGATTAAAAGACCCGAGGATAAGTAAACTTATAAGTATAATTAAGGTGGATGTTTCGGGCGATATGTCTTATGCCACGGTGTATGTCAGCGCAATTGAAGGTTATGATAAAACCGTTGAAAGCGTAAAGGGACTAAAAAGCGCCGCAGGATATCTGCGCCGCGAATTGGGCTCTCGCGTTAAAATGCGTAAAACCCCGGAACTCAGATTTGTTGCGGATAATTCGATTGAACACAGCGCCCATATTGCTGAAATAATCGGAAGTTTTGAAGACGGTGCCGAACATTACAGAGAGGAAAAACCGCAGGACGGAGAATGATATGAAAAACGGTTGTGAAATAATGACGCTTGATTCGGTTTGCAAATTTTTGCGTGAAAACGACAATTATCTTATCCTTACGCACGCTTCACCGGACGGTGATACAATAGGTTCCGCAGTTGCGCTCTCGCTGCTGTTGAAACAGTTGGGCAAACGCTCACGCACGGTGTTTTCGGAACCTATAGGGAAGAAGTATTCATACCTTGCCGACTGTACGGGCGGGGACTTCACTCCTGCCGCAATCATTGCGGTTGATGTGGCGGATATAAAACTTTTGGACGGGGATTGCAAAGCTGCCGGTGTACCCGATTTGTGTATTGATCACCACCCGACCA
Organism: Roseburia intestinalis; assembly: GCA_963630555.1. Taxonomy (GTDB): domain Bacteria; phylum Bacillota; class Clostridia; order Oscillospirales; family Acutalibacteraceae; genus CAVALG01. Next base: position 41,711 of record CAVGND010000002.1, on the reverse strand, counting down.
ACACACAGTTTGCAGGTCGTTTGTATCTTGAAAGCGATGCCGCCGCCTGTTGCGAATGTGTCTATCACATAGCGGAGCATCTGCGCGCGGATATAACCGCCGATATTGCAAACGCACTGTACACGGGGATTACTACCGATACAGGCTGCTTTAAGTACAGCAATGTTACGGCAAATACGCATAAAATTGCTGCCGAACTTATTGAAAAAGGCGCAGCCGCAGCGGAAATAAACCGCCTTATGTTTGAAACAAATTCAAGGGCGAAAATCGAGATGGAAAAAGCCGCGCTTGAAACCATTAAATACTATTTCGGCGGTAAATGCGCCGTTATGACCGTTACTTTGGATATGATAAACCGCACGGGCTGCGAAAAATCCGAACTTGAGGGTATTACACCGATACCGCGCACGATTGAAGGCGTGGTTGTCGGCGTTACGCTTAAAGAAACCGAAAAAGGCGTTTTCAAGGTTTCGTTCCGCACGCACGAACCGATAGACGCCTGCAAAATAGCGGCACTTCTCGGCGGGGGCGGACATATGCGCGCGGCAGGCTGCCGTGTTAAAGGCACTGCCGAAGAAGCGGAAAAATTGTGCCTGCAAGCCGTCGGAAAGATGTTGGTGGGGCAATGACCGGACTTGTCCTGCTTAATAAACCTAAAGGTATGACATCGTTTGCCGCTGCCGCTGCTCTGCGCCGCATATACGGCGAAAAAAGGGTGGGGCATACGGGTACGCTTGACCCTATGGCGACGGGAGTTTTGCCTGTACTTTTGGGGCGTGCCACGCGCCTTGGGCAGTTTATGATAGATGCCGACAAAAAATATACCGCCCGTATGAAACTCGGAATTACTACCGACACTTTGGATATAACCGGCAAGGTTACCGCCTCCTCGTCGGAGGTTAGTGCCCGGACAGAGGATGTTGCCGCGGCAATTCTGAAATTCAGCGGTGAAATCGAACAGGTTCCCCCAATGTTTTCGGCGCTTAAACAAAACGGTAAACGGCTTTACGAACTGGCGCGCGACGGTATACAGGTTGAAAGACAGCCGCGCAAAGTAACAATTCACGAAATAAAATTGTTAAGAGTTCTGCCAGATAACGAGTATGAAATATCGGTACATTGCTCAAAGGGAACATATATAAGAACGCTTTGCAGCGATATCGGCGAACTGCTCGGCTGTGGTGCCTGCCTTACGGGGCTTGAGCGAACGTATGCCGCGGGTTTTTCGTCGGAACAGTGCCTGACAATTGAGCAAATAGAGTCCGACCCGACCGCGGCGCTTATCCCTGCACAAAACGCAGTGGAAAATTTGCCGTCCGTTTTGATCAGCGAAAATCAGAAAAACCGATTTCTGCACGGCGGCGGACTGATGCTTGAACGCCTGCATATAGACGACGGGGACGGATTTTACAGGGTCTTTTGCGGCAATGAATTTTTAGGAATAGGTTATAAAAATTACGATAAAAACGAACTTTCCGTAAAGTGTATAGTATTTTAAAAGCGGAACAGGTGGTGTGAGAATGGGTTTTACAAAAAGCGGCTGCGCCGTTGCATTGGGCGCTTTTGACGGCGTTCATACAGGGCATACGGCGGTGCTTAAAAACGCTGTTGACAGCGGATATACGCCTGTTGCGGTCAGCTTTTCGTCCCCCACAAAATCGGCGGGTTTTATAACATCCGAAAAAGAAAAATACGACGATTTAAAAGAACTCGGCTTTAAGGAAGTAAAACTTCTTGATTTCGGCAGCGTCAAGGATATACCGCCGCAGGATTTTTTGCAAAAATTGCTTGCCGCATATGATGTAAAAATGATATGCTGCGGTTTTGATTACCGCTTCGGCAAAGGCGCCGCAGGCAATGTTGAAACACTGGGGAGGTATTGCGCCGAAAACGGAATAGAACTTTCGGTTACGCCGCCCGTTACGGCATACGGCGAGATAGTAAGTTCAACCGAAATTCGCAAAATGATAGAAAACGGAGAGGTTGAAAAGGCGAACACCCTTACTCTTAAACCGTTCGGCTTTTCGGGTGAAGTAATACACGGGGACGCGCGCGGCCGTACCATAGGTTTTCCGACCGTAAATCAGCCGCTTCCCGTAGGTATGGTGTCACCCAAATTCGGCGTCTACGCTTCACGCATAATGTTTGACGGCGAAACATACAATTCCGTAACCAACATTGGCATCCGGCCGACTTTTTTGCTTAATACCCCGATTGCCGAAACATATATCGGCGATTTCAGCGGTGATGTGTACGGTAAAACGGTCAGGCTCGAATTGCTGCGCTTTATACGCCCCGAAAAAAAGTTTTCTTCATTACAGGAGTTAAAGGATGCCATAGAACATGACAAGGACTCTTGCCTTAAATAAATAAACAAAGCCCCTCGGTAGTGATTAAACCACTGCCGAGGGAATTTTTATCTCTTTCGCAAAATTTCCCGACTTAACCGGCAGGGAAGTTTCGCCGCATTTTTTGTACGCCCGCTAAAGCATTATGTAAATAAGCGCAAGCGTGAGCAGTTCGTCGCCGCCCTCGCCCGACATCATTAAAAATAACATAAGTATTATTATCATATCGTTGTCAAGCCCGGTTTTGCCAAGTCCCAGCATTTTAATTATGCCCGACGGGCTTAACTTACTTAAAATTCCGCCGCCTGCGGTTGGGGGAGGGGTATTCGGCGGTTCTCGGCGCTTCTGCGGAGGTTCGGGCGGCTGCGTCTGATAATTGTTTTGCGTCCGCGGCGGTCGACCGCTTAATGGCCGCACAAAATCCGGCATAGGCGGAATGCTCCCCGTAAGCCTATCCCACTGCCTTTGAACATTTGCGTCAGCCATATGCCATCACCTAAATACCAAGTAGATTGTTAAGTATGCCCTGTTCTTTAAGTACGGGCAAAACCGAAAGCAGTTTTAAAATCTTTATTGCACCGTCTACACGCGCTCGCCGCTGCTCGCTTAAATACGGCTTTAATGCGCATAAAAGGCGTGTTCGGTCGTCATCGCCGCTATGCCGTAGGCTGCCTACTACCGATAAAAGTGCCGAAGGGTCTATCCCGTCAAGCAGACCGCCGCCGTCGGGTGCGGCAGGTGGCGCAGCAGCAGAAACGCCGCTGCTTTTTTCGCTGCCGAACAGTTCGTTCGCCATACTTTTAAGGTTTTCCATCGCCTGCGGGTCGCTCATTATTTCCGTAATCTTATCCTGTAATTCCATTAACGCTCACCCGTTGTACCGCCGAATAATTGCATCAGTTTTTTAGCCTTTTCGCTGTTCATTATTCGGTTAAGTTCGTTTTTGTCCGAAAGTACGCTCTTTACTTTGTCCGCCTGCGATTTCGGCAAACGGCTTAAAATACTGTTTATGTCGCCGCCCTCGCCGGCATTTTTAAGGTCACGGGGGTTTACACCGAGTTTTTTTGACGCAAGATTCAGCATTTCATTGTTAAGATTATCGTTTTTCATTGAATTTCACTCCATACTATTATATAATTATTTTTCATAAGATATAACACTGTATGTTAAGCAGCGTTGGTTGCGTCGGCGGTTTATAAACGGTTGCGGTTCGGTTCGGTTAGGTGTCCGTATGCGCTTTGCCGCCGTCCGCCGCCCCCAAGCGTTCGCATGGGGGCGGCGCGCATACCCAACTTGTATAAACCCCGTCAGCCGACAGATGCGCGCCGCCGAAAACGAAAGTTTTCGGCGGCGGACGGCGGCAAAGCGCACACGGACACCTAACGCCAATCGCAGCAAAACTTGCAATGTAAAAGAAAGGACTGTGCAAATTGAGAATAGTTGTGTTGTCGGATACGCACGGAAAAGCCTCCGTAATAGAAAGAATAATCGAGGAACAGAAAACAGCGGACGCATTTTTCTTTTTGGGCGACGGTGCGCGTGAAATGGCAAAGGTTGCCGCCCTGCACCCCGATAAAAATTTTTATACGGTAAACGGCAATTGCGACCGCGCGTTTGATAATTTTACAGGCGCCGTAACCCTCGGCGGCAAGCGCATAATGTATACCCACGGTCACCTTTACGGCGTTAAACACGGAACCGAAAAACTGTTTGAAACCGCAAAAAACGCCGGCGTGGATATCGTCCTTTACGGGCATACGCATATTTCAAAAATAGAGTACCGCGACGGAATTTATCTGCTTTGCCCCGGTTCCGCGGGCGACGGGCGTAACGGCGATTCATATATGGCGGTGGATATCGTCGGCGGCGGAATTATGCCGATTATTATACCGCTTAATCCGCACCGCTGAACCTATTAAACTCTAAAGCGCAATAAACCACACCTCAAACAGATTGCCTGTTCTATTATATTCATAAACCGCGCCCGACTACACTCAAAAAACAAGTGACGAATAAAAACAAAATCGGCGGCAGCCTTTTAAGCTGCCGCCGAAATTTGCGTGTCAGTTAATATATTATTACTGTTTTAAGGATTTGCAGAGGCTGTTTCTGTCCTTAATCAAAGCAAGCAATTCGTCCGTGACCGCCGCCGCGATTTCGGAATCGTCCTCTGCGACCGCTTCGGACAACTGCTGCATTTCGGCGGTGATTTTTTCTTCAATATCCGCAAGAGCGATATTGCTTACGGGGTCGGAATACCGCACCGCCTCGTAAACTTTTTTACATTCCGCCCGAACACCGTCGCTTTTGGCGTGCGAAACAAGGCTTTCGGCATCGGCGGTAAGGTTTTTAATGTATCCCGTTTTGCGCTTGATTTTTACATCAATATCACTTACAACATCTGCTGCCGCCTTTGCCTTTATAATCGCAATTGCGTTAAAGGCGAGTATAAACAGGCAGATTACAGCGCCTGCCCAGCAGGGGAAATCTGGGATTGCCATAGTAAGCGCACCGAAAATTATTGTTAAAATAAGGCCGGTGTAACTGATTTTTATAATCGGCAGATTATAGAATAATTTTTTAAGATTTTCCGCTTTAAACGCTATGTAAGCGCAGGCGAGCTGACCTATAAAAGCGGCGGTTATAAATATGTATCCTACCCAAAAAGCGCCGCCGAATTTTGAAAGTCCTGCCGCCTCGCTCGGTGAAACAAAGCAGATTATGTTGAATAACACAAGTAAAATCGCCCAGCATACGGCGTAAATTTTAAAGCCTTTTTTCATAACCGTCCACCCCTTACATTATTTGCGAGAGCAGTTGCGCCCTCATACTATTAAACTCTTCTTCGGATATAAGCCCGGCGTCTTTCATTACGGTAAGTTTTTCAACCTTTGCTTTAAATGCCGTCATATCGTCCGCAGGCTGTGCGGCGGCTGCTTGCGGCTGCTCCGCCTGTGCGGCGTTCATTGCGTTGTTTACCGCTCCTCCGACTACGCCGCCTACAGCACCGCCGACCCCTGCCATTGTGCCGAGTCCCACGCCCATATTCGTAAACTGCCCGACCGCTTCGTTCTGCGCTACCTGTTCGGCAACGTCAAAACCGCGTTCCTGGGCATAGGTATAACCCTCCTGCGCGCGTTTTGTCGCCTGCGCTTTTGAGTCGATAACCGTTCTCTGCGCCTCGGTTTCGGCGTTTATGATTGCGGTCTGCTGGCGCAGTTTCGCTTCGGCAATGTCGGCATATTGGCGGAAATGCAGTTCTTTGAATTTTTCATACTGCCTGTCGCCGTCCGGTTTGACAATGGTGGTAACAAAAAATCTTTCAAGACTTATTCCGTAATCCGAAAAATCGGGCACCAACAACTTTTTAATGTTGTCCGAAAACGAGGTAAGGTTTTCGTCAATTTCAAAAATATTTATCGCATTGGTCTTCATAACCTGCGCTATGTAGGTCTTAACCCTTGTCATCAAAAAGGCGCGGAAAAATCCGATCAATTTTTGCTGACCTAAAAAGTTTTCTGTGCCCACAAGTTTAATAAGCAGTTTTCGGCTGTCCTCAGCGCGAAGGCTCATTTCACCGGAGGCACCTATCGAAATCGGGAAGCCGTAAATCGGGTCAACATACTGAACCTTTGAGTCCGTACCCCATTTAATCGACATCTGCTCGGTCTTGTTTATAAAATAAACCTCGCAGTGGAACGGCGTTTTATCGCCCGTGGCGCGGTTGAGAGCCTTGCCTATAAGCGGAATATTCTGCGTTTCAAGGGTGTATCTTCCCGGCCCGAACAGGTCAAGCGCCTGCCCGTTCATAAAGAATACAGCCTCCTGGCTTTCGTGGACAATTAACTGCGTCAGGCTGTTAAAGTCCTCGTGCGGGTGCTTCCAGATAAATGTGGAATTATCCCCCTCGTATTTAATGATTTCTGCAATTTGCGCCATTTCATATCCTCCTATATTCACGGATTTATGTGGTTATGGGTTTGTTTTTGCGGTTGATGTTGACTTTAGAGTGGTAACGGTAGATTGATGACAGACGGTGAATTGATATTCACTTAGTTTTTTCTCTCCCTCTGTCAAAACTCCGTTTTGACATCGTCTCGGCTGCCGCCTCGGTCGGTGCTTCTGCTTCGCAGAGGTGTCCACCGGACACCCGCACCCTCGTCAGAGGGCGACAAGTGTTTGTGCGTACCGTTGGTTTTCAGTATTTCTCCATCCGTCACGGCTAAAGCCGTGCCACTTCTCTCCGAACGCTGACGGTATTCCTCAATTCCTTGCCTCCACCTGACGGGGGGAGGTGTCGAGGCTCTGCCTCGACGGAGGGAGAGATAACGAAAACTAAAAATATTTCTCAAACCCCTCGTCAGAGGGAGGCAAGGGCGGACAAGCCGCCGTCTGTTCGCAGGATGCCGTAACCTTCAAACCCTCGGCCCCCTCTGACGAGGGGGCTGGCAAAAATTGAAAATTTTTGACTGAGGGAGAGAAAAGACCAACAGCAAAAACAAGTTATTGTCTATCCCCTAACTACCGTTACAATTATCTAATATCTAAAATTAAAGTCTGATATAGGATATCCAATGTCTGAAGTCTGCGGTTTTCCGTTAGCCTTAGTTATCTCTCCCTCCGTCACGGCTGCCGCCGTGCCACCTCCCTCGTCAGAGGGAGGCAAGGGTCTGTGCCTACCGTCAGCGGTCAGAGGGCGACAAGTGTTTGTGCGTAAAACTGCGGCTTATGAAATTACGGGGCTTATTTTGATTTCAAATTTATCCACATTGCGGGACGCACGGCGTCACCAACACCGTCGACATAGTAACCGAAGTAAGAGACCGAACCGTCAGCGCCGACAAAAGCGGCATAACCCTGGTAAGTGCCGGGCGAACGGACCCACCACCAGCAGGTGGCTTCGCCACCTTTTTCATAAGTATCACTTGTATATGCGCCGTTTGCTACCGCGTAAGCGGTCGGTACGCACATTCTTTCTTCATTTGAAGAAAAATATTCTTCAACTTCGTTTATACTAAGTAAAAACACCTTGTCGGTTGTGTCATTACCCGGGTCGGTGTTGTATTGCGGGTTGGCTTGTGCATATACGGTACTGTCGGCAATTAAAGCACGTTCATCTTCGGTGAATGTTCCGCTGTAAAATGTGTTGTTAAGCCAATTCCTAAGCGAACAGGTTTCCCAGGTTACATCTGTTAGTTCTGTGTTATACGGTTGGCAATCAAGCGCATAGCGGCTTACAACAAGCATTTTACCGTCCTTAATATCAAGCACCTGCCATTCAATATCTTCCTGCCCGTTGCTTTCGTCATTATCCTGCTCATATTTCCCGAATTTTACAATTGAGCCTTCTTCGGCTGTTCCGAACATATCGTAAGCCTTTTGCCCGTATTTTGATATAAAATTGCGCTTGTCTATTGCCGGCATAATAACCGTTACAAGCACAATTACAAAAGCGATACAGGCGCAAAGAATAGGCGTACCTATTTTTGCGATTTTTATGTTGCGTTTTTTGCGCTTTTCTGCTGCTATTCGCTTTTCCTCGGCTTTGCGCTCGCGCTCAAGTTTTTGGACTTCTTCTTTTTCAACACGCTCTTGCTTTATCTTTTCCGCATTTTGACGGCACTGCTCGGCAAGTTTTCCGGCGTCTTTGAATTGAGCAATCGCTTCAAATTTTTCGGCTGCGCTGAGATAATCTTTTTCGGAAATTGCGTTATTCATAATTTCCAACGCCGAATTATAAGCCTTCTCTAATCTTGCAGTTTCGTTACGCTCGTTAATATGTTTAATATATCCTTTTAACACGCTCTGTAAGTCCGCATTGCCAAACCGCAGCGCCTTTTGGTAATTGCTGTTTTCGGCAAACGGTTCTTCGCAGTCTGCTAATTTTTCCTGTTTTGAAACCTGCAGCTGCGCCATCAATTTCCCTAAATACGCAGCGGCATTTTCGGGGTCTTGATCCAGCACCTTCTCGCAATATTCGTCGGCTTCATGCCAATTTCCGTCTTCAAGGAACATAAAGGCACGCTTAAGCAGCGGTTCGACATTTGCGTTACCGCTGTTTATAACAACAGCGTCACCTGCCGCCGGCTTAGGCGCGCTTACCGAAATTATCTTCTTAATCCCTCTTATTAAATCCTGCATAAAGCCGAGTTTTGACATATCCTGCGCCTGCAGGTGAGAAAATTCTTCCGGCAGGTCGTAAGGGTCCATATCACGGTATGCCGGGATGAGCATTTTCTTGCCGCCCGACTTTTTAACAAGCGCCAAATATCGGCTCCACTCGTTTTTTACCCAAACGGCATTAAAATATTCCGCCTTTGTTCCGAGTACGACCATAACTTTTGCGGAATTCAAGGCGGCGAATATGTACGGCTCGTACGCCGTGCCTAATTTATCTTCAAGTGTTATACGGCTGAAAAACACCTTAAAACCCTCTTGCCTTAATTGGTGGTAAAGGTCATTTGCAAGAACGCTGTCCTGCGTTCTTCTGCCGTCTTTATCGGTTTCTTTGTAGCAAATAAAAACATCAAAAGGTTCTTCTTTTTGCGAAATTGCAAGAATACCCTTTTGAATTTCATCAATTGCTTTTGCTTCCTGCTCATATATTTCTTTTTGGTACCCGTCGGCGTATTGCAATGCCGATTTATAATCTTCGTCCGCAAAAATTGAGGTGAACTGCGCGCGGTTTACCGTGGGAACGCGTTTATGAGTTGCGGGGTCTTTGACATATTCAATACCGTAACGGCAGAGAACAAGCGACCAATAGGCTTCCGCGTCGGTGTTATCCTCGCTTAAAATCTGTTCGTAAATACCCATCGCCTTGTCAAAATCATTATTGCGGCGGAAATGGTTTGCACGGTCATATAAATTTGCTCTTTTTTCGTCATCAAGACGGGGCAGAGTTTGTTTTGTACCGCACGAGTCACATACTCCTACGGTTGAACCCTGCTCAAATTCAATTGTGCCGCCGCACATTTTACATTTGAAAACTGCCATAACAATCCCCTTATCGCTTTAATTAATTCAGTCTTGTTTATTTTCTTTTATTTCCAAATTATCAACGGCAAATTCCAAACACAGTTGAACAATCTCGTTCCTCGTGCGGCCGGTCTTTTCCGCTATTTTATCAAGTTCTTCAACCAACTCATTGGTCAGCCGTGATGATACAACCATAGTTTCGCCCCTATATTTTTTAGAAGTTATAATCAATTTCTTTTCCATAAAAATGCCCTTCCGCCGTCTATTATATTACAATTGTAATCAAATGTCAACGCATATTTTACACTTGTAATCAAAAAATGATTGATTTTTGCCGTCTGCCAATATCTATTATAAACTGCAATTGTAAAAATTACAATAGTAATTTTGCGATTTTCCGTTAGCCTTAGTTATCTCTCCCTCCGTCACGGCTGCCGCCGTGCCACCTCCCTCGTCAGAGGGAGGCAAGGGTAAGTGCGTACCGTCAGCGGTCGGGCAGGGCGCACGGGACGGATAGCGGTGTGTAATCGTTTTGGGCAAATAGAAAGAACCGCAAACCATATCGGATTTGCGGTTCTGAATTTATGCGGTTTAAAAGTATATCATTTGCCCGAAAGCAGTTTGTTAAGTTCCTCCATAAAGGTGTTTATATCCTTAAACTGCCTGTAAACCGAGGCAAAGCGGACATATGCCACCTCGTCAAGCGCTTTAAGTTTTTCCATAACAAGTTCGCCTATTCGGTCGGATGTTACTTCACGGTCAAGCGAATTATGCAGCGAAGCCTCAATATCGTCAACCAATTTTTCAAGCTCGTCAATCGATACGGGGCGTTTTTGGCAGGCACGCAAAAGCCCGGTCATCAACTTATCACGGTCAAACACTTCGCGCGTTTTATCCTTTTTAATAACAATTATCGGCAGGCTTTCGATTATTTCGTAGGTCGTAAAGCGTTTGCCGCATTTAAGGCACTCGCGGCGGCGGCGGATACGCTCACCCTCATCGGTCGGGCGCGAATCTATAACCTTGCTTTCTTCAAATGCGCAGTAGGGGCATTTCATATGCGTTTCACCTTTTTTGTTTGAATTTTTTATATCATATCACAGAAAAAAACCGCAAGTCAAGAAAATTTAATAATTTTTGTGTTGATTATGTCGGCGGTTTTATGTAAAATATAATAAACTAATATTTTTTCGGAGGTTTTTGTTTTGGCTTTTAATCAGTTGGATTTACCTGTAAGCGGCGAAAATGTTGCCGTTATGCATACCAATATGGGCGATATAAAAATACGCCTTTTCGGCGAATATGCGCCCAAGACGGTTGAAAATTTTGTTACCCACGCTAAAAACGGATATTACAACGGTATCGTTTTTCACCGTGTTATAAAAGATTTTATGATACAGGGCGGCGACCCGACGGCTACCGGCTGCGGCGGCGAGAGTATTTGGGGCAAGCCTTTTGCCGATGAATTTCACCCCTTGCTGCATAATATCTGCGGCGCGCTTTCAATGGCGAACGCAGGCCCCGGCACCAACGGCAGCCAGTTCTTTATTGTTGAGGCACAGTCGGTTCCGCAAAATATGACCGAGCAGATGAAGCAGCTGCCCGACAGTTTTCCGCCGCAAGCGGTTGAGGGTTACGAAAAATTAGGCGGTACGCCGTGGCTTGATTTCAGGCACAGCGTTTTCGGTCAGGTGTATGACGGTATGGACACCGTGCATAAAATAGCCGACGCGGAGGTTGACGGTGCGGACAAACCCATTACCCCCGTAACTATCGAGGGTATAGATATCGAGGTGGCTGAATAATGAAAAAACTTATTTCCGCGCTGCTTTGCGCCATAGTTTTGGTTTTGCCGCTGTCCGGCTGCGGCAATTCGGACGATACTTCGTCTGCCGATAAATCTTCAAAATCATCGTCCGATACGGCTGAAATTACGCTTAACGAATCAACCGACGCATATTCGGGCGAACAACTCGGCTTTCAACTTTCCGAGCCGCAGGAGGGCGAGGAGGTAGCCGTTTTGCACACCAATATGGGTGATATTTATATGCGATTTTTTGAAAAGGCTGCGCCCAAAGCGGTTGAAAATTTCAAGACGCATATAAAAGACGGATATTATAACGGGCTTATCTTCCACCGTGTTATAAAAGATTTTATGATACAGGGCGGCGACCCTAACGGAACGGGAACGGGCGGCGAGAGTATCTGGGGCGAGAATTTTGAAGATGAGTTTGATAAGAAACTGGTTAATATCACGGGTTCGGTCGCAATGGCAAATTCGGGTGTAAACACTAACGGCAGCCAGTTCTTTATAAACTGCCCGTCCGACCCCAAAAGCGAATATTCAAGTTGGGAAGAAATGAAAAAATATTACCTCGCTACGGTTGAAAACACCAAGGCACAGTTCAAACAGTATTACGGTCAGTCGTCAACCGAAAAGCAACTTGACTCAATGTTCAACGATTATATGTATAATCAAAACGGCTCGCCCGTCTATTCCGAAATACCGGACGAAATGTGGCAGTTCTATTACGAAAACGGCGCAAACCTGCATCTTGACGGCGCTTACAGGGCGACGGGCGGACATACGGTATTTGCACAGGTATATAAGGGTATGGATGTTGTTACCGCTATAAGTCAGGTTGACGCGGACGAAAGCACCAACAAGCCCGCAACCGATGTTGTTATTACATCGGCGGAACTTATAAAATATTCAAAATAACGGAGGACTTAAAAATGAAAGGTATTGTACTTGCAGGCGGATCGGGAACACGACTTTACCCGTTAACAATGGTAACTTCAAAGCAACTTCTGCCGGTTTACGATAAGCCGATGATATATTATCCGCTTTCGACGCTTATGCTGGCGGGAATTAAGGACATACTTATCATCTCCACGCCGACGGATCTGCCGAATTTTGAAAGACTGCTCGGCGACGGGTCGGACTACGGAATAAACCTTTCCTATGCCGTTCAGCCGTCACCTGACGGGCTGGCGCAGGCGTTCCTGATAGGTGAAGAATTTATAGGGGACGACAGTTGCGCTATGGTTCTCGGTGATAATATCTTTTACGGCAACGGAATTTCAAAACAGCTTAAAGAGGCGGCAAACCGCGAAAACGGCGCAACCGTATTCGGGTATTATGTAAACGACCCGGAGCGTTTCGGAATTGTTGAGTTTGACGAAAACGGCAAGGCTGTTTCGATTGAAGAAAAGCCTGCCAACCCCAAATCAAACTATTGTGTAACGGGACTTTATTTTTACGATAAACGCGTTGTCGAAATGGCTAAAAAAGTTAAACCCTCGGCAAGGGGCGAACTTGAAATAACCGATCTTAACAGGCTCTATCTTGAGGACGGCAGCCTTAATGTAGTAACGCTCGGCAGGGGGTATGCATGGCTTGATACGGGCACAATGGACGCGCTCAGCGAAGCGGCGGAGTTTGTCCGCGTGATTGAAAACAGGCAGGGAATACAGATCTCCGCCATTGAGGAAATAGCATATAAAAACGGCTGGATAACAAAAGAAAAATTGCTTGAATCAGCCGACAGATACGGAAAATCGCCCTACGGTAAACATCTTAAAGATGTAGCCGACGGTAAAATCAAGTATTAAAGGATGACCGAAAATGTTTAAAAAATCAATAGCATTGGCAGTAATCGCAGTGCTTACGGCTTTGACTGTGCAGTTTTCGTTACCTGCGGCGGCAGCGGCCGCATCCGCGGAACTTTTGGGTTCGGGTGTGATAACGGCAGGCGGTACGGAGGATGTGATACTGGATATTGATGCAGATGCGGTTGAATGCGCGCAGGTTAAATTTTCGCTTTCCGAAGGTCTGACGCTTAACGGAATTGAATGTTTGCAGCAGGGCTGGGAAACGGCAGTTTCGGAAAAAGATAAATTGCAGGTGATTGTAAATGCCCCCGTATCGGGTGCCGTTTCGGGAGTTAACGATCTGCTTAAAATATCCGTAACGGCAGGGGAAGGCGTGGCTCTTGGCGATGAGTTGACGGTTTCGGCGTCGGTTACATTAAGCGTGAATGACGGAAACGGCAGGTATACCACATTGCCTGCCGTCAATACCGAATTTATATTTACGGTTACGGAATGTGAACATTCAGAAACGGAGGAAACGGTTGCCAAGCGTCCGAAATCGGGCGAGGCAGGTATTATTGAAACCCGCTGCCGTGACTGCGGCGCACTTTTAAAAAGCGAACAGTTCACCGTTAGATACGGGGATGCAGACAATGATAACCGTGTCGGCATAACGGATGCTATTTGGATATTGCGGCTTGACGCGGAAATTATCGGCGACGCAACCCTGAAACAGAAGGTTGCGGGCGATGTTGACGCAGACGGAAAATGCAATGTGCAGGATGCGGTAATGGTGTTACAGTATGACGCACAAATTATTGATAGTTTTCCTGCCGAATAAACCTATATGTATGTTAATATTTCATACTTGAATATGAGTGCATTTTAATGTAAAATATTTATTGAATTAAAAGTGGGGTTGAATCCGTTTCCGGTAATCTGCCCCACTTAATGCAGTATTTGTAGGGGGATTTATATTTGCTTTTGCAAAATGTTACCGCGCCGGATACCGCTGCCGCAGACGAGCAGCGCGCTTATGCCGCAAGGGTGCGGACGATACTCGCCGCAAAGTACACAAATACGCCGTCCGCCGCTGTTGTGACATACGGTTGTCAGCAAAACGTAAGCGATTCGGAACGCATAAAAGGGCTTTTGTGCGAAATGGGGTACAGACTTACAGACGACCCCAAATCGGCTGACTTTGTGGTGTTTAACACCTGCGCCGTGCGTGAACACGCGGAACTGCGTGTGTTCGGCAATGTCGGCAGTTATAAAAACATTAAAAAAAATCGCGCGGGGATGATGCTGTGCATCTGCGGATGTATGGTTCAGCAACCGCAAATTGCCGAAAAAATAAAAAACAGTTACCCGTATGTTGATATTGTTATGGGTACGCATATACGCCACCGATTACCTGAACTGGTCTACCGCAGACTTACCGAAAAGCGCAGGATATTTAATATATCGGACGAGGAAAACATTATTGCCGAAGGCACACCGATCAGGCGTGACGGAAAGTTTAAGGCATGGCTGCCTATTATGAGCGGATGCAACAATTTCTGCACCTATTGTATTGTTCCGTATGTGCGCGGCCGCGAGATCTCACGCGAACCCGACGCCGTAGCAGCTGAGGCGGCGGAACTTGTTGCAAGCGGCGTTAAAGAAATAACCCTGCTTGGGCAAAACGTCAATTCGTATAACGGCGGCGGAATAAGTTTCCCCCAACTTTTGCGAAAAATAAACGCGATCGACGGGGACTTCAGGATACGGTTTATGACCTCTCACCCGAAAGATTGTACCGATGAATTGCTTATCGCGATGTCGGAATGCGAAAAGGTGTGCCGCCATTTGCACCTGCCTGTGCAGTCGGGTTCGGACGAAATACTGAAACGAATGAACAGACGGTATACATCCGAAAAATATCTGTCGCTTATAAACCGCGCACGCGAACTTATGCCCGATATTGAACTTACAAGCGATATAATAGTAGGCTTTCCGGGCGAAACATACAAAGATTTTGAGGATACTTTAAGGCTTGTTGAAAAAGTGGGGTATTATTCGCTTTTTACATTTATCTATTCCAAGCGGACGGGCACGCCCGCCGCAACTATGCCCGATGATACAACGCGTGCCGAAAAATCAAAGCGTTTCGGTGAACTTTTGCGGCTTCAGGAAAACATTTCGGATAAAATCAACTGTGCGCTTGTGGGTAAAACCGTTCGCGTGCTTGCCGAAAAAAGCGACCGTAACGAGGGTATGCTTTCGGGCAAGGGCAACGGCTACGCCGCGGTGGATTTTGAGGGCGACCCGGGACTTGAAGGCACCTTTGTAAATGTATTGATTACCGATTATGACGGAATTTTAAAAGGTAAACTTATATAATTTGAGGAGAGAAAAATGGAGTATAACATTGCCCTTTCGGGCACTTTTGATGTTGAAAATTACGGCGATTTGCTGTTTCCCGAAATATTCAAGCGTGCAATGGAAAAACGGGGCTTGGATTTTAACCTGTTCCTTTTTTCACCGTTTGAATGTGACGGCAGCACTGTCGGTTCACTGACGGGTAAGGTCTATTCACCCGAAGATATGGAAAAAATTCACGCCGAGCACCCGTTTGACGCGGTGGTTATCGGCGGCGGCTCTATTATCCACTTTGACCAGATACCGATAAAACGCCCCGGCGATACCGAACTTTCGTATTATCATAATCCCGATTCCTGGGTTTATCCGTCTGCGTTTGCAATCAAGCACAATATTAAACTTATTTATAATCTTCCGCAGGTTCCCTATGAAATTGACGGCGCGTTTGCGGAACTTACACACTACCTTCTAAGAAATACCGATTACATTTCGGTAAGGGATAAAATTTCGGAAAAACATATTGCCGATTCCTATAACGGGGAAGAAGTGCCGAAAATTTCGGTTTACCCCGATTCGGTTTGCTGCATACCCGAACTTATTCCCGAATCCGAACTCTCAAAAATACGCGGTTCATTTGATTTAAATGAACCGTATGCGGTTATTCATTTTAATGTTTCCAAACCGCCCGAAGACGACGCACACCTTATAAACATTATTAAAAAACTGCAGTCTAAAGGCCTGCAGCCCATACTTTTGCCGCTTGGATATACTCACCGTGACGATGTTTTTATGAATGAGTTTAACGGTAAAATCGGCGGCGTTTGCAAAACATTCGGCAAAAAACTTTCCATTCTTGAAATGGCGGCGGTTCTTTCGGGCTGCGAAATATATATAGGAACAAGTTTCAACGGTGCGATTACCTCAATGTGTTACGGTAAAAAAGCGCTTAGTTACAACCGTGTCCACCCTTATAAAAACCGTGAAATATTCAAACAGTTCGGCGTGGAAAAATATGTTGCCGAAAACGGCGAGCAACTTGAACTTCTTGCCGATGAACTTCTTGCCGACGATAATTTTAAACCCAATTCGGCAGAGGTTATAAGGCTTGTAAACGAACATTTTGATAAAATATATACGCTTATAACGCAGTCGGGCGGCGCAAGTAAAAACGAACGTGAAAATGCCGACTACCTTTATAATATTTCGCCCGATGTTTTAAGAAAGGTTCTTGATGACGAACCTCTGCACAGGGAATTAGGACGCCTTGATGAAGAGAACAGATACTTAAAACAGAGAAATGCGTACCTTGACGATATGGGCAATGCCGTTGCATTTGAGAATAAACTTAAGCGTAAGGATAAAAATATCCGCGCGCTTAATGAACGCTGCGCCGCGCTTGACCATCAGGTTGCGGAGTTGCTTACGCAGAACAGGGCAATTTTATCGTCACGCTATTGGCGGCTTACAAAGCCTATGCGCACTGTTACGGGCGGAATTAAAAAGGTGATGAACAAGTTCGGTTTCACGCGCAATATTTTAAAGGCGATTAAGGTTTTGCTTTCTTCGGGTCCGCGCGCGTTGGCTGCCAAAATAAAAGGCAGGGCAGACGGCAGCGGATATATAACCATTCCGAGCACTATAAGTGACGAGCGCAGACAGGCTGAAGAAAGTACAAAGTTTAACCGTGATATTAAGTTCAGTATTTTAGTACCGCTTTACAATACGCCGATTCGCTTTTTAAAGGAAATGATTGAGTCGGTTCAGACTCAAACCTATAAAAATTGGGAACTTTGCTTAGCGGACGGCAGTGACGCCGAGCATACCGAGGTTGAAAAATGCGCCCGTGAGTATGCGGCAGCGGATAAAAGAATAGTCTATAAAAAACTTGAGAAAAATCTCGGAATTTCGGAAAACACCAATGCCTGTATTAAAATGGCAACGGGAAATTATATAGCACTGTTCGACCATGATGATGTTCTTCATCCGTCGGCACTTTACAGCGTGATGAAAGAAATATGCGAGAAAGGTGCGGACTTTATTTACACCGATGAGGCGACTTTTGAAAGCCCCGACATAACGCGTATAATTACGGCGCACTTTAAACCCGATTATGCACGCGAAAATCTGCTTGCAAACAACTATATCTGCCATTTTTCGGCATTCGACAGAAGAATACTCCAAAAATCAGGGCTTTTCCGCCACGAATATGACGGCAGCCAGGATCAAGATATGATTTTGCGGCTGACGGATAATGCTTCAAAAATCGTGCATATTCCGCAGGTGCTGTATTTTTGGCGCTCACACCCGAATTCGGTTGCACTTGATATAAATTCAAAGCAGTACGCTATAAATGCCGGCATAAACGCGGTTAAAAACAGCATTCAAAGCCACGGATATAATGCCGAAGTTAAAAGTTCAAAAGCGTTCCCGACGATTTATGAAATTCATTATGAAATTAAGGACTACAAAAAGGTAAGCATTATTATACCCAACAAAAATCATAAAGAGGATTTGCAGAGGTGCATAAGTTCGATATTTGCCTTTACAACCTACCCGGATTATGAAATAATCATAGTCGATAACGGTTCGGACGATGATGTTCTTGATTATTATGAGCAGTTGCGCAGTAATCCACGCGTTAAAATCGTTACGCTTGATATTCCTTTTAATTTTTCAAAACTTAATAATTTCGGTGCCCAAAACGCAACAGGCGACTATTTTATTATGCTGAATAACGATACCGAAATTATAACCCCCGGCTGGATAGAAGAAATGGTTATGTATGCCCAGCGCGAAGATGTAGGCGCAGTAGGCGCAAAACTCTATTATCCGGACGATACCGTTCAGCACGCAGGCATAATACTCGGCTTGGGAGCCGACCGTGTTGCAGGTCATGCTTTCTATAAGGTACGCAAAAACGAACTCGGTTATATGGGCAGACTTTGCTATACGCAGGATGTGTCGGCAGTAACGGCTGCCTGTATGCTTGTGCGGCGCGATGTTTGGGAAAAGGTCGGCGGTTTAGATGAGTCCTTTGCGGTAGCCTACAATGATGTTGATTTTTGCCTGCGTATACGCGAAGCGGGATATTTAATAATTTGGACACCGTTTGCAGAACTTTATCATTATGAATCAAAAACGCGCGGTCTTGAGGATTCGGAAGAAAAACTTAACCGCTTCAAGCAGGAAGCTGACGCATTTAAGCAAAAATGGGGTAAACTTATTTCGGCAGGCGACCCGTACTACAACCCGAATTTTACGCTTGACCGTTCGGATTTCAGCCTAAAATAAGTCACCGTATAACGTGATTTTAAAATATAAAATATATTTATTTTTTAAGGAGCAAATCAAATGGAAAACATTATTAAACTTACAAGAGAACTCGGTGCCGCTATTCAGGAAAGCGACGCTTTTAAGAATTACACCGCTGCCAAAAAGGCAAACGATGATTCAGCCGAACTTCAAAAAATGATAGGCGAATTCAACCTTATCAGAATGAGAATGGATGAAGCGCTGAGCGCCGAGAACAAAGACGAAGAAGCGCTTAAAGCGGATAACGAAAAGATGCGCGGCCTTTATGCTAAAATTATGCAGTCAAAAGAAATGACCGATTATAACGAGGCAAAAACCGTGCTTGACGACGTTGTAAAACAGGTTTACGGTCTGCTTGAACTTATCCTAAACGGTGAGGATCCCCAAACCGCGCATTACGAAGAACATAATTGCGGCGGAAACTGCGGAAGCTGCGGCGGCTGCCACTGATCATAACACCGCAGACGCGACGGATCCGTAACCGAAATGCCGCAGCTGCGGCGTTTACGGATATTTATTAATTTTTAATTTTACCGTTTAACAGAATTGAATTCGGTCAATTACCGATCTATTCTCCCAAAGGGGTTTTTAAAATGGCAGGACTTTCGCCGATGATGCGGCAATATATGCAAATAAAAGAAAAGTATGAAGATTGTATACTTTTTTTCCGACTCGGTGATTTTTATGAAATGTTTTTTGACGACGCTAAAACCGCATCGTCGGAACTTGATTTAACGCTTACGGGTAAGGATTGCGGATTAGAGGAACGGGCGCCGATGTGCGGCGTACCTTACCACAGTTGCGAGGCGTATATTGCAAGGCTTATAGAAAAAGGTTACCGCGTTGCGATATGTGAGCAAACCGAAGACCCTGCTACCGCAAAAGGTATAGTAAACCGTGATATAGTGCGTATAATAACCCCCGGAACGGTTATTGAGGACAGTATGCTGGACGAGTCCAAAAACAATTATTTGGCTGCCGTTTATTCGGACGGTGAAAACTGCGGTATAGCCTTTGTCGATGTTTCAACCGGAACCGCCGAAGCGTCGCTTTTGCAGGGCGATACGGCAAAATCCATTAAAAACGAATTCGTTCGCTATCGACCGAGCGAATTAATAACCAACCTTGATACCGGGCTTGTAAAGCCGTTTTGCGACGATATAAACTGCTGCCTTACTTTAAATACAGAGGATTGCTTTGCGGGCGGCGAATCGGAAACCGACGCAATTTTAAAAAGACAGTTTGCGGGTGATGCGGCAACCGAGATTCTTTCCGCACCGTATCCCGTAAAGCGTGCCGTTGCGGCGGCACTTGTATATTTGCGCCGTACCCAAATGGGCGGGCTTGAATGTATCCGCTCTGTGAATATATATGCCGACCGTGGGCAGATGAAACTTGATGCCGGTGCGGTAAGAAATCTTGAACTGGTATCATCCATGCGTGACGGGGCAAAACGCGGCTCGCTTTTATGGGTAATAGATAAAACACGAACGGCGCCGGGGCGCAGACTTATCCGCAGTTGGGTTGAACATCCGCTGACCGATAAGGAAAGCGTTTGCCGCCGCCACGATGCGGTTGAAGAACTTACGCTTAACAATATTTTACTCTCTGAACTGCGTGACGCGCTCACGGGTATAAACGATATTGAAAGGCTTATGACCCGAATAGTTTTCGGTACTGCGGGCGCAAGGGAACTTCGTAATTTGTGTAATACTCTCAGACGCCTGCCGCCGCTTAAAAATCTGCTCGCGGCTGCGTCCTGCGAACTGCTTGCAAATACATATGAAGAACTTGATACGCTTTATGACGTTGCCGAAATGATAGACGCGGCAATTGTGGACGCTCCGCCGTTTTCGGTTCGTGAAGGCGGAATGATAAAAGAGGGATATAACAGCGAACTCGATTTATTGGGTGACGATTACTCAAGCGGTGCCGGCGGCATTGCCGCCCTTGAAGAACGCGAGAGGGAACTGACCGGTATAAAAAATCTAAAAATCCGGTACAATAAGGTGATCGGATATTATATTGAGGTGCTTAAATCAAATTCGGATAAAGTGCCCGAAAGATATATACGGAAAAGCACGATTGCCAACAGCGAACGCTATATTACCGAAGAACTTAAAGACCTTGAATCAAGAATGCTCGGCAATAAGGAACGCCGCGTTCGCCTTGAATATGAAATTTTCTCGGATATACGCAACAGAACATCTGCCGAACTCAACCGCATAAAACAGACGGCAACCGCCGTGGCGATCTGCGATACGCTTTGTTCGCTTGCATATGTTGCGGTATCTAACGGATATTGCCGCCCTATTATGAACGACAGCGGAATTATAGATATAAAGGACGGCAGACACCCCGTTGTTGAACTTATGACCAAGGCGCCTTTTGTGCCGAACGACACATATCTTGATAAAAATGCCGACCGCTGCGCAATAATTACGGGGCCTAATATGGCAGGTAAATCAACCTATATGCGGCAGGTGGCGCTTATATCGCTTTTGGCACAAATAGGTTCATTTGTCCCTGCTTCATCCGCTTCACTTCCGATAGTTGACAGTATTTTTACCCGTGTCGGTGCGTCTGATGACCTTTCAACAGGCCGCTCAACATTTATGGTGGAAATGAGCGAGGTTGCATATATACTTTGCAACGCAACAAGTGACAGCCTTATAATTCTGGATGAGATCGGTCGCGGAACTTCAACATACGACGGTATGAGCATAGCGCGTGCAGTGCTTGAATATGTCTGTTCGCCCGAAAAAATCGGCGCAAAGACGCTTTTTGCAACCCATTACCACGAACTTACCGCACTTGAGGACGAGCTTGACGGCGTTAAGAATTACAATATCGCCGTTAAAAAGCGCGGCGACGATATAACTTTTTTGCGCCGTATCGTGCGCGGCGGCGCGGACGAGAGTTACGGTATTGAAGTTGCAAAACTTTCCGGCATTCCGGACGATGTCATTGCGCGCGCAAAAACCATACTTTCGGGTATGGAAAACTGCGACGGGTCAATATCGGAACGTCAGGCAGCGCACCCTGCCAAAGGTCGGGGCTCTGCACAACTGTCATTTGTGAACAGTGCAAACGATATGTTGGCGGAGGAGATAAAGGCTATTGATGTAAACACCTTAACGCCGATCGAGGCAATGTCAAAGTTATATGAATTGGTAAACAAGGCGCGCGAGTCTTAATTTAAAGGAATGTTGAATATGAGAGTGGCAGGCAGATATCTGAAATTCGGCAAAAAAGAAAAAATAATACTCCCGTATCCGAAAGATGCGGCGGCGCAAATGCTTGACGAATTTTCGGGCTACCGTATATTTAAAAGCGGTAAACAAACGGTACTTGTGCCGGTGCGCGGCAACGCTCAAAGGGTGGTTGTGGCGCAGATTAAACCGCGTGTTGACCAAAATACCTGCCGGCTGGAATTTGTTACGGCATTTGACCTTAAAAGAATTGCCGCGGCGCGCAGCGCAGGAATTCTATGCTTTATT
Source organism: Roseburia intestinalis (assembly GCA_963630555.1). GTDB lineage: Bacteria > Bacillota > Clostridia > Oscillospirales > Acutalibacteraceae > CAVALG01. The sequence goes on along the minus strand of CAVGND010000002.1, from coordinate 19,618 downwards.
GCGGGCGTTTTACTCACTGTGTTTTGCCTTTTGTCAAGCACATTTAAAGCAGGTATTTTCTGGACAGTGCCTGCCGCGGTTGCGGCGTTTTCGCTGCTTTATATCATCTTCGGTGATAACGGAATACCTTTTAAAACCGTAAAAGATGATATGAAAAATGCCGTCCTTTCGGTCTTTGGGGATAATGACGGCGAATCATAAATCATAAAAACCAATTTATTTAACGGTGGTGATAATATGCCTAAAATCAATGTCCTCAGTAAACATACAGCCGAGCTTATCGCCGCAGGCGAGGTTGTGGAGCGCCCTGCTTCCGCCATAAAGGAACTTGTGGAAAATTCAATAGATGCAGGCGCTAAGCGAATCACGGTTGAAATACAACGCGGCGGCGTGAGCTTTATGCGTGTTACCGATGACGGATGCGGCATACAGCCGGAAGATGTTGAAACGGCATTTTTGCGCCACGCAACAAGTAAAATATCGTCAGAGGACGACCTTAATAATATTATGACGCTCGGCTTTAGGGGGGAAGCTTTGGCTTCAATCAGCGCCGTTTCGCGCGTTGAAATGCTCACATGCGCCGAGGGCAGAAACAACGGCACACGCTTTGAAGCCGAGGGGGGCGAGGTGGTCTTAAAAGAGGAAGCGGGCTGCCCCAAAGGTACAACCATAATTGTACGCGACCTTTTTTATAACACCCCCGCAAGAATGAAATTTTTAAAAAAGGACGCCTGGGAGGGTACTACCGTTGCGGCGGTTATTGATAAAATAGCGCTGTCCCACCCCGAAATTGCTTTCCGCTTTATTAAAGAGGGTAAATGCGTTCTGCAAACAACGGGTGACGGCGACCTTAAAAACACGGTTTATGCCGTGTGCGGAAAGGATTATGCGTCGTCGCTCATACCTGCCGAGGGCGAAATAGGCAATATAAAGGTTTCGGGTTTCATAAGTCGACCTTCCGCCTGCAGAAACAACAAAAACGGCATTTTCGTATTTCTGAACGGCAGATATGTTTTCTCAAAAACAGTTATAGCCGCGCTTGATAAAGCGTACCAAAATTCGGTTATGGTAGGCAGATTTCCTGCCGCCGTACTCTTTCTTACTGTTCCTTACGGTGCGGTTGATGTAAATGTTCACCCTGCCAAGACCGAGGTGCGATTTTCGGATGATAAGGTGATTTGGGAAACGGTATATTTTGCCGCAAAAAACGCAATATCAAGCGGCGATATAAGAAAAAAAGCGGATATAAGCCGCATTTCTTCCAACCGAATGAATGTGGAAGAATACCGCCAGATGCAGATGAATGAAACGGCGCGCTCAGCAGACCGTACGCCGGAACATTCCGATGTTTTTGCGGCGGCTTCGGCAGCCTCACGAACGGCTTCCAAACCGTCAGCCGCACATTACGGAACTGCTGAACGCTCTGCACCGCCGAAAGATGTGCCGCACCGTGAAACCGCCGGGGCAGCCGAGTATTCCAAGGTTATGGCTGCCGCAAAAGAAGGCTTTGCAAATGCGCGTGAGATTGCGGATATAGTCCGTTTTGACGACTGCTGTCCGGACGGCGTCGAAATCGGCGATACTGTTTATGTCCATGCGCCGCATATTTCCGACGCAATACGAAAAAAGATTGCAGACGTTGCAAAAGATGTGCCGGATAACTTTAAAAACGACATGTTAACGGCAAAAATGGCTGAATGTTCCGATGATAAGGAGCCTGTCGCCGCTGCCCGAAATGCAGCAGAAAATGCATACGCTGTGGAAACTGCGGAAAAACACGAAAACGGTGATGAATTGTGCAAAAGCACCGTCAGCGATATCGACATCGAGTATTTGGGTGAGGCTTTCAGAACCTATCTCATAGTTCGTTCGGGTGACAGTTTGTTTCTTATAGACAAGCATGCCGCCCACGAGAGAATGATATTCAACCGCCTTACGGTTATGCAAAAACCGGAGCCGCAGTTGCTGCTTGTTCCGTATGCCATGCAACTTACAAAAGAAGAATTCGCCGCCGTGTGCGAATGGCAGGAAGAACTTAAAAAATCGGGATTTGAGATTGAAGAATTCGGAGAAAGCAGCGTTATTGTGCGCTCTGTCCCCTCAATACTTGCCGATATGGATATAGGTATGACAATGAGTGAGATAATCGGGAATATAATGTCGCGCCGTATGATAACCGACCGAAAGACCGAGTGGGTTTATCACAGCGTGGCGTGCCGCGCCGCGGTTAAGGCGGGTAATATCAATTCGCCGCAGGAACTTGCCGCCTTTGCAAAACAGGTTCTTTCGGATAAAAGTATTATGTACTGTCCGCACGGCAGACCGGTAGCAATTGAACTTACACGCCGCGATATTGAAAAACAGTTCGGGAGAATACAGTGATGTGTAAAATACCGATTGTTGTTGTGGTTGGCCCTACCGCTTCGGGTAAAACCGGACTTGCATTGCATATTGCCGAAAAATTCGGGGGAGAGGTGGTATCCGCCGATTCCATGCAGATATATAAAGGTATGGAAATAGCCTCCGCCGCACCGACAGCCGAGGAGATTGGCAACGTTCCGCATCATATGATTGGCTGTGTTTTGCCGACTTCACGGTTCACGGTTGCCGATTATGTTAAGGCGGCGGGGCGGATAATCGCCGATATTTATAAACGCGGTAAACTGCCTGTGTTGGCAGGCGGTACCGGACTTTATATTGACTGCCTTATAAACGGCACGGATTTTTCTTCCGAAAGTGATGCCGGCGATGTAAGACGTAAACTGGAACGCGAGGCGGACGAAAAAGGTCTTGCCGAACTTTACGGTTACCTTTGCAAAACAGACCCGATCTCCGCAAAGCGGATTTCCCCGTCCGATCGCAAACGGATAATAAGGGCAATCGAGATATTTGAACTTCACGGCGTCACCAAATCGGAACTTGACGCTCGGTCGGTTCCGCCGACGTCGCCGTATTCACCGATATTTATAGGCTTGCGGTTTGACGACAGGCGAATTTTGTGGAAAAGAATAGAACAGCGTGTAAAAAATATGGTAAAAAGTGGTTTGGTTGAGGAGGCGCGAAGGTCATATTTGTCACCGTTCGGTGATACCGCGTCACAGGCAATAGGGCATAAGGAATTATACCCGTACTTTAAAGGCGAAAAAAGCCTTGACGAATGCCTTGAGCGGCTTGTTGTCAGTACAAGACAGTATTCCAAAAGGCAGATGACCTGGTTTAATAAAAATAAGGATATAAACTGGATAGCGGCAGATAAATGCAGTAATACGGCTGCTGCCGCATATGAAATAATAATGCAAAACGGGGGCGAGGATTTTGCGCAATTTTTCGGTTGCTAATTTTTTTAAATGGGCTGTTATTGTAATCTTTGTAATATTCATTGCTGCACAGTTTTATTCAAGCATAATTGCGCCCTTCAGCACCGAAAATGTCATGGCGTATTCTTTTGACGACGGTTTTGAAACCACCGGTATAGTTTTGCGTAACGAAACGCTTATAAAAAGCGAGTCGCCCGGTACGCTTGCATTCCGCGTGGATCAGGGTGAAAGGGTGGCAAAAGGCGGTACCATAGCCGATATTTATGCTGATTCGTCCGCGGCTGACGCAAACAGGCGGTTGGCTGAAATAAACGAACAAATAGCCGCACTTCAGAAATCACAGAGTTATAATTCTTTCAATGCGAGCGATCTTGACCTGCTTAACGATACTATTTCAAATAATCTGATATCGCTGCTTAAGGCGACGCAGAACGGATATATGGGTGACGCGGGCGACGCTGCCGCATCGCTTGCGGATAATATGAACCGCAAGCACATAGTATTGGGAGATGAGTCGGATTATTCCGCCGTTATTGCTTCACTGACTTCGGAGAAACAGTCGCTGGAAGCGGGTGCAGCCAAGACTGTCGGAAGCGTAGTTTCGCCCATAAGCGGATATTTTATTGCCGGAACCGACGGCTATGAAAATGCTGCCGACCTCAGCGATCTTTCGGAATTTGACGCAGATAAAATAAATTCTCTTGAACCCTCAGCCGAAAACGGAGGTTATATCGGCAAGGTGGTTTCGGACTATAAGTGGTACATAGCCGCCACATTGCCGCTTGATAAAGCAATTTCCATGGAGGAGGGCAAAACATACAAGATTAATACCGCGCTGTCCTCCGCTTCATCAATGTCGGCTAAACTTGAAAAAATAAACCGAGGAGAGAGCGGTGATGCGGCGGTCATATTTTCCTGCGAAAATATGAACAGCGAACTTGCGGGGGTAAGGAAAATATCCTTCAAGATAGTTAGCAAAAGTTATTCCGGACTCCGCGTAAACAGCAAAGCAATAAGAATGAAGAACGGTAAAAAAGGCGTTTACGTCCTTGTGGGGCAGGAAGTCCGTTTCAGGGAGGTTGAAGTCATTTATGCCGGTACGTCATTTTCAATTTGCGAAAAGCAGACCGAGGGTAAGAACCGCCTTAAACTGTATGACGAAGCCATTGTTAAAGGCAAAAATCTTTATGACGGAAAGTCTGTAGACTGAAAAATGTAAAGGGGCGTTGTAATATGACCGAAAGAGAACAGGATTTTTTAAATAATTACAGTGAAATAACCGAAAATATCGCCGCATCGGCAGCGGTGTCGGGAAGAAAACCAAGCGATATAATTCTGCTTGCCGCCACAAAAACCGTTCCGGCGGAACTTATAAATTTTGCAATCGCAAACGGAATAGAATATATCGGCGAAAACCGCGTGCAGGAATTTTTGTCTAAAAATGACGATATTTCTTCCGACGTTCACCGTCATTTTATCGGTCACTTGCAAACCAACAAGGTTAAGGATATAATAGGCAAAACCGAAATGATAGAATCCGTGCATTCTCTGAAACTTGCCGCCGAAATATCAAAACAGTCCGAAAAACACGGTATTATCACCGATGTGCTGCTTGAAATCAATATCGGTAACGAAGAAAGCAAGTCGGGTTTCGGCAAGGCCGAAATTGAATCTCAACTGTATGAAATTTCCAAATTGAGCAACTTAAGAGTGCGCGGACTAATGGCAATACCTCCGATTTGTGAAAAAAGTGAGGAAAATCGCAAATATTTTTCCGAAATGTACAAACTGTTTATTGACATTGGGGCAAAAAAATCGGATAATATCTTTATGGACTATCTTTCAATGGGTATGTCCGATGATTATGCTGTTGCGATAGAAGAGGGCGCGAATATCGTCAGGATAGGAACGGCACTTTTCGGCAAACGGGCGTATAAATAATTTTGTGTATCTTAATTTGCATATCATTTAAATTTGAAGGGAGAACTTAAAATGGGATTTATGGATAAAATAAAAGACCTGGTAACTTCAAGCGAGGATTATTATGACGACGACTTTGATAATAACGAGGAAGAGACTGTATATAACACAGAGGAAAAGAAATCGAAGAAAGAATCCGCACAGTCCACTCCGTTCCCCGAAGAAAAACGCAACAAGTATGTCAATATAAGCGCGACGACTCAACTTCAGGTTGTTCTTGTTAAACCCGAAAGATATGAAGATGCGCCTTCGATAGCAGACCATTTGAATAATAAGCGTACGGTTGTCCTTAATCTTGAATCTGCCAACAAAGAAACAACGCGCCGCCTTGTGGACTTTTTAAGCGGCGTTGCATACGCAAATAACGGGCAGATCAAAAGGGTGGCTGCCAGCACATTTATAATAACGCCTTTCAATGTCGATTTAGTGGGTGATCTTGTGCTTGACGAACTTGAAAGCAGCAACCTTTACCTGTAATTAATTTGTAATTAAATATGCAGCGCTATATGTTGTAAAATACGTTTAGGGGGATGAAATTATGTACACTTCAGATGATATCAGAAATCTTACGTTTCAAAAGTCGGTAAACGGCTATAAACCGGGCGATGTTGAGGAGTTCTTGGATGAACTTGCCACACAGATAGACGAACTCGTTGCCAAAAACCGCCAACTTAAAGAGCAGATGGACGCCGAGGGCAACTCCGCCGCATCACGAAAAGACGGCTCGGATGTTTCGGGATTGTCGGGTGAAAGTCTGCAAAATCTGCTTATAAATGCTCAGCGTATGGCTGACAGTATTGTAAGCGAAGCTAAGAAAAAGGCAGCTGAAATTTTAGCCGACGCCGAACAAAAAAAGCAGGAAACAGATCGTAATACGGCAGCTAAACTTGAGCAGGCGCAAGAGAAAATAAAGTCGGTTATTGCCGAATCGGACAGAAGGTCAAATGACCTTGTGAGCGTTGCCGTGTCAAAATCCGAAAGTATGATAAGCGCAGCGCATGACAGCGTTGCGCGCCAGCAGGTTATGTTCGATAAATTAAAAGTCGGAGTTTCCGATTTTAAAAAGGAATTGGTAACTCTTTATAAAAAACAACTTGAATTTATTGCTTCAATACCTGATGAAGTTCCGTCAGACCCCGAAACCATTGCACGTGCGGTTGAGTTTGTGGTGGACAGTGCCCCGTCGGCTGACTCTTTTGTGAAGTCGGGCACTACCGGTGCTGAAAACGACGTGCGGGATGACAGTGAAGCGGATGAAAAATTACCGGTCGATATAACCCGTCTGGAACCGGAAGAAAAGGCGGAAGAGGTTTTTGCAAATCCCGAAACAGAAAGCGCGGTTAAGGCTTTTGAAGAAAACATAAAGGCTGATACGGAAGATAAGTACGAGCATACGGTTGTACCGGCGCTGCAAAATGACGGTAACGGCACAGACAAGTCGGAAACACAGCAGGACAACGAAAGAAAACCTGTTTCCGTAATACCCGAGGGCGCAGGTTCAACCAACCGCCCCGAGCGCAGCGAGCGTCTGAAAAATTCTCTTAAATTTTTCGATGAGTACGACGAAGATGAAGACGATGAAGACGATGAACCGAGAGGTTTTTTCAAGAGAAGAAAAAAATAGTCAAAGGGGCATTAAATAACAATGGATTATAATCAAACCATAAATCTGCCGAAGACCGACTTCCCGATGCGTGCCGGATTACCGACGGCGGAACCGGTTATGCTTAAAAACTGGCAGGATAACAATGTATATGACGAACTTATGCGGCTTAATGAGGGCAAACCTTTATATGTTTTGCACGACGGTCCTCCGTATGCAAACGGAATTATTCATATGGGAACAGCACTTAATAAATCGCTTAAGGATTTTGTTCTTCGCTATAAAAATATGTCGGGATTTAAGGCTCCTTATGTTCCGGGTTATGATACACACGGTTTGCCGACCGAACTTAAGGCGAGAAAAGCCGCCGGCAAAAAATCGGACGAGCATGTTTCCGCACTTGAATTGCGCCGCATATGCCGTGATTTTGCTTTAAAATTTGCCGATGACCAGCGCCTCCAGTTTGAACGCCTCGGCGTATTGGGCGAGTGGGACAATCCGTATATGACCCTTAAAAACGATTATGTTGCAAAACAGGTTGAAATATTCGGTAAAATGGCTGAGAAAGGTTATATTTACAAAGGCTTAAAGCCGGTTTATTGGTGTCCCGAATGCCAAACCGCACTTGCGGAAGCCGAAATTGAATACGCGGAAGATCCCTGCCATTCAATCTATGTTAAATTTAATGTAAGTGATGATAAAGGTCTGCTTACAAAAATGGGTGCGGATCTCGATAAAACCTATTTTGTTATATGGACAACCACAACCTGGACATTGCCCGCAAACCTTGCCATATGCTTAGGCCCTGACTATGAATATGCCGTTGCAAAAGCAAACGGCGAGTATTATATTATGGCTCGTGAACTTATGGACGCCGCCATGAAGGTGGCAGGTATCGAAGATTATGAAATCATCGGAACAATGCAGGGCAGAGAGTTTGAATATATGAAGGCAGTTCACCCGTTTATTGACCGTGAATCGCTTATAATAACAGGTGACCATGTAACTCTTGAAAGCGGTACTGGCTGCGTTCATACCGCACCGGGGCACGGTGTTGATGACTTTGAAGTTTGCCGCAAATATCCCGAAATTCCTATGGTTGTACCGGTTGACAACAAAGGCGTTTTGACTAAAGAAGCAGGGAAATTTGCGGGACTTGACACAAACGAGGCTAATAAGGCTATTGCCGCAGAACTTGAAAAGACCGGTCACCTGTTTGCGCTTAATAAGATAATTCACCAATATCCGCATTGCTGGCGCTGTAAGTCCCCCATTCTTTTCCGTGCTACAGAGCAATGGTTCTGCTCTATAAAAGACTTTGCCGACAAGGCGGTTGAGGCTATTAATACCGTCCGCTGGGTACCTGTTTGGGGACGCGACCGCATAACCGGAATGGTTACCGATCGCAGCGACTGGTGCATTTCCCGCCAGCGTACTTGGGGCGTCCCTATTCCGATTGTTTATTGCAAAGAATGCAGCCGTGAACTTATAAATCACGATACAATAGCGCACATTGCGGATATTTTCCGCGAAAAGGGCGCAGACGCGTGGTACGAACTTTCCGAAAAAGAACTCTTGCCCGACGGTGTAAAATGTGATAAATGCGGATGTACCGAATTCAAAAAAGAAACAGATATTATGGATGTATGGTTTGATTCGGGCGTGTCGCATGCGGCGGTATGTGGTCAGCGTGATTATCTCCGCGAACCTGCCGATTTGTACCTTGAGGGTGCCGACCAGTACAGGGGTTGGTTCCAGTCGTCGCTGCTTACTTCCGTAGCGACCGACGGTGTTGCCCCTTACAAAACCGTTGTAACCCACGGTTGGGTAGTTGACGGTGAGGGTAAAAAGATGTCAAAATCCCTCGGCAATACAATTAACCCCGATGATATCGTGAATAAATACGGTGCCGATATATTAAGGTTGTGGGTCGCTTCGTCCGATTATCACGCCGATATCCGCGTATCGCCCGATATCCTTAAACAGTTAAGTGAGGTTTACAGGAAAATCAGGAATACAGCAAGGTTTATTTTGGGCTGCATAAATGATTTTGACCCGAATAAGGATTGCATAAATGACGATCAACTTGAAGAAATTGACAGTTTTGCACTTGCAAAACTTAACGAATTGGTTGAAAAGTGCACGGTAGCGTACGATAATTTTGAATATCATATAATCGTGCATGCAATTCACAATTTCTGCGTTGTGGATATGTCGAATTTTTATCTCGACGCACTCAAGGATCGCTTGTATGCTGAAGGTGAAAAATCTCTTACGCGCCGTGCCGCTCAAACAACAATTTACAGAGTGCTTGATACCCTTACAAGGCTTATCGCTCCGATACTTGCCTTTACTGCGGACGAAATCTGGCACTTTATGCCGCATACCGAGGGCACTGATAAACGCAATATTGTATTCAACTCATTCCCCAAGGCGGTAAAGGGACGCGACGAAGAACTGCTTGCCCGTTGGGAAAAGATACACGCCGTGCGCGACGATGTTAAAAAGGAACTTGAAAATTCGCGCGCCGCTAAGGTAATAGGCTCATCACTTGAGGCTGACCTTACACTTTATGCAACAGGCGAACTGTACGATTTCCTCAAATCGGTTGAAACTATATTGCCCGAAGTCTTTATTGTATCGGGACTTCATTTGGTAAACGGAGAAAACGGAAACAAAGGCGAGGCAACGGGTGTCGGTATAAGCGTTTCAAAAATAGGGTTCGGCAAGTGCGAACGCTGCTGGAAATTTGACGAGTCTGTCGGCAAAAATTCCGAGCATCCTACAATCTGTGCCCGCTGTGCAAAAGTGATTTCAGAATAACGGATATAAACGGCTGCCGCCGTGTGCGTGCAGCCGACTTTCCGATTAAAAAGGGGTGTAACTTTCGTGACCTACATTATTGCCACAATAGTCGGTGTGCTTGTAATCGCTGTTGACCGCTTGACAAAATATCTTGTTGTCTCCGGTTTTAAACTCGGCGAGTCGCAAACCGTAATAAAAGGCGTTATTAATTTCACCTATATAAACAACGGCGGCGCCGCTTTCGGAATATTGCAGAATAAAACATGGATTTTGCTTGCCGTAACCTTTTTTATGCTTATAATATGCGTCGGCATGCTTATAAAAAAGACCTATCGAACACCGCTTATGTATTGGGCGGTCGTCCTGATACTTGCGGGCGGAATAGGAAATATGATAGACCGACTGTTCAGAAAAGGTCAGGTTGTGGATTTTATCGAAACTGCGTTTCTGGATTTTCCGGTGTTTAATGTGGCTGATATATCGGTGTGCGTCGGCGCCGGACTGATTTTTTTATACTTCATTACGGATCTTGTGCGTGACATCAGGCGCAAACCGCAATCAATCGACGCTGACGATATATTGGACAATAAGAAATCCAAATGATCGAAAAAACCGTAATTGCAGAGTCGGGGTGGGATCGCGCCGATGTTTTTGTTTCGCAGGTGCTGAACATCACACGGTCGTCGGCTGAAAGACTTTTTAAAGAAAATTCGGTGTTTAAAAACGGAAATGCAATAAAAAAACGCGATGCCGTGGCGGCGGGGGATACCTTGCGGGTTATAATTGAAGACCCTGCACCGGATAAAGCCCTACCGCAGAACATACCGCTTGACATTGTCTATGAGGATGATGACCTGTTGGTTGTAAATAAACCGCGCGGAATTGTTGTGCATCCGGCGCCGGGCAACCGTGACGGTACATTGGTCAACGCTTTGCTGTATCATTGCGGCAATTCGCTTTCCGGCATTAATGGGGTTATACGCCCCGGTATACTTCACCGAATAGATAAAAATACGAGTGGACTTCTGCTTGTTGCGAAAAATGATAAAGCGCATGTTTTTTTGGCGGAACAAATAAAATCCCATTCCTTTACACGGGAATATGAGGCTGTCGTATACGGCGGTTTCGGCAACAAAACCGAGGGGACGATTGATCTGCCGATAGGCAGAAATCCCGTTAAACGCAAGCAAATGACAGTAACACAAAAAAACTCAAAAAATGCCGTTACTCACTACAGCGTGATAAATGACTACGGCAATTTCACTCATTTGCGATTGCGCCTTTTTACCGGACGAACGCATCAGATAAGGGTGCATATGGCTTATTTGGGTCACCCCGTAGCGGGCGACGATGTATATGGGCCTCGCCGCGACACAACGGGGCTTGGCGGGCAATGCCTGCACGCCAAAGTAATCGGTTTTATACATCCGTCAACAGGGGAATATATGCAGTTTGAATCGCCTTTGCCGGAATATTTTTTGAACTTTTTAAAAAAAGTTGCCGCCGGGCAACAGAATGGAGATTAAATATGGAAAATGCAAAAAAACAGGAACTTGCCGTGATTGCCGAAAAAATCCGCCTTGGCGTAATTGAGGGTACATTCAACGCAAAGTCGGGGCATCCGGGGGGCTCACTGTCAATAGCCGAACTGCTTTCATACCTTTATTTTGACCGTATGAATGTTGACCCGAAAAACCCAAAAGCAGCGGATCGCGACCGCCTTGTGCTGTCAAAGGGTCACGCAGCACCGGCACTGTATGCCGCTTTGTGTGAAAAAGGATATTTCCCGTTTGAAGAAATTCAAAGGCTTCGTCATACAGGCTGCCTGTTGCAGGGTCACCCGGATATGAAGCATATTCCGGGCGTCGATATGTCAACGGGTTCGCTCGGTCAGGGATTTTCGGCTGCCTGCGGTATGGCGCTCAGTGCAAAGCACTTCGGTGACGGTTATCGCGTTTTCTGTATCTGCGGCGACGGTGAAATAGAAGAAGGTCAGGTCTGGGAAGCGGCAATGTTCGCAGGCAACAAAGGACTTTCCAATCTTACGCTGTTTGTTGATCTTAACAATTTGCAGATAGACGGAACTGTTGACGAAGTAAACTCCCCCAAGCCGGTTGATGCAAAGTTTGCCGCTTTCGGATGGAATGTAATAACAATTGACGGACACAATTTTGATGAAATAGAAACCGCCGTAAAGACAGCCGATAAATCGGATAAACCTACCGTCGTAGTAATGAATACGATCAAGGGTAAGGGCGTTTCTTATATGGAAAATCAGGTTGGCTGGCACGGTTCTGCACCTAATGCGGAACAGTACGAAATTGCCGTTAAAGAAATTAAAGCACGGCTTGAAACTTTACAATAAGCTTTTTAAGCGGAAACGGAGAAAAATATGGCTGAAATTAAAAAAGAAGCAACCCGAGAGGCTTACGGCAAAACTTTGGTCGAGCTCGGTGAAAAACATAATGATTTTATTGTATTGGACGCAGATCTTGCCGCTGCCACAAAATCGGGCGCATTTAAAAAAGCATTTCCGGACAGATTTTACGATTGCGGAATTGCCGAACAGAATATGATGAGCATTGCCGCAGGTATAGCCGCAACCGGCAAAAAGGTGTTTGCAAGTTCGTTTGCTATGTTTGCCGCCGGAAGGGCTTTTGAGCAGATAAGGAACTCTATCGGTTATCCCCATCTCAATGTGGTTGTCTGCGCAACCCATGCCGGTATATCGGTAGGTGAGGACGGTGCTACGCACCAGTGCAACGAAGATATTGCCCTTATGCGCACAATTCCGGGCATGACCGTTATAAACCCTGCCGATACTGTTGAGGGCAGACTTGCGATGCTTGCCGCTTACGAACATGACGGCCCGGTGTATATCCGCTTCGGCAGGCTTGCCGTTCCGATAGTTTTCGGTGATGATTATAACTTTGAAATAGGCAAAGCCGCCACTCTTAAAGACGGCAGTGATGTTACCGTTATTGCAACGGGTCTTATGGTTAAGGAAGCACTCGAGGCATACGAACTTTTAAAGGCGGATGGCATAAACGCAAGAATTATTAATATGGCAACCATAAAGCCGCTTGATAAGGACGCTGTAATTTCTGCCGCAAAAGAAACCGGTGCAATAGTTACGGCTGAGGAACATTCCGTGATCGGCGGTCTCGGCAGCGCAGTGTGTGACGTTGTATGCGAAAAACATCCGGTTCCCGTACTGAAACTCGGTATGAATGACCGATTCGGTATGTCGGGCCCGGCTGCCGAACTGCTTGATAAATTCGGCTTCCGTGCAAAAAATATTGCCGAAATGGCTAAAAAGGCCATCGCACTTAAAAAATAATTGCTTTTTAATTCGATGATCAAATTTTGCCCTGCTTTTCGATTTTGCTTTGAAAGGCAGGGCAAAATGTTAAATAAATATTCACATTATTTACTAAAGATTTTAATAAGCCGCATATATAATAAATGGCAATAAGACCGATTGAAATAATATAATCAGAAAGGATCTGAATTTTATGGATGAAAACAAAAGATCGGAAATACTCGGATTTGACTCGGTTGAAGGTGGTAATGCCGCCGAAACGGACAATATTAATGAGCAGGCGGCAATCCCTGCCGAAGATACTGTTTCTGCCCAAAACGCTGAGAGTGAAACGCCAAACGTCACGCAGGACGATTCGTACAGCGACGAGCGGACGGAAGGATTTGCCGGCGACAATGAATATTTTGCAGGAAGCGGCGCTCAATTTCAACCCGAACGCAGCTACACTCCGGAAATACCTTTTGCGGATTTAAGAGGTCATAATCATTATGCCGTTGCTGCCGCCGATGCGGCAAATAAAAACAAACCGCGCTTTTCGGTGCTTACTTTGGTGGTTTCGATTGTTTGTGCGCTGGCGGTCGGTGTGGGTTCTTCGCTATTGGTGCTTGCTAATTGCAACGGCACCGTGAGCGGCGGGTCAACGGGTTCGACTGTTAAAAACATAGTGGTTTCGGATGAATCCGAAACTATGGTTGAAGCGGTTTATGAAAAATGCGCCGACAGTATTGTGGGTGTGCGTACAACTTCCTCACTCAGCAGCTTTTTCGGTGGTTCACAGGAAGTGAGCGGCGAAGGTTCGGGCATTGTCTATTCGTCGGATGGGTATATTATCACTAACTATCATGTCATAGCGGCTTCAAGCAGTTCATCTACATCTTCATATTTCGGTCAGAATTCATCAAGCAGCAGTGTGGCTGACAAAATAGAAGTATATTTACCGAGTGACCCCGAAACCGCAATTTCGGCAACCGTTGTAGGTTACAATATTTCCTCGGATTTGGCGGTATTGAAAATCAATAAAACAGGTCTTACCGCAATAGAAATAGGCGATTCCGATACTCTTAAAGTGGGTCAGAACGTTGTTGCAATAGGTAATCCGGGCGGATTGCAATTTATGGGAAGCGTTACAAGCGGCGTTATCGGCGGACTTAACCGTACTCTTACTATAGACTCAATCGGAACAATGAAACTTATCCAGACCGACGCTGCCATAAATCCCGGCAACTCGGGCGGCGCACTTGTAAATTCAGAAGGCAAACTCATAGGTATAAACTCATCAAAACTTGTAAACACAAGTTATGAAGGCATGGGATTCGCAATACCGGTAAACGATGCAATTAAAATCTGCAAAAAACTGATCTCGAACGAAGGTACGGCAACTCCGTATATAGGCGTAAACATCAATACAAAATATACTTCCGAAGTGCTTAAATATTACGGGTTCCCGTCGGGTGCAGTCGTAAACAGCGTAGATGACGGCGGTCCTGCCGACAACGCAGGTATACAAAGAGGAGATATTATAACAAAATTCGGCGATACCGAAATAAGCGAATATACCGTTTTGGGCGACGCTCTGAACCAGTGCTCTCCCGGTGATACGGTTAAGGTTGAAATATACCGTTCCGGTTCCACAAAAACAGTGGAAGTTAAAATAGGCGAAAGCAAAAACTGAAGTCAGAATAAGTAACTGAAACCGTGCCGTGCGGACAGTGATGTGTAAAACATCTCATCCGTGCGGCACGGCACGTTTTGTCAGCTGCAATATAATAATTTCCCTATGCGCCCTCTTAACTGGCGCTCTCCTAAACAGGTCTTATTTTCTTTCCCTAATCTGTAACACATATATTACCCTCGATAGGGACAAACTTCGTATGTAATCCGGCAGGAGAGAGATTTCCTGCCGTGTTGCCTGTGTTTCAGGCGGTTCTCGGCGCTGTGTGCCTTGCGGCAAATGCCGCCATTTCCTCCTCCGTGGGGATGTTGACGATGCCCACATAGGAATAGTAGATGTCGATGGACTGTGTGCGCTTGCCGTCCTTTTTCTCCGCTTCGTGGACAACGATTTTGTCCACTAATGCGTTTAGGATTTCCGGTGTCAGCTCGTCAATGCGGGTATACCGTCTTGTGACGGCGATCAGTTTCTCCACATTGTTCACCGCTGTGTCGGTATCCCTGACCTCCTCGGTTAGTTTGGTCATCTCGGCTTTTGCGTCCGCAAGCTCGGCTTCGTATCCCTCCGAAAGACGGTAGAACTGCTCATCGGTGATCTTGCCACCTACGTTATCCTCATAGATTTTACGGAATAACCGTTCAATCTCGGCAGTGCACCGTTTGAGCTGACCAAGCTTCTGCCCTTTCAGATACAGCTCGTACTCCTTGTCCGCAATGCTGCTGTCGATTTGCAGCTTCACAAAGGTACGCTCAAACTGCTGCAGGTAAGCGAGGAACTGCTGTAATTGCTTTAACACAAGCTGTTTCAGCACCGACTCACGGATATAGTGGATGCTGCAAGCCTTCATGCGGCTGTTGCGCTTGTAGCCTCCGCAGCGGAAATATTTGTACCCGTTAGATACATTTAAGTTTAGCTTTGCGCCGCAGTCGGCACAGTAGAGCAGTCCCGAAAAGATACTGGTGGCTCCCGACTTGGTAGGACGGCGTTTGTTCTGCCTGAGAGCTTTCACCTTTTCCCATACAAGGCTGTCGATGATCGGCTCGTGACTGTCCTCAATAATCGCTCTGCGCTCCTTGGGGGACGGCACACGCTTCTTGCTCTTGAAG
This sequence comes from Roseburia intestinalis, assembly GCA_963630555.1. Taxonomy (GTDB): domain Bacteria; phylum Bacillota; class Clostridia; order Oscillospirales; family Acutalibacteraceae; genus CAVALG01. The sequence continues at coordinate 3,813 of CAVGND010000002.1, read as the reverse complement.
GTCAGGCGGGTGGTTTTCAGGCTCTCCGTAATGCCGATATACGCCGGATTGTCGAGAATGGCGCCTACCGCCGATGACTCCCAATAGTACGGATTTTCGGATTTCTTGCCTACGCCGATCCCTTTGGATTGCTTGTAAGCAGACGGGGTAAGCACCTTATCTTCCCACAGTGCTGCAGCGATTGCCGAGCAGCCAAAGCCCTCCATTGCCATCTGAAAGATACGGCGGACAACGGGTGCGGCGTCCTCATCAATGAGCCATCGCTTCGGATCGTCGGGATTTTTGCGGTACCCGAAGGGCGGTGCGCCGAGATGTTCGCCGTTCAACGCCTTGGAACGCTTGACCTGTCTGACCTTTTTGCTGGTGGTCTTGGGATACCACTCGTTAAAAAGATTGGTAAAGGCGGCGAACTCGTTGCTGTCCTCGCTTTGGGTGTCTACATTGTCCATAATGGCAATGAAACGAATACCGTTTTCGGGATAGATCATTTCCTGATACCGTCCCACTCCGATATGCTCACGACCGAAACGGCTGAGGTCTTTCACAATGACCGTCTTGACCAGTCCCGTTTTACAGTCCTCGTTCATTCGGATAAAGTCCGGGCGGTCGAAGTTCGTCCCCGTATAACCGTCATCTACATAGAACTGCGGATTGGGGAATCGGTGCTTTTTTGCGTAGTCCATCAGGTAGATTTTCTGATTCTGTATGCTGTTGCTGTCACTTTCCTTTTTGCCGTCATCCTGCGAGAAGCGGCAGTAAAGGGCGGTGATTTCTTCTGTTTGCTGTCTGTTCATTCTGACTCCTTCCCGACAGCGGATAGGATTCTGAAGTGTCTTTAGTATACCATATCCACTGCCTGATTTCAACACTTTAATGTGGTAAATTACAAGCTATTCACGGTAAATATTCGGATCGACGCCGTGGAGGATAAGCCGGGACAGGTAGTATAACAAATCCCTGCCGTCCTCACGAAAATGGGCGTTGACCGTATATTCGGTGCTGCCGATTTTCTCGGTCATCGTTCTTCTCGGCGGGTATTTTTGTAGCGGCATAATGTTCTCCGCCGCAGGCAATCCCTCATAAGGATACGGGCGGTTTTCATTCGTACCGTACAGCTCCACAATCTTTTTTGCTTCAAATTCCTTGTCTGTCATCGTGCGTCACGCTCCCTTCTTTGCGATTTTTTCTGTTCTTGTGCTTCCTTGGCACGGTGTTCGTTGGCATAGAGCAGGTCTGTCTTTTCCTGAATTTTAACCGAACGTTCCTCAATGCCCTTGTTCAGTTTCAGCTGCTTTCGCAGCGATGTGATTTGCTTGGTCACGCCTGCTTTTTCCTGCCGCAGTGTTTCTTTTTCGGCAGGTGCAGCACGGCGGATTTTGTTTTGCAGCTTGGTGCGGCGGGTGATAAGTGCATCCATAAAAAACAATATAATCAAATCAATAATTACGCCTATTCCGCCAAGTCCCGCAGTACAAATGTACAGTATTCCGAGAAGGATACGCCCCTCGTAGAATTTATGCGCTCAGAACAGTCCGAAAAACAGGCATAAGAAAAATGAAACCCATTTGCTTTTAGGCATTATTATCACCATTAAAAAACATAAATTTATTGCTCTTTTGCTTCAAATTGCGGTATCCCGTAAAGCATAAATATTTTCACCGTCTGTCAACAGACCATTTTCTTTATTATACATCAAATCTATACTTGAAAGATTGTCAATAAAAGGCATAATATGAGTATCTTTAAACCCTTTAATCGTTTCTAATTTGTTTCCAATCAGAGAATTGCTTTTATTATTTAATTTTGTTCCGGTTTCAATTAATGTTTCATCAATTTGCCCGTCCTTTATAAACGGGATTGAACCGACCGCCTTGCCTACTCCTTTAATTGCTACACCTACACTGTTTATGACTTTTGTATCAATTGAGGAATGCTGATATTTTTCTATTTGCGAGTAACAATCAAGGTACAGATTATCATACGTGTCCAATAATGCTTGTATTCTTTCTTTAATTCTCGTGATATTCTCGGAAGAAAAATCTTTACGCAACATTGTGTCCATAAAAGTGCTATAAGAGTATAAATAACAGGACAGTTGGTACGGAGATAATCTGATGTATTTCCTCCGTGAAACGGGCAAATTCTCCGGCTTTGAAAAGAAACTTCATATGCTTAATCCGAAACAGGTCAAAAAGTTCAGGGATACTTACTCGGATTTGCCCAAAAACGATTTTGTTGACGCTTTCATTATCGCTGACCACCTGCGTTTCGGAAGAATCAATAAAGAAGTATATATGGGCGACTACCGTTATGAAGCGCTCAAAGCCTTAACCAGAGCCAGACATCAGACCGTACAGAGCCTGACGCGTGAAAAGCAGCGCTTTCTGAATCAACTGTTTATGAAATTTTCCGGCTTTTCACAGGAGAAAATCTTTTCAAATAATTTCGGGGCAACCGCCACCGCTGTTATTGAAAATTTTGAATCCTTGGACGAGCTTGCATACATTGACTCTGACGAGCTTGCCGACTTCATCAAAAAACACGGCAGAGGAAAATTTGAAGATGTTGACGGTATTGTTTCAAATTTGCGGAAGGCTGCTCAAAATTCTTATCGACCGCCAACGGTCATTGCAGATTCCGTAAATCAGATACTTGCAATTTCTATGTCAACTATCCGTCTCCTGCAGGGTCAGGTCAAGGAATACGATAAAGCTATTGAAAAGCAGCTTTCAACCATACCCAATACCCTTACTTCCGTGAAAGGCATCGGTCTTGTCTATGCTGCCGGCATTATTGCCGAGATAGGTGACATAAACCGCTTTCCCTCGCAGGCTTCTCTTGCCAAATATGCCGGTCTTACATGGACACAGCACCAGTCAAGTGAGTTTGAGGCGGAAGATACCCGCCTTATTCGCTCCGGCAATCACCATTTGCGCTACTATCTTTGCGAAGCCGCCAATTCTCTGAGAAAATGCGACCCGGAGTTTCGGCGTTTCTACAGCCTCAAATTCCATGAGGTCTCAAAGCACCAACACAGACGCGCACTCGCTCTTACTGCCCGCAAACTGGTCAGGTTGGTTTATGCTCTGCTGAAAACCAACCGCCTGTATATCCCGCCGGAGGAATAATTCCGGCAAAACCGGACGCCCTGTCAAAAAATCCTGACCGGCAGGGCTTGGTTAAGTGTGCCTTTCTTGCACCTTTTGTTCGTTTTTTGCCGCTGTTTTTATTAAATTATTTTGCATTACCCCCTTGACTTTTCACCATAGGACTTGCTGTGAAATAAAAAAAGCCCTCCGGTTTTTGTGTAACCGAAGGGCGATTGATAGTATTACATATTCTGTTGTGGAGCCGCTGTCTGTTCAAAGGTCGGCGGCTCGGCTTCGAGGGAAGGATATGCATCTGTGAGTTTTTCTTGGAGCTTATCCAGCTGCCGTTCCTGCTCATAGGTCAGCGTTTCGCAGTTGGCTTTGGCGAAGTCCACACAGCGATAGAGGTCTGCCGATTCATTCTCACTGAACAGGCGGCATTTGCTGACGAGACCGGAGCGCGCGGCAAAGGCTTCTTTGACATATTCATAGTTCGGAGAATAATCTCCCCAAAACACCGAGTCGCCGTCTGCATTCTGCTTCCATGTGCAGAACATAAAGCCGTTCTTTTCGCTGTAGGTCGCCGCCAATACGGTATCTCCGAAGGCGGCGAGCTGTCTGTAATCGGAGACATCGGCAGCCGTCATTTGCGGTGCGTGTTCGTAAAGACCGACATATTCCCGCACCGTAGAAATCTCATCCTGAATGTCTGCAATTTTACTGC
>CAVGND010000001.1:51867-134295 GCA_963630555.1 Roseburia intestinalis | reverse complement strand
CATAATCTGGGCCTCCTTTTTTCCCAGACTTAATTCTACCACATTTTCTTTCCCACACTAAATTCCACTTCAAATTCCACTGTGGAATTTACTTTGGGAATTCACTATACACATTTTTTAAGCATACAGTGACTGTAAGGCATTGACAAAACAGTGCTTTTCCATTATAATGTATCAGTTAAATTATGTATTATAAATTGCGGTAAAGATATGCACTCGAAGTGAATCGGAGGCGATTGTTTGAAAGTAATAATTATTAACATATACTTGCTTATATGCTCCTGCATCGGATTGACATATGGGCTGATGGCTTTATATAAGAAAAAACAGCCGCTGTATTTCAAGTTTATGGTTTTCCCTTTGGCATGTCAAGTTTTTTCAAGAGCGTTTTATACCATTACGCTCTTATGCTACGGCGAACTGCCCGATACATTTAACTTAGGACTTTTGGGATTTGTTGCGTTTTTCCTGTTTATGTATCTGCCGAATGTAGGCGCACTTGATATTTTGGTAGACGAGCAAAATGAAAATCTTGTTAAAACGAAGCTTATATCCTTTACCGTTCCGATAATCGAAATTGCTGTGGCCGTTGCCGCAATGTTTGTTGATAATGTCTCAATATCAATCCGCATTTCTTTTTTTGTTCTATCGGCTTTTGCGGGATTTGCCGGATACTTTAACGTTAAACATCTGTTGGCTTCGGATGTCGAGGGCGGAATAATACGCTCAATCAGAAAATTTAACATTCTCAGTTTAATTCTCGAAATTTTCACCTTTGCCGAAATCGGACTTCGCTGCTTCGGGTATCAAACACCCCTTGCCATTCAAGTATTGCTTGGTATATTGTATATCATCTTTCTGCCTTTTCTTAATAAGGAGGTGCAAAAATGGACACAATGAGTTATATCTTCTTTATTTGCATGGCTGTTCCTATGGCGATGATGCTGATTCCCATGGAGAACAAATCGCGAAAGGTTGTTGTGTCGATTTTAGCGGGAATGTTTTTGTGCCTCTTTGTCAGCGAACTGAACGGCTTGCTGTTAAGACTTATCGGCGGTACGATTTTGTATTTTACCACAAACATCACACCGATAACAGAGGAATTGGTGAAGATGCTTCCCGTTATATATTACGCCTATGTTTTTTCGAACGATCGAAAATCCGTTGCAACGGTTGCCTTTGCAACGGGCGTCGGTTTTGCGATGCTTGAAAATATAGTTATACTTACCCAGCATATACAATCGGTCAACCTTCTTTTCGCAGTGATAAGAGGATTCAGCACCGGACTTATGCACAGCATCAGCACAATGCTTATAGCAAATTACGCCATTTACATACGGACAAAGAAAAAACTTTTCCTGTGCGGTACGCTTTGCACCTTCAACTTGTCGGTGGTATTCCACTCGGTCTTTAATCTGCTTGTTGAGGCAGAGTCCGCCGTTGCTAACAATATAGGTTATTTTCTGCCGATTTCGGTATATATAATTGTTAACATTTTTTTCTTTAAAACAATTGTCCAAAAAATCAGACGAAAAAAAGATTTAAACACGGTGCAAAGTTAAACCATATAGAATCAGGGTGATGATAACTTGCAAAATAGTAAACGAAAAGCCTTTAAACACTTATCCGCGGCCGTTTGCCTGATTATTTTGTTCCTTATTACTACAGTGTGGAATGTGAATGCGGCAACCGATAAGAACTATATTTCCGATTTAAGGGTCATATCGGGAGCAGACAGTCGAACGCAACTTGAAGGCGACGGATATTCGGTCCTTTTTCAGGGAATGAATTTGTCCTCAGAGGGCAGTTCCACGGTGACATTGGGATATAAAAAAGGCGGCACCGCAATTACCGGTTTGGTCGTTTGTTCGCAATATGTCGGTTCGCTCAAATATAACGGCTGCTCCTTTCTTCCGGTGTCCGGTACGAACCTTAATGAAGGTACAAACGGTTCTCCGCTTTATCTTTACTACACAAAGGACGCCGCCGCAGGAGCGGGAATAACCCATCTTGATACCGTATCGGGATTTACCGATCGTGATGAGGTCATTTCATTGAAAAATGACGGTTCGGATCCCGTTTTGATGAACGACGGCACCCTTGCAAATCTTGACAAAGGTATAGATAACAGTGAACTTTATCTTTTAACCTATCGTAGCGGAAATATTAAACGATATATTGCCGACGCTTGCATTGTGAAGGGCACCGCAAAAGCTGAGGCTGTAAATTCCGCCGCTTCAAAGGGATGCACTTTTTATCTCGACTATGACATGTCAGGCGAGGGTGAAGTGTCATATATTGCATATCGGAGAACGGCTGATAAGAATGAGGCTATAACAAAAATAAGCATAAACGGCTCTGATTTGAGTTTTGAAAAAGATCAAAGTTCGGGAACACATTTGATTGACATTTCCAACTATAAGTTGTTTGACCAAAACTTTGAACTGGGAAATTGGGCGGGAGTTTATATTTCGTATGATAAATCCGTTTCAAAGACATCAGCCGAATTTAAAAAACTTTCAAAAAGCACCGAAGGTTGCAGTTGCGTTCAGGCAGGAGATGCGGGAATATATGCCATTTACGAAGGAAGTGCCGACGGGATCGCCGAACAGCCTCAGGTGGTATCGGAAACAGAGCCTGACGAATCCTCGAACGACGAAATTGCGACCGATGAATTTTACAATATAGATAAATCGGATGATTCCGAAATAAAAGAAACCGAAAACAGCGATGACGGCGGCGAGACCACAGCATCAATAATAGGGGGCGGGAGCACGACGGTACTCATATGTCTTCTGCTGATAATTATAGCCGTGGCTGCGTATTTCTTGATATTAAAGAAAAAGAAGGGCAAAAATGGCGAAGAACAAAACAGCGAAAAACAGAGCGATGAGAAACGGAATAACGGGGAATAACGCTCTTTAATACAAAGTTTTTTCGATCAAGGCGATCGTTTAAGCATGTAAATTAAAAGGGAGAATCTGCAAATGATAAAAAAACCTTACAAAGCAATTATCAGCATAATATTGGTCTTTGCGCTTTTAAGTGCAACCTGTACCGGTGCCCTTGCGGCAAGTTCAAAAAAGACCTATGTTAAAGAAGTAATAATTAGTTACGGCAGCACCGCCGACGAAGCCAAAAAATGGCTCGAAGACAATGGCTATAAGTCACTTGATTTCAACCTTAACGAGGGTGCGGACGATACATTGTCAACAAAGCGTGCGGTTTATTTGGGATACAAAGCGACCGATAACGCCGATGAGGCCGTAACCGATATGAAACTTATGAATATGAACGGCGGCTACAGCGTTCAGGATTATCAAATTCTTCTCAGCGAGCAGCAGAATAATATAAAAGCATTTCTTGTTAATTTTCAAGAGGCCGTTACGGAATACAGAAATAATTACAGCGCCGGTCAACAACGTGCTGTTTCCGCACATGATATGCTGAATATGCTGATTGACGATGATACCGGAATGAAACTCGGTGATCTTTTGCTGAACAAGACGAAGGAAGAGTACAGTGATGAAGAATGGGCTGCCCTTTCCGATGAGGAAAAAGCAAAGGCGGCAGATATGACAACTATTCTTACGCAGGGGAACAGCAACGCCGTCCTTGCTATAGAGCAGATAATCGCAACCGCAACAGACGAAAGCGATATGCCGTGGGTCGGCAGATACTCAAATGCCAAGACCTATGACGAAATGATCGATGAGGCTATGGAAAGCCAAAATCTTACCGTTAACGCAGCCGAAAAATATCTTGCTGCCGAATATGATGAGGACGCAAAAAAAATAGCGGAAAACTTAGAAAATTATAAAACATATCTTGAGGAATATAAAAACTCGGATGTAAAGCTTACAAGTTCCGCAGAAGAAATAGATGCTTTTCTAAAAACACGTGAAGCAGAAGATGATTTTGCATCGTCAGATTGGATTGCAGCGGCCACACAATATGAGTTGCTGTCAAAAGCGGAAAACGATGGTATTTCTTTGCTTGACACCCTTACAAGCGACGAATATGATGTTATGAACGCCGACAGATATATGCTTTATCCTTTGGTTTCGGTTTTATCAAAAGGACAAAGAGCCTGCCTTGAATTTCTTCCGACAAGTCAACTTGTTTCCATTGGAATAAATGATGACGCAACCGTTAAATCCGCAATGGAAAATGTAAAGGTGAATTCGGTGGACGAACTTCAAAACGTTTCGGTTTACGAGGGAGTCGACCGCACTATTTTCGGAAACAGCGTTGCAATGACAAACGAGGCGCTTCGGCTTCAGGCTTCATCGGGTAAAAAGACAAGCGAAGGCTGGATTGATTCCTTTTCCAACACCACTTATGTTTTATTCGGTGCTATGATAACCTCTCTGACGGCAACCGGACTTTTTTTTCTTGTAAGTTCTCATATGCATGATCTTACTCCCGGTTTGTTTGCGACGGCAAACTCTTTTCAGGACAGAGGTATTCAAGCATTAGTGGACGCTAAAACTTTAAAAAATTTGGGTGAAACCGTAAAATCCAACAGAACGAGAATGGATTATTACAGATTCAAAAAGGTTTCGGATAAATTGTACAGTGATGCGGGGTACGCAAAATATTTTAAATTTGCCGGTTATGCCATGCTCGCCGTTTCGGTTGTTTTGATGGGCTTTACCGCTTGGAGCACAATAAGCGATTTAATGGAATATTATAATGCGAAGTTTACTCCGATTCCCATGCATATGGTGGATCAGGGCGTTGATGAAAATGACGAAAAGGTATACTCGTATTACTCAGCCGTCAAGTGCAACAGAGCCCGGCAGAATATGGTGACCGACGACACAAAACTTCTCGGTGATTTCGGCGATATTAACGGAGACGTCGGCAGACAGTGGGTTGCCCTTTATACAACAAAGGATAAGGCGGCGGGCAATCCCATTACAACAGACGGATTTGCAGTGCAGTATGGTAATTCAAATCTGCCTGGCGATAATTATACGGCACTGTCAATGTTCGGCGAAAGTGTAGCCCAAAACCTCACAAATAAATCAATGGGTTATACCTATTCGGACGGTAAGAACGGAGTATATCTGTTCTATAATACCGATAAAGCAGCCTTTGCAGGCAGTGTGTTCTCGGAAACAAAGTATATTCTTATGGGTGCGGCGGAAGCAGTCTTGCTCGCATCAATATTCTTTGCGGGAAGGGCTGTCGGCAAGAAAAAAAGCAAAGTAAAAATGGAGGAACCGGAAAATGTTTAAAAAGCCTTACAGGGCAATTATCGCAATAACATTGGTGCTTGCACTTCTTTTTGTTACCTGTACAAATGCTGCTGCCGCAACCTACACGGGCAAGACCTACATAAAGGAAGTAATTTTAAGTTACGGCAATACTGCCGATGAGGCAAAAAAATGGCTTAAAAGCAAGGGGTATGATGTTCTGAATTACGACCTCAACGAGGACGCAGACGATACATTGTCAACAAAGCGTGCGGTTTATTTGGGATACAAAACCACCAAAAACGCCGATGAAGCCGTCACCGATATGAAACTTATGAACATGAAGGGCGGCTACAGTGTTCAGGATTATCAGATGCTGCTTGAAGAACAAAAGTCAAATATCAAGTTGTTTATAAACAATTTTATCACCGCTATAAGCGAGTACAGAAAAAATTACGAGAGTGGTCGGCAGCGTGCCATCATGTCATATGAAATGCTCAATCTTCTTTACGATGACGACACCGAGCAACAGTTGGGAGATCTTTTTCTCAACAAAGTAAAAGAAGAGTACAGCAATGAGGAATGGGAGGCTCTTTCTGACGAGCAAAAAGAAAATTCTGCAGATATGACAACCATTCTTATGCAGGCAAGCAGCGCATCTGTACTTGCTTTGGAGCAACTTGTCGCTCTTGCCGCAGATTCAAACGATTCAGTTTGGTCTGACAGATACACGACCGCCAAAACATATGATGAAATGATCGACGAAGCGATGGAAACCGATAACCTTACGGTCACACAGGCTGTTAAAAAACTTGCCGCGGAATATGACGGCGACGCGAAGTCGATTGCATCAAAACTTGACGGACTCAAGGAATATTTAAATACATATCTGAACGAGGATATAAGATTGGGCGATTCGGAAGAAAAACTTGAAGCCTATCAAAATGCCAACAAAAATTTTAATATTGCCGCATGGGCTTCGGCAGGTACTCAGTATGAAGCACTTGCTTCGCTTGAAAACGACGATGTATCACTGCTTGACCTGCTTACAAGTGACGAGTATGATGTCGAAAATGATGACAGATATATGCTTTATCCGCTCCTTTCTGTTTTAACGGAGGGGCAGCGCGCCTGTCTTGACTTTTTGCCTATGTATCAGCTTATCGCTATCGGCCTTAACGGTGACAGTGCGGTGAAAACGGCAATGGAAACAATAGACATAAAGGCTCTTGGCGAACAGTCTGTATCAATTTACAAGGGTGTGGATCGTTCGATTTTCGGCAGTCAGGTTGCTCTTACCGGAGAAGCATACAAACTGCAAAATTCGTCTGATGCCAATGCTACGGACAACTGGTTTGACAACGGTATTTCTTCTTCAACAAAGGTTATGCTCATTGCTTTGGGCGTATCCATCACAGCATCCGTAGCTTCGCTGATTACAGGCTTCCGTTACGCAAAAGGAGCTCTTGCGACTTTAGAATATACCGCTAACATTGAAGCACAAATGTTTAAGGTCTCCGACAGGGCTTTATCCGAAAATTTGGCGGCATTGACCGAAGGAATAGGTGATGCGACCGACAGTTTTGAATTGGAAGCGGCGGTTGATACCGTCAACAGTAAAGACCCGATTATGGGAGCTCAAATGAAGGGCTTTGCGGCTGTTGGTCCGAAAAATGTGTGGAGCAAGGTGTTTAACTACGCCGGAGCGGCTATGTTCGCTGTGTCGTTCGTGCTTATGATATGGTCTGCATGGAACATTTATAAAGATCTGAAGGAATATTATAATGCTGAGTTTACTCCGATTCCTATGCATATGGTGGATCAGGGCAAGAACGACAGCGGCGAAAAAATCTTCACCTATTACACTGCCGTAAAATGCAATCGCGAGGAAGCTCAGATGGTTTCAGACCGCACAAAACTTCTTGATGGGTTTGGGGATATCAACGGCGATGTGGGTAAGCAGTGGATCGCTCTTTATACCACCAAGGATAAGACGGCGGGTAATCCTATTACGGCGGATTTTGTTGTTCAATATAATAACAGTAACATTCCCGGCGACCGCATTGCACTTTCTATGTTCGGAGAAAGCGTCGCACAGAATCTTACCAACAAGAGTGCCGGTTATACTTATGCCGACGGAAAAAAGGGAATTTATTTATTCTACGGCGCAGACAGCACCGCATTTGCAGGCAGCGTATTTTCCAATACAACATATGTGCTTATCGGGGTAAGTACTATGGCGATTTTTGCCGTAGTATCATATTTCGTCAGCAATGCGGTTAAAAAGAAAAAAACAAAAGGGGAGATGGGTGCAGATGCTTAAAAGACCGGTTAAAGTGATTATCAGTATAATATTGGTTCTGACAATTTGCTGTACTACCTGCATAGGAGCACTTGCTGCCTCAAGTAAAGAACGATACATTTCCGATATTGTGATGTGCAGCGCAGCCTCCGCCGAGGATGCCGAAGCAAAGTTTAAGGTTCAGGGCTATAAACTGCTGTTGTCCGACAGCCTTAACAACTATCTTTCGGAGGGTGTGTATCTCGGATATAAATCCACTGCAAATCCCGATGAGGCCATAACCGATATATCCGCAATGAACATGAGCGGTAAATACAGTTTTTCGGATTATGAAATCCTGCTTGAAAAGATGAAAGAAAATGTGTCGAACACTATAAAAGGCCTTATTCCCATGATAACAAATTATCGTGAAAACTACAATTCAGGCTCGGCTGTTGCAGAGGAAGTACACCGCATTCTTAACATATATTATGAGGATGATTCCGGGAAAAATATGGGTGATTATCTTCTTACTTGCGATCTGAACGATACTACAGATATAACAAAGGTATTTATGCAGGGTAATTCGTCATTTATTGTCATCCTTCAGCAGCTTCTTTTCACTGCCGGTGAAAACGATACAGATAGGGTTTGGATTGAAAAAATGGCAGCAGAAGACCCTGATATTCTTATCGATACTTATTTTGACTCATATCCGACACCGAACAGAGCTTATAGGGCGCTTGCCGCCGATTACGGCGAGACCGCCGACAGCATAAGCGATACATGGAACAATTTTTATGAAAATCTGAGCAAAATAAAATCTGAATATTTCGTCGAAAACGGAGACACGGTAGAGTTTAAACAAAACGCCGTTACGGAAAAAATCGACGGAATTTCCGATGAAAATTCAACCGAAATATCCGAAAATATGACTGATCAACAGCTTAACGATGCCGTTGACCAAAATGCAAAGGATGCGGAGATTATCGACAATGCGATTGATATAAGCCTTGTCAGTTATCTTAATAATATTGAATACGGCGACGGAACCATGCTCACATTCTTTATGCGTGACATTGAAGAGGTTGATGATACCGAACTTTATACCCTTGCGTATTTTATGGGCAACTCGCTTTCGGCTCAGGTTGCAAATGTCGGACTTCAGCAGGTCGTTTCCCGCGTTATGATTAACGGTGATGAAACGACAAAGGACGGTTTTAAAACCATAAACACCTATCTTGACAGTGCAGAGTCGATTTCGCTGTATGAAGGCGTTGACCGCAGCCTTTTTGAAGACGGAGTTGCATTGACAGGAGCAACCGTCAGCAAATATACTTCAAGTGGGAAAAACTGGTCTGAAGGCCTGTTCGGACGAATTTTTCAGCCGAACGGCGAATTTAAATGGGCGGATTATTTCACATTTTATGTTGCGCCGATGCTCGGCTCATTTGTATTCTGGATTGCTTTGCATGTCGGAAATGTTTTAATGGATAACAGCGTAAAAACGGTAATATCCGTGGCAAACGACGGATTAGTACAGGGAGTCGGCAAAGCGGTGGATTTTGCAGGTGGAGTGAGTAAAGAGTTGATATACAGTGCACGCGTATATGAACGAAGCGGCGGAACCTTCAGCTATCTGGCATTCGGTAAAGGTTCATTGGTTGCAAAAACAACCGCGTTCAATATTTTGCGTGTATTTAAGGTGGGATTTTTCATCCTGACCATCGCCTTTACGGTTATTTCAATGGTTATGCTTTTCACCACCATTTTTTCGTCCGATGAAACGGGCCCGGCAGAGTATTCTTCAATTCCAAGTCATATAGTTGACACAGTCAGCACCGATAACGGTGATGATTATGTTGCATATAGCTGTGTGAATAATCTAAACGGAAGCGCCGGGGATATAAATAATTATGTGGGTAAAAACGGATGGCTTGTGCTCTACTATACGAAGGATTCATCTGTTGGAGCACCGATTACCACCAATGTAAAGGCGGTAAAGGGGTCAACAAATTCACCCCTTGATTATGAAAACGTAACAATGTTCGGCGAAAGCAACGCCGTAAATCTGTCATCAAAGGATTATACCGGCGTTGACGATTCGGCAAACGGAACCTATCTCTATTTCGGACGCGGAAGCATCAGTGCAGCCGGCTCTATATTACTGAACGGCAATCTTGCGCTTTCCGTAGGCTCCGGAATTGTTCTGGGAATCTTTATCGGCGTGTTTTTCAGAGCACCGAAAAAGAAGAAAAAAACCGCTGAAGCATAACGCATAAATAGGAATGATTCTTATGAAAATCAAAAAAAGTATATGCCTTACAGCGTTGTTCACATTATTGATAAGTATGTTTTGGACAGTAAGCGCCGAGGAAATTTGCGCAACCGTAAGCATCGGAGAGAATTCCTTTGAATATTCTTCCTTTGAAAAGGCGTGGAGCAAAGCAACGGAACTCGGAAGCAGCAGCGAGGTAACATTCTCTCTGAAAAAGAATTGGGAAGCCGACGAGTCAGGATCGCTGGGCAGCGGCAGCGGCTTTAGTAGTGGAGCACTGTCCTATTCGGGCAGCAACAATCTGACCCTTGATTTAAACGGATGCTCAATAGACCGTAAACTTTTTAAACCAATATCAAACGGTGCCGTTATATATGTTTATTCAACCATGACAATTGTTGATTCAAACAATGGAGAATATTCGGTATCAAGGTTCTTTAAAGGCGGTGCCGTTATGAACGGTTCTAATTCCGGCAGGGGAGGCGGCATTGTAGTTTCCGATAATGCCGTTCTCAATTTCAACGGCGGAGCAATCCTTAATTGCGTTTCGACCGATGACGGCGGAGCAATAAGTGTTATAGGTTCGGGTGCAAAACTCAATGTCAACGGCGGTTCGTTTTACGGCAATCGCACCTACGATTCATCGGGCGAATGCTGCGGCGGTGCGATTTACAGTTCAAAAGCAATCGTTAATATTTCAAACGCTGCTTTTGAGGGAAATTATGCCGAGGATAACGGCGGTGCGATATACGCAACTGATGGAAGCCTTTCGATTTCTTCATCTTCATTCCGTGCCAACTCCTCCGAAGAGGAGGGGGGCGCAGTTTTTACCGATTCGGGCGTTAAAACCGAGGTAAGAGACAGCCTTTTTTACGAAAACTCCTCATCTGACGACGGCGGTGCGGTTTATTGCGGTTCAAACGGCGGAACATATTTTTATGACTGCAGTATGTATTATAACAGTTCCGCTTCAGATGGCGGTGCCATACATATCAACAAAGATAAAGTTTTTGTTATCGGAGGCACATACCGATATAATACTGCCGATGAGTACGGCGGCGGAATATATGTTGACAGCATGAATGATATCAATGCGTCCGGCAAACTTGTGATAAAGGATAATACCGCAAAAGGAAAAGAAAGCGACCTTTGCCTTCAAGACGGCATTGCGTCAACGGCATTGCTTTATTGCGGCGGCTTTTACGAGGGTTCATCGGTGTACCTTTGCTCAACGGGCACCGGCTCTCGACTTGCCATCAAGGGTATTCACAAATTTCAATATAATAGTTATATTCATTTTGACAATGATTTTACCAATGGAAAAATCACAGCAAAGCAAGTTGACAGCAACGATATACGTGCGATTGCGTCTATATTCGGAAACGGGAATGTTGTATGCATTTTAGTATTTGCGGCTTTGACGGCAATATTACTGATCGTTTTGGCTAAAATTAAAAAGAAGAAGGGAGAAAAGAAAAAATGACAGGAAAGCATAATCATAAAACGCGCTTCTTTTTTTCTTTTGTATCCGTTTTACTGATTGTTTCACTCCTTTCTGCGTCATACGGATATAATCTCGGTACACTTTATGCCTACGATACGACATATATTTCCGAAGTTCAGATTTTTGGTGGAGATACTCTTGACAGTGCCATAAAAAGCTGCGAAGAATCGGGATTTATTGCCGTTAAAAAAAATATAAACCATTCGGCTGAGGGCGAAATAAAGGACAATGGTATCTATGTTGCCGGTTATAAAACAACCAGAAATCCTGATGAGGCCATTACTGATATATCTATGCTCCAGATGAACAACGGCTATCAGGATTATACATACGGAGACATTGCCGAAAGAGCCATAGAAAAGCTCGGAAATATACCCACTGAGTTGTCATATGCGGCAGAAGAGTTAACCGCAAGATATAAAGAACAGAGTCCGGCGGCAATTGCTTCGGTGCATTCTCTTAATTGCTATCATGTCGATGAACTGGAAAATATAAAACTCGGTGATTATATTGTAAGCGATGATTTTAATGTCGACTTTATAAAAAAGATACTTTCGCGTTCAAGCACTTCGGTTGTTTCGACATTCTGTAATTCACTCGCAGCCGGTGTTGCGGATTATGGTGATGAGAATTGGGCGACAAGACTTGAAGCATCAACGGTCAAAAACGAAATCAAAAGCGGCAATAATAATCAACTGCTTGATGTTAAATACAAGGTTCTTGCGACCGAACTTGTCAGCAGCCTTCAGGCGTTTTCCAACAGTTATAACAATGCTGTTAAACGATATGAGGAAAATAACAACAAACTTAGTGAAATTGAGGATGATACAAAAAAATCAACCGAAATATCTGCTCAAACAGTTACTGATAAGACTACCGGGGGCGAGATTAAAAGCGAAAACGGCGACGCAATGTACCTCTGTGCTTATGATATGCTCAACACATATAATTATGACGAAACCACGAAACTCGGTGATTATATCGTTTCTCTCGGAAATTCATCCTATGATGAAATAGCGAATTTAAGAAAAATCTATCCGCTTGTTGACAGTCTTACCGACGGTCAGGTTGCAACAATGAGATTGAGCGGCGTTGCCTTTGCGGCAATTTACCTATCAAATGATAAGGAAATTATCGAAGAGACTGACAAACAACTTGAACCGATAATCAAAGAAATTAAGGAATATACCGGCTCTGACAGTATGTCGATCTGGATCGGAACCGATCAAACCGTTTACAAACAAAAGGTCGCCGTAACAAGCAAGGCTTACAGAGCAAATTCGGCCGGGCAGATATACAACACACTGACATCGCCCGATGGCGTTGACACCTTCCTTTCGGAGGCAAAGTCAAAACTCGAACTTATCCAACTGGTTGTCGGTGTCGGCTGGATAATCACCTGCGTTACAGCAGTTGCCATCAATGCCGCAATTGGATTCAGCGCGGCTTATGTAGGCGTTTCTTCAAGTGTTTGGGCAATATGCTGCGCCGGAATCGGTGCAGGGGCGGTCGGCTCCATTCTCGGTGTTATCGGTTGTGCTTTTATAATTCTCAACTACATCGCCTTTGCAGCTTTGATTGTTGTTCTTATCGCCCTTCTCGTCAAGTATCTTTGGGATCTTTTCACAGATGACGACGCAGAGGAGTTTTCATCCATTCCTACCGTTATATTCGATGAATCTCAAAACCGGTATGTAAGATATGATGTAGTGACGCAGGGTGGCTCTCCGGCAAATATAAACGGCGACAATGCCAGAAGATGGAATGCACTTTATACAACAAAGAGCAAGTACGCCGGAGATCCTATCTGTGCTTCTTCCATATATGGACTTATCACGGTGCAGTATGATAACAATGTTACTCCTCAGGGATATAGACCGGTTAAATGTTTCGGGGAGGTTGCAGCTGCTAATCTCAATGCAAATTCAAAATCGGATTCATCCTCTGTTTATATGTTCTGCAAAACCACAACAAATGAGATAAACGAGGGCGAAGCAGCCCAAACCGACGGTGAACAAACAAATATAGAAAGCGGCGTTCAGTACATTTCAAAACTTTCACTTTCCGTTGAAAGCAGTGAAACCGCAGCAAAAACGGCACTTACAAAATCCGGATACAATGTTTTGGATATCAATCTCACTCCGGTAACGGCGTCTTTGAAGAAATACACATATTTAGGGTATACCACAACAACTAACAGCAACGACGCTGTAACGGATATCAGAATTTCCCCGAGAAATTCCTCGTCCGCCTATCTTTTCGGAAACGCTTCATATACCTCGTGCGGAACAACACCTACAGGCGATACTCTCTACTATACATCCTACAAATCGGCAGGCAGTCCAATTCTTGCAGATATACTTGTGAAATACAGCCTTAACGATGTTCCGGAAGGGTATGAGCCGATAAATATGTTCTGCGGTGGTAACGCCTATAATCTCAATGTGGGCAGCGAGATAGACAACACGGTTTCAAGAACTCACAGATCACAAACCTATGAGCATTGGAATGACAAGGGAACATACCTTTATTTCAAGCCGTCCGTATCCTATACGGATGGTGAGGAATATATTTCGGGAATAGTTCTTGTTGCCGGTAACGGCAGCGGAAAATTAAATAATTCCGCCGACGATTATATCAATGCGCTTAAACTTAAGAAAATCGATCAAAGTTTGACCCACGCCGCAAGGCTGCAACTTCCGACGGAGGCTCACGGAATGGCGTCGGAAGAACGTTGGTCATCCAATGTTGAGACGTATATCTGTTATACTACAACCCACAATCCGTACAGGGCTATTTACGGAATAAAATCGTACACCTCGGCTCCGGGAAACACTACTGTTCCGGTTTATCTCGGAACAGCCACTAACGGCTCCTATGCTGTTTGTGACGTTATGTTTGAATTGCCGTATTTGGTGAGCGGAGGCAGTTCCCGTGAGCATTATCTCAGAGGTATTTATGAAACCCATTCATATCAATTTGCAAACAGCAGCGGAACGCTGACGGGATTAGAGCAGAAGGATCAGACGACAGAACTTGAGCCCGAGGATTATGAAGATGTTGAATGGACAAGTTGCAATGTCCGCGGTAAAGGTCTTTATGTTCTCGGTCCCGTGACGGGTGGAACACCTCTTACCGTTAATGATTTTGTTGTTACATCAGAAGATACCGCTCCTGACGGATATGTCAGCATTCAGGATTTCAAAACCCCCAACCGAACCAAACCTCATAATCTCGGATATTTAACCAAAAACTCAAAATATATTTCATACAACAAAAAGGTGACTCCTGTATATATATATCAGAAGATGACTGCACCGGTCAAAAAGAAATATATTTCCTCAATTTCTGTTTCGACATATAATATAAAAAAGGCTGTCGGAAATGATCTTTCAAAATACGACAGTAATACGCAGAAATTGATAAATGCAACCGGTAATGATTATTGCATTCAAAACCTTTTGGCACAGTGTACCGACGAGATTATACAGGTTGATTTGGCAAATGAAAAATCGCAGACATTTTATTCAAATCCAAGTTCGGTTAATGATAAGGCCTCTTATATCGGTGTGTCAAGAACCGATTCGGAGTTGGAGGCAATTACCGGTATAATAAGGTATGTTACCGACAAAACCGATGTTTCTTCCACTATTCAGGTAGGGGGAGTGACATATATTAAGGCCGGCGACATGATAACCGATCGGCAATGCTCATATTATCTTTATTATACAACCTCTGCGGGTACAAGCCCCGGAATGCCGATCACCGAACTTAGCGTAAGTACAACTGTTTTTGACGGAGAAAAGGCTACCGCTTTAACGACAAATTCCGTTGATGTCAGTGCGCTTAAAAGCGGAACTACCACGACACGGCAGGCTTCAACCGCTTCTCTCTACGGTGACCCGGACGAGATATATTATATTCATATGTCTTACAAGGACACAGCAACAATGATGGGCGCTGTTTATATCGGTCACGGCAAAACCGTTAAAGAGGCACAATGTAACCTTTTAAATCTCGGGTGCAATATCTGTGTTGATATGGACATCAACAGCAATACGGGTGGCGAGTATATTTATATCGGATACACAAGATATACATTACTGCCGAGCGAGGTTAAAAAAGGCGTTGCAAAAAGAGCCGTGAGAGACATAATTCTAACTGTTGGACAGCCGCATCAAAAGGAATTGGTAATAAACGGTGTTACATACAAGAGTGCGATTGATGAATATACCTCGGTGAAGGATTATGATGGGGTTAAGGCCGTATCTCTTAATACCGGTACCGGCGGAAAGCAAATATATCTTTACTATTCTATAACCAAGACCAAGGATACCGCTTACCCCATAGCAAAACTCGGCTTGGCACGCAAGGATTACGGTGTGATCAATGATGACTCAAATACGTGGGAGCATATTTTTGATACGAACGGTAATCGCGTCAACCTCAATGAGGGTGCCATTGCCACAATCGATGACGGGAAGCATATTACCGACAATCGAATCTATCTTTATGCAAGCAGAACGGACAACGCCTATAAAACGGGATGTCGGGTGGATATGAATTATCTGCTCAACGAATTTTATGATGTCTATATGAAGGGTGCGTAAAATATGAAAAGAATAAAACCGTTTCATTTTTTTCTTTGTATAATTTGCGCCGCTGCAATTGTCACGGCGCATGCCCCCTTCTTTTCGGCAAGCGCTGATACCTCCGAAGGCGGCGAAAACACCTGTGAATATGTTTATACCTTTAATTTACAGATTGATAACCCCTGCGACGCAACAAGTGCGGATGAGGATAATATCAACGTTTTGTACTTTGATTACTATTATAAGGGTCAGAACGGCTACCAAGACGAGAAGAAACAGACCTTTGACCTGTCCAAAAAAAACTCTGTAATTCAGAATTCCGATTTTTGGATTGAACATTTTATCAGACAGAACAATTCTGCTTGCAGCACAAGTTTTGATGTAACTCTGCCGGGAAAACTCACAAAAGTGTTCATTAAGCTGAATATGGATGGCGGCGAGAGGCTTTCTTTTACCGTTAAAAGCATCTATTGTAACGGTAAAATGATCAACAGTAATTCCGATTATGTTTCTTCTGCATACTTCGATTCAACCGCCACTGTTTATTGCTCAATGGAGGAATCGATTGTCGATGAAAAAAACTCTCCGTATTTCAGCAATCATACGACCTTTGACATCACCGAAAGACAGATAAACGATATTGCCAACGGCGTCGATGACGGCGAAAGTTATAAAGGGCAATTCAAGGATCAATATAATTCGGTCATAGACACTGCCGTTCTAAAAAAATGCATTGCTACATCCGACGGGGATATCAATCAGTATTTTTCGCATCAAGGAGAGGAAAGTATGTATAATTACACCTTCTGCCTTAATGTGGATAATCCCATTGATCTTGACAGCGCTGATTATAATGAGGTCGAGAAGTTTTACTTTGAAATCGATTATAAGGACAAAAACGGCTACGGTGAAAAAAAGACTTACAAACTTGATATGTCATACAGCGACAGCCTCAAGCGAAACTTGAATCAGAAATATCTAAGTTGCTTTGAAAGGTATGATGACAACGAATATCAAACCCAATTTTCTCTTTGGGTGCCCGGAATAATAACCGAGGTCAGGTGTAATCTAAATATGAGCGGAGAAAAACTTTGCTTTTATGTCGAAAAGATTCTGCTTGGATCATTACAAGTCAATACAGGCAGGGATTATGTTTCCTCGGTATATTTTGATTCGGACTTGAAAATAAAATGTGCCGTTCCCAATTCAAAAATTGCGATGAACGAAAAGGATTTGCCCGAGAATTACAGTGAAAACTTGACCGATCAATACGGATTTGCCGTGTCAGAGTTTTTGTTTGAAAAAGCAAAAGAAAAACCGCAAAAATATTTGTATCATCAGTAAAACGGTGTTCTTCTGGCATCATCAATTTAAGTTTAAATAACAGAGCAGGAAAGCAAATTTCGCTTTCCTGCTCTGTTTGTATATTGCTTTGCTTTATATTAAGTACCGTTTTTACTTAAGAGAATGTCAGTTGTTGCCGGTGGGAATGTAGGGCAAAATCGCCGAGGCGACGCCGCTGATAGGCATGGTGGTCTGAAGCCAAACCTTACCCGAACCGGTCGTACGGTGTTAAACAAACCTTCTCCTCCGAGCAGTTTGTTTTTAATTCCCAGTACCTGACAGATTACGATCTTTAGCCTGTCGGAAAAGCCGGCAACATTACCGGTATTCGGTAGGGCTTTTTACGCACCATTTGCGAAAAACTTCCGCGTAATAACTGCTTCCGTTAAATCCAACGGTCGCAGCGATCTCCGTTATATTCGTTCCTCCAAATAAAGATTTTCACTTCAAAATTCTCTCGCCCGCAAAAATTGAATTTCAAAGTTTTGTCCTTATCCGGGTTCAACTATGTTTTTAAATTTAACAGGAATTTGTTAAACAATTTATATAAATCTATTGACAAAATATATAAATGTGGTATAATATTAAATATAGGAGGTGCATACTGATGGGCAGATGCGTATATTCGGTAGTGTTGTCCGAAGATGTAGTGCGCGAAATTGATAAAATCGCATATTTAAACGGTTCCAATCGTTCAAATACAATTGACAGGATATTGGCTGAATATGTTTCAATAACAACGCCTGAAAAAGTAATCTGTGATATGATTGACGATATATATAAGACAGTATTGGGCTTTGATGGCTTTAAAATTCAGGCGCCGCAATCATCAAAAACAATTTCAATGCAGACGGCGTTAACCTTTAAGTACAATCCTACACTTAAATACAGCGTCGGTCTTTACAGAATGCCCGAAAACGGTAATTTCGGAGAATTAAAGGTTGTTATCCGTACGCAAAATATCACGCTTCTTTCAAGAATATATGATTTTTTGCAGGTCTGGACATTACTTGAAAACAAGCATTTAGGGGATGTAGACAGCAAAATCGAAGAGGGAAAATACTATAGAAAACTAATGCTCGGGAAGGGATTTTCGGGTGAACACTACAGTAAGATGATAAGTAAATATATTAATGCATTTGATACGGCAATAAAAGCATATTTGAATTGCAGCGATAATTCTTTTGCATCTAACAGTGTTGCACTTATCTATAATAATTGCATAGTGAAAGGCAGCATAACAATTTAGTAAAATTTCTGAAGTGAGGAGGACTATATATGAACATTCAAAAATTAACACAAAACAGTTTAAAAGCCTTGGAAAGCGCACAAACGTCGGCTAAGGAATACGGCAATCAGAAACTCGAACAATCCCATTTACTTAAAGCACAACTTGAGATTGATGAAGGTTTGATTCCGCAAATACTTTCAAAAATCGGCGTTGATGTTAATGCATTTAAAACCGATGTCGAAAATCTGATATCCAAATTACCGAAGGTTTCCGGCGGCAACGGCGAACTGTATATGTCTGCCGAACTTGACGCGGCGTTAAATTACGCCGAAAATCAGGCGGAGAAGATGGGGGATGAGTATGTTTCGCTTGAACATATTCTTTTAGGTATTGTTGAAAATCCCGCAACTGACATCAAGCCGCTGTTAAATAAATATTCGATTAACAGTAAATCAATATTAAACGTCTTAAAAGAGATACGCGGAAATCGCAGAGTAACTACCGATAACCCTGAAACCACGTATGATGTGCTTAAAAAATACGGGCAAGATCTTGTGGAACTTGCAAGAAATCAGAAACTTGATCCGGTTATCGGTCGTGACGATGAAATAAGAAATGTTATCCGTATTTTGTCAAGAAAAACAAAGAACAATCCCTGTCTGATAGGTGAACCCGGTGTCGGTAAAACCGCAATTGCCGAAGGGCTTGCACTGCGTATTGTACGCGGAGATGTGCCGCAAAATCTTCGCGACCGTTCAATTTTTTCTCTTGATATGGGACTGCTTGTTGCAGGCGCAAAATTCAGGGGCGAATTTGAAGAACGCCTTAAAGCGGTACTTGACGAGGTTCAGAAATCCGACGGCAAAATCATACTGTTCATTGACGAATTGCATACTATAGTCGGTGCAGGTAAGACCGACGGTGCCATGGATGCCGGCAATCTTTTAAAGCCATTACTTGCACGCGGTGCGCTGCACTGTATCGGTGCTACCACACTTGATGAGTACCGTAAATATATCGAAAAGGACGCAGCACTTGAACGGAGGTTCCAGCCGGTTTTGGTTGACGAACCGACGGTTGAAGATACCATTTCAATTTTAAGAGGACTTAAACAAAGGTATGAAGTCTATCACGGTGTAAAAATACACGACAGTGCGCTCATAGCCGCCGCCACACTGTCTGACAGATATATTACAGACAGATTTTTGCCCGATAAGGCAATAGATCTTGTTGACGAAGCGTGCGCACTTATAAAAACCGAAATGAATTCAATGCCGACGGAACTTGATGAAATTTCAAGAAAAATTATACAACTTGAAATTGAAGAAGAAGCACTGAAAAAAGAAAAAGATCAATTATCTTTGCACCACCTTGATGAAATTAAGGCGGAACTGGCAGATTTGCACGAAAAATTTGATACTATGAAATCCGCATGGGAAACCGAAAAGAAGAACATTGACAAGGTAAAGGAACTGCGTGCAAATATCGAAAAGACAAATGCCGAAATAGAAAAAGCGCAAAATGAATACGATTTAACTAAAGCTGCCGAACTGAAATTCGGTGTTTTGCCTAATTTACAAAAATCACTTACCGAGGCTGAAAAAGTCAACGAAACCGGTGATAAAACACTGTTGCGCGATTGGGTTGACGACGAAGAAATAAGAAAAATCGTGTCGCGCTGGACGGGTATACCCGTATCTAAACTTGCCGCCGGCGAAAGGGATAAAATTCTTAATTTAAGTCAAACATTGCATAAAAGAGTGGTTGGTCAGGATGAGGCTGTGCAAAAGGTATGTGACTCTATTTTAAGGTCACGTGCCGGTATTAAAGATCCAAACAGACCCATTGGTTCATTTCTGTTCTTAGGCCCTACCGGCGTCGGCAAGACCGAACTTGCAAAAACATTGGCAGAGGCATTGTTTGACGATGAAAAAAATATTGTTCGTATAGATATGAGCGAATATATGGAAAAATTCAGTGTATCAAGACTGATAGGTGCACCTCCCGGATATGTGGGCTATGACCAAGGCGGCCAGTTGACCGAAGCGGTACGCCGCAAACCTTATTCGGTTATACTTTTTGACGAAATCGAAAAAGCACACCCTGATGTATTCAATCTGCTTTTGCAGGTTCTTGATGACGGCAGAATTACCGATTCACAGGGCAGAACAGTCAACTTTAAAAACTCAATAATTATAATGACATCCAACATAGGTGCCGATTATATAATTGACGGCATCGGAGATGACGGTAATATTTCCGAAACCGCCCGTGAAAATGTCGACACATTGCTTAAACGCACATTCAGACCCGAATTTTTAAACAGAATTGACGATATAGTTTTCTATAAACCGCTTACAAAAGAAAACATTAAATCGATAATTATGCTGCTTATTTCGGAAATGAATGAACGGCTTTCCGATAAGCGTATAGTCGTTGAAATGAGTGAGGAGGCAAAAGATTTTGTTATAAATGCAGCCTATGATCCGCAGTTCGGTGCAAGACCGCTGAAGAGATATTTGCAGTCAAGCGTTGAAACCCTGGTAGCACGCAGAATTCTCGAGGGTAATATTCTGCCCGACAGCACTGTGAACATAGTTGTGAATGGTGATAATCTTGATGTAAAATAATCTATTGAACTGACACAAAAAACAAACTTTCCGCTGTTATGCCATAACCGCATAAAACGGAAAGTTTGTTTTATATTGCAGAAATCAGGCTTTGGTTGCGTATTCTACCACCGGTAGATATTATCAGATTCACTCTACTTGGTAGTTATTTCCCGTTTATCCGTGGAAGTGTTTTGTAGGTTGTTAAAAAAGACACTTTGTGCTAACATTTTAATGTGATTATCAGATTATCAAATGAAAGAAGCGATCAAATTGATTAAAATTTTTACAGATACATCCTCAAATTTATCGGATGGCGTTATAAGTCAATATAGCATCAATGTTCTGCCGTTTACATTAATGGTTAACGGTGTAGAGAGCGATCCGACGAATACCATGCTGCACGGCAGCTCTTTTTATAACCTATTGCGCGATGGTGCGAATGTAAAAACTTCCTCTATCAATCTCGGAAGTTTTATTGAACATTTTGAACCGGTGCTTGCAGCCGGTGATGATATTTTATATATCGGAATGTCAGGCGGAATCAGCGGTACCGCAAGTACGGCTGTTGTTGCTGCACGAGAGTTGAAGGAAGAATACCCCCAAAGAAAAATAACGGTTATCGACTCTCTTTCCGCTTCGCTCGGCGAGGGGCTAATAGTTTTAAAAGCAGCGCAATTGATAAAGAGCGGTGCCGACCTCGATACGGCAGCGCTTGAGGTTTTAAATTTGAGGGATAAAATGTGTCAATGCTTTACTGTTGACAGTATAGAGTATCTACGGCGCGGAGGGCGCATTTCCGGCACCGCCGCGTTTATAGGCGGCGTGCTGGGTATTAAGCCGCTGCTTAAAGGGGACAGGGAAGGGAAAATAATTTCGCGTGGCAAGGCGAGGGGAATGAAACGCGCCCTTGATATGCTGGCAGAAGATTATAATAGGCTTGTTACAGACAAAAATGAAATGGTCGGCATAGCACACGCAGATAATCCGGATGCTGCCAAATATCTTGCTGTAAAGTTAAAAGAAAAGGGATTTATCGGTGAATTGATGACCGTCTTGTATGAACCGGTTACAGGGAGCCATGTAGGTCCCGGCACAGTCGCCCTGTTTTTTTTCGGTGAAAACCGCGATCTGATATGATGATATGATTTGGAAGTTTATTTTTAAATATATGAAAAACTCAGCAGCCGCGGTAGTGTCCGCGGCTGCTTTGATCTCAGTAGTCTGTCAGTAGTCTGTATGAGTTTTAAGATAATTTTTTAAATATGCAAAAGTGTCGTTTTCACCCTTATCTTTTAGCATAAGAAGTAATTTTTCTAAAAAATCAGAAGTTTCGGGGTGGATGAATCTTGTGGACTTTGAACGCAAAAAGTATTCAAGTGCTGCACCGTCATTATACTTTTCTTTCATATAAATTTTGCTTGCTGCTACTCTGTCACAAAACATTTCCGCAACATATACAAGAGGCATTTTTATTGGAATTATCCTTTTTGTTACGGGTGAATAATCCGTCCAATATTCAAAATGATGCCTGTTTCTGCCTTTGTGGTGCAGCCAAGCTTTTGAATATCCGAATTTTTCACGCTCGCATTCA
The DNA here is from genome assembly GCA_963630555.1 of Roseburia intestinalis. Taxonomy (GTDB): domain Bacteria; phylum Bacillota; class Clostridia; order Oscillospirales; family Acutalibacteraceae; genus CAVALG01. The sequence goes on along the minus strand of CAVGND010000001.1, from coordinate 111,661 downwards.
TTAGGACTTCGATTTCCCTGATAATTTTTTGCGCCCGGAATAAATTCCGAGGGAGTGTATTTAGAAAGATCATGTAACAGTCCTCTTCGGTATATTCCAGCTTTAATACAGTGCTTTATAACCATATGCCTATGGGCTGTTATTGTTTTGAAATGCTTAATTGCGTGCAACATATTAACTTCCTTAAAAGATTAATTTCAAGCAGGGGAGAGGGACTATTTTGTCCAGGTTAAAATATCATCGTCAATGCCCTTAGTATCGTCCGCTATATAATGGTTACGGGTTGTATTAACATCTCGATGACCTAATTTGTCTGCTACAATGTTAATATTACCTGTTAATTCATATAGTTTTGTGCCGTATGTTTTTCGAAGTTTATGCGGCGTTATATGATATTCACAACCGACAATTTTTGCATATTTGGTTATCATAGCTTCGACTGCGTGTATGCTCATTCGGTTGCCTTTAAGTGATAGAAAAACAGCGTCTTTATCCGCCTCATTACTTGGCTTAATATGTCTTCGCTGTTCCAGATATGTTTCAAACGCCTCTTTAACTTCGCTGCTTAAACCCAATTGTGCAGAAACCTTGCCTTTGCGGAAAACGTCCAAAAAGGAATGCTCACCGTCCTTTTGATGATAGTGATTAAAATCTATTCCGACGCATTCGGATACGCGGATTCCGGTGCCCAACAGCAGCATTGCTATCGCATAATCGCGCGTTCGGGTCTTTTCTAAATATTTGCGGCTGGCTTTCGGTATCCGCTCATCACCGTTCTTAATTGCATTTAAAAAATCGGCAACTTCACGGTCATGCATTCGGATAACCCTTGAACTGCGTTCGGCTTTGGGTTTCTTTACCAAAAGGCAAGGGTTGGCAATTATATAATTTTTTACGCAAAACCATTCGTACATTGAACTGATGGCACACAACTTTCGCGATACGCCCGCAGTAGTGCCGAAACCGCTTATATACCCGTAATAATCCGCAATTTCAGATGATGTAAAACTATATATCGTTTCAAGTTTAATATCTTTAACCGATGGTACGGATTTATCCAGGTAGAATTCATAAACCCAATCTAAAAATGTGCGTATATCATATGAATAAGAAACTCTGGTACGCGGAGTTGTAAAAGCATTTAAATAATTAAAATACTTTGTAACAAAATCGGGCATTTCATATAGGTTGGATTTTAAAACGTCCGCACATTTGATTGAAACTTCTTTTCGGTAGGAACTTTCATTTTCAACTGCCAATTTTATCACTCCGTTCTTAGATTGTCGTTGTATTTACTTATATGACACAATTATAACATTACGGTTATGACACAATTATAACATTACGGTTATGACACAATTATAACATTACGGTTTTAAAATGTCAATACTACGGCAATAAATTGTTATTTATTACCGTAGTTTTAATAATACCCCATTTACCGAATATAATAAAATACGGTGCTACCCTATACAGTAACACCGTACGGTTATGGCAGATAGATTTAACTTTCGAACCTATGCGTTTGTGATTTTTAAAGCGTCAATTTCCGTATTTCTTGACGGGTATATTCTTCGCCTTTTAACGGAAACAGAATCAAATTTTCTTTTAAATGATACGCAGCCTATAAATTCCGTGTTGCATTTTCTGCACTTAAAATGCGCTTTGAACGACCTATTGTTGAATTTCCAATCGGTGATTTGTTTTGCTCTGATTCGGCAATTTTCGCACTTGAAGCGCAATTCCTTCCTGTTTATTGAATTATCCTTAATATCGCTTATATAGTGCGGCTTATAAGTTAGACGCTCAAAATATCTCGTTTTATTTATATTGATAATGAATTTTTTGAAGACAGAGGGTTCATAGCATAGTATAAACAGTTTTGATGTCAATTCACTATCATCAACTGCGCGATGTAATTCGATATTTTGGATTTTCAAATCGAGCATTTCGGCAGCGTGCTGTAAAGAAATCTGAGAATTAATTACATTGCCCTTTTTCTTTAAATAATCCTGTACTAATTTTTGAGCATCAACATATTTTGTTATAAAATCGGGAGTTTTGTCGGGCGCAGCAAAAAGCGTATAATTTTCAACCAAAACGTATAAATCGGTATTACTCCAGGTTAACATAATTGTGTTGTCGGGATCGTCGATCCAACTTTTAAAATAGTTTATTGCAGATTTTAACGGCATACCGGAAAGCATTTCCGAATTTGTAATGTTTGTAAGTTTTACAAATCGGTTTGAAACTTTTTCAGAGAGTGAGGAACGAACCAAAACCGAAAAACGGTCAATCTCTTTAAAATCATCATTCAGTTTTACAGCGCCGATTTCAACAATTTCGTTCACAAATTTTTTTTGCTTGGTGAAATACTTGGTATCCCATTCCATATCAAAAATTACATAATTCATATATTATTTTCTCATTTTATTTTCATATTTCATTCTTTGCTCTTTACCGAGTATTCTCTTGCGAAGACGTATGTTTTTGGGTGTTATTTCAACCAGTTCATCTTCTTTAATAAATTCGAGTGATTGTTCAAGGCTTAATACAGTGTGAGGTACAAGTCTTAAAGCGTCATCCGAGCCTGCTGCGCGCGTATTTGTCATCTGTTTTTTCTTACAAACATTGCAGACTATATCTTCGTTTTTAGGGTTTTCGCCGACTATCATACCCTCATATACCGGCACGCCCGGACCTATAAAGAGTCTACCTCTGCTTTGGGTGTTAAATAATCCGTAACCGGTTGACTCACCGGTTTCGTGGGCTATGATAGAACCGGTAAGACGGTTTTCTATATCGCCTTTGTACGGCTCATAACCGTGGAATATATGATTTAGTATGCCGTTGCCGTTTGTGTCGGACAAAAATTGCGAACGGTACCCCATCAGTCCTCTTGAAGGTATCAGAAATTCCAAATGGCTGTAACCGGTTTCGCGCGTGCCCATATTTGTTATCTCTGCCTTGCGTGTACCGAGTTTTTCCATAACCGCTCCGACATATTCTTCGGGCACTTCTATCATTAGCAATTCAATCGGTTCAAGTTTCTGTCCATCTTCGTATTTATATATTACTGTCGGTGGAGATACCTGAAATTCATATCCTTGTCGACGCATAGTTTCAATAAGAATTGAAAGGTGCAGCTCTCCCCTGCCCGACACCTTAAATGTGTCTGCTGAGTCGGTTTCTTCAACACGAAGACTTACATTTGTTTCAACTTCTTTAAATAAACGGTCACGTATATTTCTTGAAGTTACATACTTACCGTCGCGTCCGGCAAACGGCGAGTTGTTAACCATAAAATTCATTGAAATGGTAGGCTCGTCGATTTTAATAAACGGTAACGGATCGATATGCTCGGAATCACAGGCGGTTTCACCAATGCTTATATCGGATATTCCGGCAATTTCAACAAGTTCTCCGGCACCGGCTTCGGGAACTTCCGTACGTTTTAAACCTTCAAAGATAAAGATTTTGGATATTTTTGCACGGCGCGGTACCCCGTCCTTGTCGCATACGGATATACTCTGACCGTCTTTAACGGTGCCGCGCTCAATTCTGCCGACGCCGATTCTGCCGACATATTCATCATATTCAATATTTGAAAACAGCATCTGGAAAGGCCCGTCGATATCGTTTTGGGGCGGTTTGATTTCATTAATTATCATATCAAGCAACGGGCGAAGGTCGGTACCGGGCTTGTCAGGATCGGTCGAGGCATATCCATCCCGTCCCGAAGCATATACAACCGGAAATTCAAGTTGATCATCATCGGCACCGAGTTCAATAAAAAGATCAAGAACTTCGTCCACTACCTCGGCAGGTCTTGCCATGGGACGATCTATTTTATTTACAACAACAATCGGCTTTTTGCCCAATGCCAAAGCTTTTTTTAAAACAAATCTGGTTTGCGGCATACATCCCTCAAATGCATCGACAAGTAATAAAACCCCGTCAACCATCGTTAGTATTCGTTCGACTTCGCCACCAAAATCCGCATGTCCGGGCGTGTCAACAATATTAATCTTGATATCATTGTATATAACGCTTGTATTTTTGGATAAAATTGTTATTCCGCGCTCTCTCTCAAGATCATTGGAGTCCATAACACGTTCCGCTACCTGCTCGTTGTTTCTGAAAGTTCCGCTTTGTTTAAGTAATTGGTCAACAAGCGTGGTTTTACCGTGGTCAACGTGTGCAATAATCGCAATGTTGCGGAGGTTTTTCATATTATGCATTACAAAATCTTCTCTTTTCTTTTTAGCAATTATACACCCGATAAGCAACAGCCTATCGGGCAACAACAAAATCATTATACCAAAAATTCATTTAAACTACAATACCCAAACACAGTATTTTCGGCATTTTTTGCAAAATTTTAAATTCTCTTTTCACATATATCTCTCAAGCAGCAGTTTTCACAATCCGCTTTTCTTGCCGAACATATTTTTCTGCCGTGTATAACTGTTCTATGACAAAATGCATTTGACTTTTCGGGGGGAAGAATTTTTCTCATTTCGCTTTCAACTTTAAGCGGATCACGTGTTTTAACAAATCCTATTCGGTTGCAAAATCTTATGAAATGCGTGTCGGCAACAATGGCAGGCTTGCCGTAAACATCACCGCAGACAAGGTTTGCCGTCTTTCTGCCGACACCGGGAAGTTTTATTAATTCCTCTATTGTATCGGGAACGGTTCCGCCGTAATTATCGCACAACATCTTCCCTATTCCCATAAGATCGCGTGCTTTGGTTTTATATAATCCGCAAGTTTTAATAATAGATTCAATATCTTCGAGCGGGCCGTTCGCAAACGCCTCCGCTGTCGGAAACCGCTTAAAAAGTGCAGGTGTTACAATGTTGACTCTTGCATCCGTACACTGTGCCGAAAGTCTGGTTGCAATAAGCAACTGAAGTGCATTTTTGCTATCAAGGGAACATTCGGCATCAGGGTACTCTTTTTCAAAAAGCAACACCGCTTTAATGGCTTTTTCACGCTTCTCTTTCAATGTTTTCATATTCAGCACCTTCAGGTAGTATTAAATAATATTATACATATTTTTTTATTTTTTACAATACATTGCATTGTAATTATTTTGAAAAGAGGTTAGCAAAAATGACATTAAAAGAATTGCGCAGGGGCGAAACCGCCATTATAGAAGAAATAAGCGGCGAAAAAAATTTGAAACATCATTTTTTAAATATGGGATTCGTTCCCGGAACGATTGTAAAAATTGAAAAATATGCACCTTTAGGCGATCCCGTTGAATTGCATATACACGGTTACAAGCTCGCAGTTCGCGGCGGCGACGCCGAAAAAATAAAAATAATACCGCTCGGTAATGATAGAATCGTCACAAAAAGCAAGGTGTATAACGAAAAAAAGCAAATTGAGCCGTCGAGGTCGGCTTTTGATGAGAAATATTATTTTTCAACGGGGAAAACCGTGACCTTTGCATTAGTGGGGAATCAGAACTGCGGAAAAACCACCCTGTTTAATGTACTTACCGGTTCAAACAACCGAACCGGTAACTTTCCCGGAGTTACCGTCGATTACAGAATCGGAAAGATTAAGGCGCACGAAAATGTCAATGTAACGGATCTGCCGGGAATATATTCGCTTTCACCATACAGCCCGGAAGAGATGATAACCCATGACTATATTTTTGATAGAATGCCCGATTGCATAATAAATATAATCGACGCCACAAATATCGAACGCAATCTTTACCTGACAACGCAACTTATACAGCTTGAAATTCCTGTTGTATTGGCACTTAATATGGCAGATGAGGTTAATGCAAACGGAGGAGTTATAAAAACTGATTGCATGGAAAAACTGCTCGGCGCACCGGTTGTCTTGATATCCGCATTACATAACGAAGGCATTGATACACTTACAAAATGCGCCTTGCAGGCAGCATACAAGAAACAAGTGCCGAACAAAAGCGGCGATTTGTATAACGGGCACACAAATACGGTCGGTGCTGCCGTAAAGCAGATTGCAAACATCATTAACCTCAGTGCTTTAAATGCAAAAATACCGGTGTATTTTGCGGCAGAAAAAATAATAGAATCCGATGAAAAGATTATAAAAAGGTTAAATCTCAGCGATAAAGAATTAAATAAAATAGAAGTGTTAACAAAAAAACTTGAGACACGGACAGCCACCGACCGTATCACTGCTGTGGCAAATATGCGTTATTCATTTATCCATCAACTTTGCGACAGAGCAATATTCTTACCTGCTGAGAGTAAGGGAACTCTAAGAACCCGAAAAATTGACAGTATACTTACAGGGAAATATACCGCCTTTCCTTCCCTTTTATTGATTATGACATTGATTTTTTATATCACCTTTAATTTGGCAGGTCCGATGCTGCAGCAGCTTTTGCAATTTGGTTTGGAAAAATTATCACAGATTACAGACCGACTGCTTATCTCCGGTAAGGTCAATGAAACGGTAAGAAAGTTAATTATCGACGGAATCTTTTCGGGGGTCGGCAGCGTTATTGCGTTTTTGCCGATAATTATTATTCTGTTCTTTTTCCTTTCGCTGCTTGAAGACAGCGGATATATGGCACGTATAGCTTTTATTACGGATAAATTATTACGTAAAATAGGTTTATCGGGTCGAAGTATTGTGCCGATGCTCATAGGCTTCGGTTGTACGGTTCCGGCTGTTTTGGCGACACGCACCATCTCTTCCCGAAAGGATAAATGCCTTACGGTTATGCTTATTCCGTTTATGAGTTGCACTGCCAAACTTCCTGTTTACGGCTTCATTGTACAAACCTTTTTTCCGGATTTCAGCGGCTTGATTATTACCGGACTGTATTTTTTAGGGATTGCGGTCGCAGTAATTGTTGCATTGGTTTTAAAAAACACTTTGTTTAAAGGCGAAACAGATTCACTTATTTTGGAATTACCGAATTACCGAATGCCCGGTATAACAAGTATTCTCTTAATATTAAGAGATAAAACAAAAGATTTTTTAAGTCGCACATTTACGGTCATATTTATTACTTCAATTATAATATGGTTCTTGCAAACCTATAATCTTGAGATTAAGATTGTCGCCGATTCAAAAGATAGTATATTGGCACATATATCAGGCGTAATTGCACCTGTATTTATTCCCATCGGATTAAACGATTGGAGGACGGTTACTTCATTGATATCGGGACTTATGGCAAAGGAATGTGTGGTTTCAACACTTAAAATTTTATCTGTCGGTGTATCGGCAGATTCTTTTATGTCAAGTTCATCCGCGGTAAGCATGTTGGTATTTTGCCTGCTGTATACTCCGTGTGCTGCTGCGATAGCCGCCGTTAAGCGGGAACTCGGTATAAAATGGGCTGCTGCAGTAATGGCAGGTCAATGCGGAATTGCGTGGGTATGCGCACTGTTTGCGCGCACGATTTTCCTGCTTTTTTCGCTTATATAAAAAATTTAAGCATTTGAAATTATACTTCGGTAAACTTAACTATCAAAAGTAGACCTGCTGCTTACACACTTCTATCAGGATGATAATTTGAAGAAAATTAAAATCATAATTACAGATTTCATTTCTTTTTTACATTATTAATTATTTATTTTGTTGTCGCAACAAAGAGTAACAGCAATATTTTAGTCTTGACATTTTAGTTGAAAATAAATACAATATTATTATGTTATGCAATCAGTTTAACAACTGAAGGGAGAAAAATATATGTGTGGAATTGTGGGATATACAGGGCGTGAAAAGGCTGCCCCGATATTGCTTAAAGGTCTGGAAAGACTTGAATACCGCGGCTATGATTCTGCCGGAATATCAGTCATTGACAGCGGTAATATAATAACCAAAAAAACCGTCGGCAGAATTCATTTGCTGATGGATAAAACCGATTGCGGTGAAAGCATTTCCGGTAAAATCGGAATCGGTCATACAAGATGGGCAACGCACGGCAAACCCAGCGAACTTAACGCTCACCCCCATTTGTCCGATAACGGGAAGTTTTCTGTTGTTCATAACGGAATAATAGAAAACTACATTGAATTGCGTGAGTTCCTGATTTCAAAAGGTTTCAGTTTTAAAAGCGAGACCGATACCGAGGTTATACCACAACTTGTCCAGTATTTCTATAAAGGCGATTTGGTCAAGGCAGTTGTCGATGTGGTAAAAATGCTGCGAGGTTCATACGGCCTCGGGGTAATTTGTGCCGATGAACCCGAAAAATTGATAGGCGTTAAAATGTCAAGCCCGTTAATTGCAGGTGTAGGAAAAGATGAAAACTTTATTGCTTCCGATATAACTGCGCTTATATCACATACCAAAGATGTGATTTATCTTGATGATGGGGATATTGCTGTTCTGACCCCTGACAGCATCGAAGTGTTTGATTATGACTTAAATCCTGTCAAACGCGAAACGGCAACCATTGATTGGAGTGTAGATGTTGCCGAAAAAGGCGGTTATGATCACTTTATGCTTAAAGAAATATTTGAGCAGCCCGAGGCAGTAAAAAAGACAATCGCACCGCGCGTTAAAAACGGAGAGATCGTTCTTGACGGTTTCAATATGACTGCCGAAGAATTAAACAACATTGACCGTATAGTAATAACAGCATGCGGCTCGGCGTGCTATGCCGGTCAGGTTGGCAAATATGTGATTGAGGAATTAATGCGCAAGCCGGTTGAGGTTGATCTTGCAAGTGAATTTCGCTACAGAAATCCGATAATAAATAATCGAACATTGCTGATAGTTATAAGTCAGTCGGGTGAAACCGCCGATACTATAGCGGCAATGAAAGAAGCGAAATTGCACGGTGCGCATGTGCTTTCAATTGTAAATGTTGTCGGAAGTACTATTGCAAAATTATCGGATGATGTGCTTTATACCTGGGCAGGGCCAGAAATTGCGGTTGCAACAACTAAGGGATATACAACACAGTTGGCTCTTCTTTATGCTTTTGCAATATACGGCGCCGCAGTTACCGGTACAATCAGTGCCGACCGTAAGACAGAGTTAACTCAATCGCTTTTAAAACTTCCCGAGCAAATACAGCATACCATTGATATTAATACCGATATTGAAAAAATCGCACAAAAATATTATTCAAAACGCAATATATTCTTTATCGGCAGGAATATTGACGCTGCAGTTGCACTTGAAGGCTCATTAAAACTTAAAGAAATATCATACATCCATTCCGAAGCGTATGCTGCCGGCGAATTGAAACACGGAACAATATCGCTTATTGAAGAAGGCCGACTTGTTATAGCGCTTGCTTGTTATGAGCGTTTGTTTGAAAAATTTATGAGTAATGTTAAAGAAGTTAAAGCACGCTCGGCAACGGTACTCGGTGTTGTTCACGAGGGCAACAGTGCCATGCAGGCGGAGGCGGATGATGTGCTTTATGTTTCGCAAACCGAGCCGTTGTTTGCGGCATCCTGCGAAGTAATACCGCTTCAGTTGCTTGCTTATCATGTTGCTAAACTTAACAATTGCGATATTGATAAGCCTAAAAATCTTGCAAAATCCGTTACGGTTGAATAATTAAACGGCAGAACCGTCCGCTCGAATTCTTACAATTTTTTAAGTAAGAGTTCGAGCGCTTTTTTTCTGTGACTGATGGCGTTCTTTTGTTCCGCCGAAAGTTCGGCGGCGGTTTTGCCGTATTCAGGAATATAAAATAAAGGGTCGTACCCAAAGCCATTTGTACCCTTTTCTTCGTATCCTATTATACCGTAAAACCTACCTTCGGCTGTTTTAAATGTTCCGTCGGGGTATGCTAAAGCAACCGCACAGACAAAGTGCGCGGAACGTTCGGAAATCCCATCTAATTTTTTTAACAAAAGCTGATTGTTTTTCTTATCATTACCGTGTTCCCCGCAAAAACGCGCAGAGTAAATACCCGGAGCGCCGCCGAGTGCATCAACGCAAAGGCCGCTGTCATCAGCCAGCGCACAACATCCGGTAATCGCGGTAATTTCGCTTGCTTTTTTTATTGCATTTTCGATAAATGTATGCCCATCCTCAACGGTATCGTGGTCAACCCCCGCTTCTTTTAGTGAGAGTATTTCATCAAACCGTTCCCCGAGTATTGCCTTAATTTCATTTAATTTATGTCCGTTGTTTGAAGCAATTATAAGTTTCATATTGCGCCCCCCGTTTTATTTCAGTTCCGCTATTGTTACTCCGCTTTCGCCTTTGCCGAATGTGCCGAGCCTGAAAGAGGCTACAGACCTGTTATGTCTTAAATAGTCTGCAACAGTTTTTCTCAGCACACCTGTACCCTTTCCGTGTATAATTGATACGGAGTGTACCTTTGAAATAATCGCGTCGTCAATAAATCTGTCAAGTTCCATTACGGCTTCATCGCTTGCCATACCCCTAAGGTCAATTTCAAGAGCGGCACGTCGCGTTGCGGCGCTGATGCCGTGATTTACATTGCGTGTGCGCGGTATTTGCTGTTTCGGTTTTTGTGTTACGGCTGCAAGATTATCAAAAGAAACACGCAATTTTATAATTCCCGCTAAAACCAAAGCGTTTTTTGATTTTTCATCAACTTCAAGAACCGTACCGCAACGGTCAATATCTATTATTTTGATTTCCTCGCCGACCTTCGGCGGTCGGTCGAGTTTATACTCATCCACCGAATTATTTACAACCGGATCGGCGGTATTCTCGAGTTTTTTAATGCCGGATTTAACTGCAGTACGTGCCTTTGCCAATCTGTCGGCTGCGGCTTTGTTTTCTTGTTTTTTAATATCTTCAAGTTCGCCGAGCAGACGTGAAGATTCGGCTCGTGCCTTTTCAACAATATTCATTGCCTCATTTCTTGCGCGTTCCAGAATCTTGCTTTTCTCCGCTTTAATGTTATCTGCCCGTTGCTTATTTTTTTGGCGAACCGTTTCCAGTTCAATGCGTATTTTTTCCGCCTTTTTTGCTTCGGTTTCGGCGTTGTGGCGTGCCTCATCAAGTGCTGCGACAACCGTTTCAAATTTCCTTGCATCTTCTGAAACAAGGCTTTCCGCACTTTTTATAATATTTTCGGGCAACCCCAATTTTTTCGAAATTGCAAACGCGTTTGAACGCCCGGGAGCACCAATAATCAGCCTGTATGTAGGTGTAAGAGTTTTTATATCAAATTCGCAGCAAGCATTTGCGACACCGTCGGTCTTAAGAGCATAGGCTTTAAGTTCGGGATAATGCGTAGTGGCGGCAATAAGGGCACCGTTTTTACGCAATTGATCAAGAATGGCGGTTGCGAGTGCAGCGCCCTCAACAGGGTCGGTGCCGGATCCCAGCTCATCAATAAGCACAAGGCTGCCCTTTCCTGCTCTTTTTATAATTGATATAATATTGGTCATATGTGCCGAAAAAGTAGAAAGCGATTGCTCGATGCTTTGCTCATCGCCTATATCTGCAAACACATTGCGGAATACGCCGATCTCACAGCCGTCGTCACACGGTACCATCAAGCCGCACATAGTCATGAGGGTTAAAAGCCCCAAAGTTTTTATCGCCACGGTTTTGCCGCCTGTGTTGGGCCCTGTTATAACAAGCGTGTCGAAATTTTTTCCCAATTCGACCGATATCGGCACAACGCGTGAGTCGGGTATCAGAGGATGGCGTGCATTTTTCAGCACAATTCTTTCGCTGTCATTAACTAATGGCTTTGCAGCACGCATTTTATATGCAAGGTCGGCTTTACCGAAAATAAAACTTAAATTAACAAGTGCTTTATATGAGTCGGCAGCGGTTTTTGATATGCCGGCAGCATCTGCGGACAGTTCCGTTAAAATGCGTTCGATTTCATCTTTTTCTTTAGACTGAAGTATCTTTATTTCATTGTTTATTTCAACGACCGCCATAGGCTCTATAAATACGGTTGCGCCCGACGAAGATGTGTCGTGTACAAGTCCGGGAACCTGAGCACGGTATTCAACTTTTACCGGGACAACAAATCGTCCGTCGCGCTGTGTTACAATTGCGTCCTGCAAATATTTTGCAGTTGTGCCGCTTTTAATCATATTATCAAGTCGGTCACGTACATTCGAGGCACATGCCCGCATTTGTCGCCGGATGTTATTCAGTTCGGGAGAAGCCGTATCAAACAATTCTTCTTCGTTTTTAACAGATGTGAATATTTTATCTTCAAAATATTTTAACGGGGTAAGTATGTCAAACAGCTCGTCGGTGATCGGTGTACTATTACTTTCCGAATTATTACGCCACTCCTTTACAGAGCGTATAACCCGCAGCGTTTCGCCGATATCTAAAAATTCACGCATTGAAAGAACCGCACCCGAAGAGGCACGGGCGAGTGGGTTAATTACATTTTTCGCAGCACCGAATGACGGCGCGCCGAATTTTGCCGACAGAACATAGGCTTCATCGGTTTCGCTAAGTCGTCTTTTGACTTCACCCATATCAGATGAAGGCGAAAGAGTTAACGAAAGTTCTTTTGCGTCCGCCATATCGGTGCAGTCCGAAAGTTTTGCAAGCACTTTATCTAATTCAAGCGCAATATAATATTGTTCGTCGTGTTTTTTCATTTTTCTCCTTTATCAGATGACGGAAGTGATTCCGAGCGATCTTATGAAATCAGGCATTTTAAAACGATGTTCCGTTTGTTCGCGAAGGTATTTTTCTGTTAAATTTGATAGTTCGGATTCTGCTTTTTTCGGTATTTGAAACGAAAAGAGCCTTTTCATTTCTGAATATATTATATGTTGCATAGCGGCAAGAACCGTATTGTTTACGGGAATAAACGCCCCGCCTGTGAGGCAATCTTTACAAAACAGTACGCCGTCATTTATATTAAAATAAAAATCGGCATTCATTTTTCCGCAATTTTTGCACCCATCAATGCTCGGCATATATCCGCAAACTGAGGCTGTACGCAGTTCTGCAACCGCTTTAACAAGTTCTGGGCTTGCCTTTTCGTTTGCAAGGCAATAAAGACAATTCAATGCAGTTCGCAACAATTCTGAAGCCGGATCGCCCTCATCCGAAAAGAAAATGCAAATTTCGCATATGTACTGCGCTACAGATAATTTAATAATATCCGAACGCAGTTCGTAAAACATTTCGTTCACGGTTGCTTCCGTTACTGTGTATGCGCCTCTTGAACCCCTGTTTAATGTAAACTCCGAATAACAAAACGGTGAACAGGCGGCGGCATTTCGGTGCCCTATTTTGCGTATGCCGTTTGCAAAAACGCTCATAAGACCGTATTCCGGTGACAGCACCGTCAACACCTTATCGTTATCCCTTATGTCGGTTGTCTTTAATACCAGACCCGTTGTTTTGATTTTCATACTGTACACCACCGCCGATCTCATGTTTTCTGCACCTTGAATAATTAATATAGTCCTCAACAGCACCCGTTTTTAAAAATATATTCCATGCCTCAAAACTATTCATTTTCAAGACCTCCAAAATATTTTTGTAAAATTATTTTGGGCACCGTGAACCGCAATATTAAAGGTAATATCAGTCAAGTCCGAAATTGTGGATTATTCCGCCGCGATTGCGCCAATCTTCTTTAACTTTTACCCAAAGTTGCAAGTTGACCTTACAGCAAAAAAAATCTTCAAGGTCGGTTCTGGCAAGTGTACCGATTTTTTTGAGCATAGTGCCGCCTTTTCCGATAACAATACCTTTGTGTGATTCACGCTCGCAATATATTACGGCACCAATATCCATAACGGTCTCTCCGGCTTTGTTTTTGCGTTCCGAAAATTTTTCGATTTCAACCGCTATTCCGTGCGGTATTTCCTTGTCCATAAGTCGCAGGATCTTTTCTCTGATTATTTCGGCAACCATTACTCGTTCGGGTTGGTCGGTATAAGAATCGTCATCAAAATAATGCGGCGAAGGTGCGGCAAATTTTAATTGCTCTGTAATCAGAGTATCTATTCCCTCCCCCGTTTTGGCGGAAAGCGGTACAACCGCATCAAAGTCAAGGTGGGCACTGTATGCCGAAATCATTGGTAATAATTCCGACTTATCGCCCAGCATATCAATCTTGTTTATTACAAGTACCGCACTTAAACGGCGCTTTTTTATACTGTTTATAAGTTCAAGTTCGGCAGCAGGCAAATTTTCGGGGTCAAACCCGAACTTGGGACTTGCTTCAACAACAAGCGTTACCGCGTCAGCATCACTCATACCGTCCCCAACAGCTTTTATCATTTTTTCACCCAAAATATTTTTAGGTTTATGAAATCCCGGGGTGTCTATGTAAACAAGTTGTGCGTTTTCCTTGTTATAAACACCCATTATGCGCGTGCGCGTAGTTTGGGATTTATCGGATACTATTGCGACTTTTTGACCGATTATACGGTTAAGAATTGAAGATTTCCCGACATTCGGACGACCGATTATAGAGATAAATGCGGCAGTTTGCTCGTTCATATTTTATTCCTCGTTCATTTTTAATCTTTATGTTTTTGCGGCACCTTTATAAATGCGATAATAATTAAGGCGGCTATAACAACCGGATACCACAAGTGATTGCGGCAATAATCGAATATTTTAAGAAACTTACAGTCGATACAGAATAATAATATACCAATTATTAAATCGGATATTGATAAAATCAGCACAGCCGCAGCTGCCGCGTCTTTAACATATTTTATATATTCTTCACGACGTTTAGTAACTCTGTCACTCAAACGCTCAATCGAACAGTTAAATGCTTCGGCACATAAAGTCATACCTATAGCCGAAATAAGGGTCATCCATTCGGTCGGTTTTTTTAAAACCGGAATTGCGGCAGTAATACTCAACAAACCGCAAAAACACATAAATCTGAAATTGCGACCGGATTTAAAAACAGCAGCAACACCCTCAAAGGCATATTGAAAACTTTTAAAAAAGCCGTTCATTCCCTATTTACGCCCATTTCTTTAAGAATCTCGTGCTGTCTTTTAAACATATCTTCTTCCTCTGTTTTATTGTTCACGTGATCGTAACCCAGCAAATGAAGCATAGAGTGAACTGTCAAAAAAGCAACTTCACGGTTGAAGGAGTGACCGTATTCCTCCGCTTGTTGTTTTGCTTTTTCTACGGAAATTACTATATCACCCAATTGACAGGCACCGTTTTCGGGGTCTATGTCATATTCCCCGTTCTCGCTAAGTGGAAAAGAAAGCACATCGGTTTCACGGTCAATATTACGAAAACGCAAATTAAGTTCGTGTATTTCAGAATTATCGGCAAAAGTAAAGGATATTTCGGCGTCACCGCGGAAGTTTTCATATTCCAATGTTGCTTCGCAAGCACGTTTTACAAGATTTAACAACAAGTCGTCAATTTCTATAAGATTTTGGTTGTTTGAGAATTCTAAAAACGTCATACTCTTTGCCTTCTCTCATATGCCTTTTCGTAAGCCTTTATAATTTCCTGTACAAGGTGGTGGCGTACTACATCTTTTTCGCTGAATTTTATTATTGCAATATCTTTAATGTTTTTAAGTATGGAAACAGCCTCTTTCAGTCCCGACTTTTTGCCGTCCGGCAGGTCGATCTGTGTGATATCGCCTGTAACTACCGCTTTTGAATTAAAGCCTAAACGGGTTAAAAACATTTTCATTTGTTCACCGGTGGTATTTTGTGCTTCATCCAATATTATAAAACTGTCGTCAAGGGTTCGTCCGCGCATATACGCAAGCGGTGCAACCTCAATATCGCCGCGTTCCTGACATTTTGCAAAGTTCTCTGCTCCCAGCATATCAAACAATGCGTCATAAAGCGGGCGCAGATACGGGTCAACTTTTTGCTGTAAATCACCCGGTAAAAACCCGAGCTTTTCGCCCGCTTCAACCGCAGGGCGGGTAAGAATAATTCTGTTGACCTGTTTACTTCTGAAAGCGGCAACGGCTTCTGCAACCGCTAAATATGTTTTGCCGGTTCCTGCAGGGCCGACACCCACGGTTATTGTGTTTTTTTCTATCGCGTCAATGTATTTCTGCTGTCCGAAAGTTTTTGCCTTGATCGGTTTTCCCTTTGAAGTAATGCAGACACAGTCACTGTCGGTTAAATTACCAATGTTTGAATCTTCATTATCGGCTACCAGGGAGATGATGTACCTGATATTCTGCTCGTTAAGCATTTCGCCTTTATTAAGTGTTTCTATCATAGCGTTTATTGCACGCATAGCAAGACTGACCTTTGCCGGTTCACCCTTGACTTTTATTTCGCTTCCGTGTGAAACAACGGTAACGTTATATTCGTTTTCAATGAATTTAACGTTTTTGTCAAAATTGCCGAAAAGTTCAACAACCTGTTCCATTCGTTCAATATTAACTGTTTGTTCAATCATTTTTCAACCTCCGCGCAAATATTTAAAATGCAAAAGCGGCATCACCGCTGCTGAAAGCCCGATTTTCCCTTATCGATACTATTGTAACACATTTATTAACTAATTTACAGTACTAAATAATATAATTTCCGGAATTGCTATATTTTCTTCAAGAGTTGCAAGGCGTGTTACTGTTATTCCGTACTTTGATTTTTGAATTTCATCGCTTTGCGATATAACGGAAATAACATTTTTATCCGTTAATATATAATTTTTAAGTTGTATATCCGCTTCCGCAACCGCTTCATCATACGACATAAAATATGTTCTGTTTTTTGTTTCATAAAATTTTGCACTTTTGAATGTTATCGGTATGTACGAACCGTTTTTATTGTAACGGTATTCCGTTAATTTTTTATCGTGATCATACTTGACTTTACCGATAAACAATGGAATATCTGTTTGCATAAACCTTATCACGGTACGTTTTTCACTTTTGCCCGTCCTTTCTGCCACAACTTTTTTAAACGGCACATAAACCTTAAATTCCCTTTCAACCTCGGCGGTTACAACACCGTCTGCCGTTTTGAATTCAATGCTTGTATCTTTGTATTCGGCAACGCCCGAAACCAAAACATCTCCTTTTGCAACAGATTGTCCCGCGATGACTTCCGCACGGCCGTTATTGACAAGCACTGATTTTATTATGCCGTCACGGGATGCTTTAAGATTACACGGAGGATCGTTTTTAAGTTCCGATTTTTGAGTTTCGCTTATTTCAACCGTAACCTTCATACCGTCGATATTTACGGCTGCCCAGGCTATATCGGGTATCTTTAAGGGTAATTGCGATTTAAGCACGCCGGTGTTAAGTGAAGAAACTCTAACCCCTTCATACACGCCGAGCGAATTCAGAGCATTGCTTATTGTTTCTGTAGGTATGCTGCCGTTTCCGCAAATTTCGATATTCCATATTCGTGTGGGCAGAAAAAACATAAGAACTGAAAATATAATTGCCCCGACTAACATACCGTATCTGCAGCGATATTTTTTTGCAAAAAACGGAATCCCGTATTTTTTCACTACCCGAGTTTTCTGCCCCTTTTTGCGTAGCGAGTGTATTTTTTTATAATTGTGTGCACCGACGCAGGCGGTGATGCAGCCGTTTGTTCTGCGAACATTCCAAATAAATATTCTGTTTTTAAAAAAAGAATTAAGTATGCTTTCGGGATTATCACCGACAGCAGTAAATTCAACATATCCGCAAATAAACCTATAAACTTTGCCGATAAACAATTCTCTCCTACCTCCTGCCACTTCTTTTTTTACGGTGATCAATATTATATTCAATTGAGGTAATTAAGCCGCTTATTTCAAGTGTTCCGTCACAAAGCGAATTCAGATCCAAACCATTTCCGCAAAAGCAAACCGAACCGCCTTCAACTGCAAGGGCTATAACGGTATCATAATAATTCAAGACTCCGCAGCATCCCTCAATAAGGACGTTCCTATCCGATATAATTTCAATTTTAAAATATTTCCCTGTCGCTTTTTTTATAGTTTCCTCATACGAAAACAAACGTATTTTATCCTTTTTGTCTTTTATCCCGAGCCTGATTTTTTTAGCCAATTCGCTATCATCCTTTCAGCGATATTACTATAAAATATGCCGAACATTTGATAATAATTCTAAGGCATGAACAGTATAATTTAACGGTGATATTTATGACTTTTAATTTTGCAACGCAAAAAATAAAAATGATTTCGGTGATTGCTGTTTGCGTACTGGGCGGTGCGGCGATTTTTACGGTACCCGAAACCGTTAAAAACGGCGTTACAAACGGGATTATTATTTGCTTTAAAATTGTAATCCCTTCGCTTTTCCCTTTTGCGGTTTTAAGTTTTTTTATCAATTCCTTATTTTACGGAATTAAATTGCCGAAATTTGCAAATAAATTCACGCATCTGATTTTCGGATTATCGGCAAGGGAAACCGAAGTCTTTTTAATGTCAATGATATCGGGTTATCCTGTCGGGGCGCACCTTGTAAACCAATTGTATAAAGATGGCGGCATTTCCCGAAAGCGTGCCGAAATGCTGCTTGGTTTTTGCGTAAACGGAGGGCCGTCGTTTATCATAATAGCGATTGGGGCAGAAACGATCGGCTACCGTAAAGCGGGAAATATCATCTTCATATCTCATATTGCGGCGGCTTTTTTAATTTGCCGCATTTCTACACTTTTGAACAAAGAAAGGTGTATTGACGGCAGAGCCGAAAATAAAATGGCGGCAATTTCCAATTGTTTCGTTAATTCGGTTGCAAGCGCCTCAAATTCAATGAGGTCAATCTGCACTTGCGTTGTACTGTTTTCGGCAGTTGTTTCGGTTATTAAGTCACTTCCGTTAAACTACGATATCATGGCGTATGTTTCTTGTTTATTTGAGGTAACAAACGGGCTTTCCGATTTCAGATTTTCTATTCCCTTAACAGCATTTTTTCTTGGTTTTTCGGGCTTTTCAGTACATTTACAGGTGCTGTCAGCCGCACAGTCTTTTTTACCCGACATTTTACGGTTTTTTGTAACAAGGCTGTTGCACGGAGCACTGTCTTACTTAATATGCAAGATAATCCTTGAAATATCTCCTGTGACGGCCGCAACGCTGTCAAACTCCGTGAATTTTATATCGGGGAAAAGCGACATTTCCGTTTCTGCCGCAATTTCACTTGTATTGACCGTTTGCCTTGTGGGATTTTACCTTTCGTCATTTAAAAGTTCTGTTAGATAAATTTAACAGACCGTGATATTATAAAACGGCGGTACCCGATTAAAGGCACCGCCGTAATGTTGTTGTGATTTTATTTTTTTGATTTTATTGAGAGTTTGAGCACGAATTTATCAATCAGATACAGTACGGACGGAAGTATTACGGTAATCATAACCACCGAACAAATTGTGCCGATACCGATAAGCAATCCGACGGTTGAAATTGAATTTTGGCTTGAAATAAAGTGGATTACAAAGCGGTTTTTAGACTGACTTTTTTCGCCATATAAATTCCTCCCGGATTTTTTAATAAAATTTTGTACTGCAGTTGCAAATTTTCATGTTCTCAATTATAATTGGAAAATAACAAAGTTCAAGCAACATTTTAATTCGGAGTGTAAGAAATTGAACGAAATTTTAAATACTACACACGCGGTATAATTGATTTTCTTAAAGAGAACGAGAGCAGTTACAGAATGGTCATGGGCGCAAAATCTACGAGACTTTTCGTTGAAAAATTAAAAGGGATAATCGTTCAAAAAATTAATGAAGATGTGCTCCCCCTTGCCGCCCGCGTCCGATATTAAAAAACAGCAGGTACAAACATATTTTTTGTAAGCGCTTGTGTTGATGTGGTTGCCGAATACTTTAAGGGCGGTTTTTCAGTCACGCTTGATGATGTTACCGAAGTAATGCTTGAAGCGGTTGCAAAATTGACCTCAAATTAAAACTATCGGAGGCATTATGGAAATGACACTTATTATGATTATAACCGCAGTTTTAATATTATCGGTTATAGTTATTATCGTAGTAGCAATATGCGAAGCACAATCCCAAAAAACAGAAGATGAATTTCTTGCCGAAGAAGCAGGAAGATACGGCGAATTGCGGGCAACCGAAATTATAAAAAAGTGCCTTGACGATGACGACAGGTTGTTTACAAACATTACGGTTTTTTATGACGGTAAAGAAACCGAACTTGATAATGTTATAGTAAACAAGTACGGTGTTTTTATTATAGAAGTTAAAAATTATAACGGCAGCCTTGTAGGTCGTGAAGAAGATTTCGAATGGACTAAATACCACACCACCGAAGCCGGCAACACCTATACCAAAATTGTAAAAAATCCAATAAAGCAGGTAAAGCGTCAGGTTTACATACTTGCGCGGCATTTAGAAGAAAACGGCGCTAAAGTTTGGGTAAAGGGCTACACGCTGCTGCTTAACAATAACAGCCCCGTTAAAAGCGGATATGTGCTTAAAAGTACTAAAGATATATATCATGCTCTGCACACTGCCGACAGATCTTATTTAAGTGCAGCGTTGATTGGGAGAATTATTAAAATAATAAATAATTGAAAAATAGATTAAGGTGTCATTTGAATAAATTGTGTTCATTTGTAACAAATTATTAACGATTTTTTAATTGAAAATGTGAATTTTACATATTATAATATAATTGTTACAAGGAATTTTGATATTCCGTGTGATTATCAATTAAAAGAAAGGTGATTTTTTATGAACAGATTTATGCTTAATGAAACCTCATATCACGGCTGGGGCGCCATAGAAGTAATACCCGAAGAAATTAAGGGTCACGGTTTTAAAAAGGTGTTTGTAGCATCCGACCCTGACCTTGTTAAATTCGGTGTATCAAAAAAGGTTACCGATTTGCTTGAAATGGCAGGAATTGATTATAAACTTTATTCGGATATAAAGCCAAACCCGACTATTGAGAATGTTCAGCACGGCGTTGAAGAATTTAAGACTTGCGGAGCCGATTGTATTGTCGCTATCGGCGGCGGTTCATCTATGGATACTTCAAAAGCAATAGGGATTATAGTTGCCAACCCTGAATTCGCCGATGTCCGTTCGCTCGAGGGTGTTGCACCTACCAAAAATAAATGTGTACCGATAATTGCGGTTCCCACCACGGCAGGAACCGCAGCCGAAGTTACAATCAACTATGTTATAACAGATGTTGAAAGAAAGCGTAAATTTGTATGTGTTGACGCGCACGATATCCCGATTATCGCCGTTATTGACCCTGATATGATGTCGACAATGCCGGCGTCACTTACAGCTGCCACGGGTATGGACGCGCTTACCCACGCAATCGAAGGGTATATTACAAAAGGCGCTTGGGAACTTTCGGATATGTTCCATATTAAGGCGATTGAAATAATTTCGCGTTCACTGCGCGACGCTGTTAAGAATGAAAAGAGCGGCCGCGAAGGTATGGCGCTCGGTCAATATATAGCAGGTATGGGATTTTCAAATGTCGGGCTTGGGGTTGACCATTCAATGGCTCACACCCTATCGGCTTATTATGACACGCCGCACGGCAAAGCCTGCGCTATACTCTTACCTGCGGTTATGGCATACAACGCCGAATACACGGGCGAAAAATACAAAGATATCGCAAAGGCAATGGGCGTTGAAGGTGTAGACAATATGACAGTTGAAGAATATCGCAAAGCCGCAGTTGACGCCGTTCGTCGACTTTCGGAGGATGTGGGTATTCCGTCAACCCTTAAAGGAATTGTTAAAGAGGAAGATATTCCTGCACTTGCCGAATCCGCATTTGCGGACGCCTGTCGCCCCGGCAATCCGAGGGATACATCGGTTGAAGAAATCGCAGAGATTTACAGAAGCCTGATGTAATACAAAACAATTTATATAATTAGGATATAAAACACCCGGCAGGTTGCTTATTTCAACTTGCCGGGTATTTATATATTTGCTTTGTCTACCGCTTTATTTAACCTTAAATATCGCTTTTTCACTATTCCGGCGATTAAAACAATATTCTATTTCAATACTTTGAGAATTCACGGGAATCTCGTAATATATATAGCCTTGTAATTCTCTGCCTCCGGAAATTTCCATTGACCTCATAGCATTATCTCTAAACCTTGCCATTTCCATTTTAGAGTTGTCGGCATAACAATCAAAATCATACGGACCGAGATATTTTGCGGTAGTATCGGTATTTTTAATAATGAAATATGCTCTTATAAATTTATAGCCATCCTTAGGCGTTTTAAACTCATTATCCGAATTCCAATCTTCAACATTTTGCAGGGTAATATTAAGTCCGTCGCCCGAAAATGTTTCACCTATTGAAAATTCCGCTGTTTCAGTTGTGTTGTCGCTGCTTTCATCTTGTGTTGGATTATCGGCATTTCTCGGTAAAAAACAGCCCGATAAAGCACATAAAGAAAATACCGCTATAAAAAGCGAACATACGCGTAAAAATGCGTTACCGTGCTTTTTGAATTTAAAACTATTAGGCATATTCATACTCCTTATTTGACATTCAGTGAATGTCATAATTTTATTTAGTATAACATATAATCTTTATGTTGACAAGTGCTAAATGTCAAAAAAGGAGAAATTATGTTTATAAATAAGACACCGGAGGGACTAAATAACATTTGCGGTAAAAACATTAAAATACGGCGAAAAGAAATGGGCATTTCCCAGCGTGAACTTGCCGATAAGTTGCAAATAGCAGGTCTTGACCTTGATAAAAACGCAATTCAGCGCATCGAGTGCGGCAAAAGATTCGTAACCGATATTGAAATTAAGACGATGGTAAATATTTTAAAATTAACATATGAGGAAATTCTTAAGGAAGATGCATACCGCCAAAGATAACCGGCAAGCCGTTAATTTCGACTTGCCGGTTATCTTTTAATATTATTTATTTTGAAATTTTATCAATTGCCGCGAGTTCTTCGGCACTGAAATCGGTATTGTTTATCGCTTTGATATTATCAAGTATTTGCGAAGATTTTGATGCACCGATTAAAACTGAAGTAATTGCATCGTCCCTGAGCAGCCAGGCAAGCGCCATTTCCGCAAGCGTTTGCCCCCTGCCTTTTGCAATTTCGTTAAGTTTTCTTATTTGTTCAAGGCGGGTTGGCGTTATTGCGGATTCTTTTAAAAATCTGCCGTCGGTTGCTATTCTGCTGTCTTTCGGAATACCGTTAAGATATCTGTCGGTCAACATACCCTGAGCTAAAGGGCTGAAAACAATTATTCCTTTTTTCAGCCTTGCAGCCTGTGATTTAAGGCCGTTTTGTTCAACCGTTCTGTCAAAAATTGAATAACGGTTTTGATTGATTATAAACGGACACTTTAATTCGGACAATATTCTTTCCGCATTTACAAGTTGTTCGCCGTCATAATTTGAAAGGCCGGCATACAATGCTTTGCCCGACTTGACTGCCTGTGCCAGCGCGCCCATTGTTTCCTCAAGCGGCGTGTCCGGGTCGGGGCGGTGGTGATAAAATATATCAACATATTCAAGCCCCAATCTTTTAAGGCTTGCGTCAAGGCTTGCAATCAGATATTTGCGGCTGCCCATATTTCCGTACGGCCCCTGCCACATTTCATATCCGGCTTTCGTGCTTATAATCAACT
Source organism: Roseburia intestinalis (assembly GCA_963630555.1). GTDB lineage: Bacteria > Bacillota > Clostridia > Oscillospirales > Acutalibacteraceae > CAVALG01. The sequence continues at coordinate 88,172 of CAVGND010000001.1, read as the reverse complement.
CGTCGCGATATGTCGAAAGATCACTGTTTAATATTTTTCCGAAATTTCTTTCGGCGCTGCCGGGTTCGGGCCCGTAGTTATTGGCAAGGTCAAAATGTGTAATCCCGTTATCGAACGCGGTAAAAAGCAGCCGTTTCATATTATTCGGGTCGGCGTTATCCACGAAGTTGTGCCACAGCCCGAGCGAAATTGCCGACAATTTCAGACCGCTGCTGCCGCAGCGATTATATGTCATTTTCGAGTATCTTTTTTCATTCGGTTTATACAATTTTAATCATTCCGTTTCGGTTAAAATAATCTTTTATAAGTGAACATAAATATCATCTTGGTTTGCATCGATAACACCGGTGCAGATACTATACTTTGCTTTTTTGTTAATATTATACATCGGATTCGGTATGGCGATTATTTTACAAGTTGTGCAGGAAGCAATTTCATCAAAAAAGAACCTGCAAATGCAAGTCCTTTTCCTGGCGTTCCCGAGGTGATTCGAACACCCGACCTACCGCTTAGGAGAAGCCCCGGAAGGGCATTTTATTCTCCCTTGAAATCCTCGAAAATCCTTGATTTTACTGGCTTTTCCGAGATTTTAGTGTTAATCAATTCTCTTTTGAAATCTGCTAATTTTACGCCGTTTTTTCCCTTCATTTTAGCAAGGTATTAGCAAATGCAAAGATTTTTGGGGGACATCATTCAGTTAATATGATACTCGTTGCGAGTGCTAAATCGCCGTAGCGCTTTTTCATTCTTTTCGAGTATCTTATCAATTTCGTGTTTATATTATACTGATTTTGAGTATCAATTTCAAGGTTTTAATTGGACATTAAAATGGCAACCCTTACGGATTGCCATTTCTTCGGTCTATATTGTTTTTGCCAATGCCTTTAACAACGCCGCTGTTTCCGGGTTGGATAACAGCTTTGCAATCAGAGAAGCATTTTCTTCTACGCTGTTGTCAGCGGAATTTTCTTCTTGTACAGGAGTTTCCTGAAACTCTGCCATTGGGTCAAGCAATTCAACGGAGGTTTCAAACTTTGGCATAGGAGCAGTTTTGCCTTCTTCAACATTTTTCAGTCCTTTGGCATTGTAGAACTGTTCCTCAAATTTCTGTGCATTGTAGCGTCTGTCCTCGTCAATGATATGGCTGTAAACATCGGCTACCATATCCATTCTTGCGTGTCCTGAGTCGCCCTGAACGGATTTCATATCGCCGCCGTTCCATTTCAGCTTGTAGGTAATACTTGCGTGGCGGAAGCTGTGAAACACTATATCGGGAAGGTCATTGTCTTTTATCAGCTTTTTCAAGGCACGGTTGATTACCTGACCTTCCATTGGTCTGCCTGACGAATGACAGAATACCAAGTTATAATCCAAATACTCGTCTCCAAAAAGTTCTTTCATTTCATCAGTCTGGTTTTTTCTCTCCAAAAGCATCTGAGCCACGGTTGATGGTAAGAAGATTTTTCTCACACTCGTTTTCGTCTTAGGTGTTTTCAAAACGAGAGAGGTGTTTGTATTTGATAATGTTCTCGGAAATACACGGATAATATCTTTGTTTTCAAGAACCTCCATTACATCTCTGTTTACACGCTGAAGCTCCTTATCTACATAGATGGAAGCATTGTTGTCTCTCAAGCTTTCCTCCGATATATCAACACAATCCCAAGTCAGTCCGAGCATTTCTCCCATTCGTAGTGAACAGGCAAAGGAAAGATTGATAGCTAAAGAGAGAATATCATCGTCGCACACTTCGAGAGCGTGCATAAGCGTTTCCGCTGTCCAAATCTCTCGTTTTTGATGTTCCTCTTTTGGGAGGGTTGCATTGAGAACCGGATTTCTTGTCATCAGCTCCCATTTTACCGCCTGATTAAAGGCACTTCTTAAAAACTTATGGATTTCTCTTACGGTATGTACAGTCAGATATTCGTTCTTTGGCTTTTTGTTCTGCACCGATTTTGTCTTGACTTTCAATAGGCTCTGATAGAACTTATCCATTAGTCTCGGTGTCAGTTCTTCAAGCTTCACATCTCCGATAAGCGGAATAATGTAATTATACATAAGACCTTTCTTTGAACGGTAGGTTGACATCGCCCAGTTGTTTACCCCATACACGGAGCAATATTCTTCAAGCAGGTCTGCTACGGTTGTAGCTGTGGGAACGATGAATGTACCGGTTTGCTGCTCAAATTCTATCTGTGTTTTTCTCTTTTTCGCATCTGCGTTTGTATCAAAGGTTTCCCATTTCTGATGTTGGGTGCCGTCATCATCCTTGTAGGTATATACAACAGAATAACGGTTCTTTCTTTTTACGATAGAAGCCATCTTCAATCCTCCTTATTCATTATCTAACCACTTATCAAAACTTGATTTCATAATGCGGTAGCCGTTTTCAAGCATTATAGCCTGAAAACAACCCTGTTTGATAAGCTTATATACAGTCTGACGGGTGATACCCAAAATGTCCTGTACTTCCTCTACCGAGTAACTCTTTTTGGAAAATGTACCGCCATTTAATTTGCGAACTTTATCTTCAATCGACATAGTTTTCCACCTCCTCGATTTCCTTGACCTTGGTATATTTGGTCTGTGAACCGTACCATTTATCGAAACTCTCCCTTTTAATACGACGCTTGCCGTCAACCCATATAAAATCAACGATATGTAAAAAGACATTTACGAAGTTTTCATCCCAAAAGAACAAGTGCGGTTTTCCTGCTATCATTTCGCCTTCGTGTGCGTCATCCATATTCGGCTTATTGTTTTCACATTGAAGATATCTTGGCAGAAAGCACTTTGCAAAGAACATCGTCAACTCCATCGGTGTATCTACCTTGTGCAATTAGGTTGTTCTTCAAGCGAACAAGGGACTGAATAGTCTGTCTGTATTCATCATCGCAAAGATATAAATGATATTTCTGTTCTTTCAAAGCAACCACCTCCTGTCCTGCAATTATATAACAGGAAATGGTATAGGTGTAGTTTGCGAATAATCCTCCATTATTGAAAAATGAACGAATTAACAGGGTAACGACCGCCTTGTCCATTAGCAGGATTTTTGGCTCGATTTTTTCCGCCATTAGCAGAGAGGGCAATTTCATTAGCAAAACAGTGATTTTTTTGCTAATTTTTATTAGCAAGCCGTCCACCTGAAAGGCGGACGACATTAGTCCTAAATTCCATTAGCAGACGGAGAATTTGCTAATGAAAATTTGTGATTTTTTCGTTTTTGCTGTTTCTTCGTAAAAATGAAAAAACGCCGGAAACCCTTGATTTTACTGGGTTTTCCGGCGGAGTTTTTGGCGTTCCCGAGGTGATTCGAACACCCGACCTACCGCTTAGGAGGCGGTCGCTCTATCCAGCTGAGCTACGGAAACATCTTTAAAATCTATTCAATTATGGACTTAAACTAACTCATTGTCAATCACTTTTGCTCCAAAGGCGGTCGTTGTAACTGATTCTTAGGAGGCGGTCGCTCTATCCAGCTGAGCTACGGAAACAAATATGCAATTTTCACGCATTACACAATTTAAAAGAGTACGAAAAAATTTACAATGAATATGATACTACAATATAGTCGCTTTGTCAAATACTTTTGTTTAAAATTATTTATTAAAATTATAAATTAAAGTCGATACAACTTTATTCCGAATTGTTGCATTTATATTGCATCTGTGGTATATTAATGTAGTATGTTAAAGAGCAAGTCGGTAAAATCCGCTTGGTTTTTTATGGGAGAAATATTTATGAAATTACTTGCTATTGACGGAAACAGCATAGTGAACCGTGCCTTTTACGGCATTAAATTACTTACAACAAAAGACGGGAAATATACTAATGCCATTGTCGGTTTTTTAAACATTCTCGGCAGACTGTGCGATATGGAAAACCCTGACGGAGTTGCTGTTGCCTGGGATCTGCGTGCGCCGACATTTCGCCATAAAATGTACGGCGAATATAAAGCGGGCAGGAAGCCGATGCCGGAAGAACTGCACTCGCAGCTTACGGTTATCAAAGATATTATCGGATATATTGGCTATGTTAATGTTGAATGTGAGGGATACGAGGCTGACGATATCCTCGGCACACTCGCAAATATGTGTGAAACAAGCGGTAACGAGTGTGTAATCGCAACCGGCGACCGTGACTCATTACAACTTGTTTCCGATAAAACCAAAATTCTTCTTTCGGCGACAAAAATGGGCAGGCCGGAAATAACCGAATACAATCTTGACACACTTTTTGAAAAATACGGTGTTACACCCGACGGTATGATTGAAATTAAAGCTTTACAGGGTGATTCGTCCGACAATATACCGGGAGTTGCGGGTATCGGCGAAAAAACCGCGGGCGAACTCATTAAAAAATTCGGTACGATTGACACAATATATGAAAACCTCGACTCCCCGGATATCAGACCTGCAATAAGAAATAAATTAATTGCGGGAAAAGAAAGTGCATACAATTCAAAAATTCTCGGTACGATTGTTAAGAACGCCCCTATTTGCGAAGATATAAATTTATACAAAAAAAATAAAGGCAACCTCAAAAAATTAGCGTCACTGTTATATGAATATGAACTTATAAAAATTGCGAATAAGTTCGGAATTAAGCCATCCGACGCTGATTTTGGTGATAACGGTAATGTGTCTGCCGTTACGCTCAGCCTTTCGGACAAACTTAATGATTGGAAAAATCTCAAAAGTGTTGATCTGCATTTTGATTCAAATTCAAATACGGTTATACTTTGCAATGAAGGTAAAGCATGGCGTATAAGCGGTAATGATGTTGCTGCGATTTTATCGGATGAGAACATTAAAAAACGTGCTTACGACACTAAAACCTTATATAAATACTGCCTTAAGAATAATATAAAACCATCGGGTATAGTTTTTGATATTATGTTGGCAGCTTACCTGCTTAATCCGTCAGCAAGCGACTATTCACCCGACAGGCTGTGCCGCGAATATCATATTACAATCGATAATACGAATGATGAACTTGTGCAGGCAGCCGAAATATCCGCCTTATGCGACAATTTAGAAAAAAAGATGAGCGGACAGAATCTTATGCCGCTCTTAACCGATATTGAACTCCCTCTTGCATATGTACTTGCAAAAATGGAGACTGTCGGTTTTTCGCTTGATACGGATGGCATTAAAAACTACGGTGCGGAATTGGAAAGAAAAATCGAATTAATACGAAGTGAAATTATTAATGAAGTCGGTTATGATTTTAATCTTAATTCTCCCAAGCAACTGGGTAAAGCACTGTTTGAAGATTTGGGTATTCCCTGCAAAAAAAAGACAAAAAGCGGCTATTCAACCAATGCACAGGTTTTGGAATCACTGCAATATGATTACCCCATAGTATCCGATATTCTTAATTACAGAACTCTGACGAAACTTAAATCAACATATTGCGACGGATTGTGCAGCGCTGTTTGCGGCGACGGACGCATACGTTCCACCCTTAATCAAACCGAAACAAGAACGGGCAGAATAAGTTCTTCTGAACCTAATTTGCAAAACATACCCGTACGTAAGCCCGAAGGAAAAGAACTTCGCAAATTTTTTAAAGCAAAGCCGGGGTTTGTTTTGTGTGACGCCGATTATTCGCAAATTGAATTAAGAGTGCTGGCGTCAATAGCGGATGACGACGTTATGATAAAGGCTTTTGAAGACGGTGTCGATATTCATACCGTTACTGCGTCACAGGTGTTTAATATGCCTATAGGTATGGTCACCCCCCTTATGCGAAGCCGCGCCAAGGCTGTTAATTTCGGAATAGTTTACGGTATAGGGGCATTTTCTCTTTCAAAAGATATAGGTGTTACGCGCAAAGAGGCGGACGAATACATTAAAAAATATCTTGCAACCTATCATAAAGTTGCGGATTATATGCAAAATGTAGTTGCCGAAGCAAAGAAAAACGGCTATGTTACAACCATTTTCGGACGCAAAAGATTTTTGCCCGAACTTGCAAATTCAAACAAAATGATTCAATCGTTCGGCGAGCGTGTTGCGCGCAATATGCCTATACAGGGTACTGCGGCGGATATAATTAAAATCGCTATGATAAAAGTGGTGAACCGGCTTGAAAAAGAACTGCCGGATGCGCACCTTATAATGCAGGTTCACGACGAATTAATTGTTGAAGCACCCGAAAATAAAGCCGAAACAGCCTGCAAAATACTTAAAGAAGAAATGGAAAATGCAGTGGAACTGTCTGTCCCGCTTTCGGTAGATGTTTCATATGGTGAAACCTGGTATGATGCTAAAAAATAATTTTTCAATAAAGCCGTTTTCCGAAGAATGTCTTAACTCGGTGGCAGAGATTGAAACCGTCTGTTTTGCCGAACCGTGGAGTCGTGACGCCATTCTTTCGTCATACAATTTCAATACGAATTTTTTTGTTGCTGAAAAGTGCGGCGTTATTATCGGTTATATCGGCGTTCAAAGCATATTTGGGGAAGGATATATAACCAACATTGCAGTGTTACCCAATTACCGCGGACACGGCGTTGGTACAGCGCTTTTAAACGCGGCTGTATCATTCTGTAAAGAAACCGGTTTATCCTTTCTTTCACTCGAAGTAAGAAAATCAAATTTTACGGCAGTAAGTATTTACGAAAAAGCCGGATTTAAAGCGGTTGGTAAACGAAAAAATTTTTATTCAAATCCAACCGAGGATGCAATTATTTATACTGTATATTTTTCATAGAGGATGTGTAATTTTATGAAAATACTGAGCATTGAAAGTTCCTGTGACGAAACCGCGGCAGCAATAACCGAGGGCAGAGATGTGTTAGCAAGCGCAGTTTATACACAGATTGAAATTCACAGTCTGTTCGGCGGTGTTGTTCCCGAAATTGCATCGCGTAAACATATCGAAGCAATGTCTGAAATAATGAACTCCGTCTTGCAAAAATCCAACCTTACATTAGATGATATTGATGCGGTTGCAGTTACGTTTGCCCCCGGACTTATAGGCGCCCTGCTTGTCGGGGTTAATTTTGCAAAGGGTCTTGCTCTTTCAATGGGTGTTCCGCTTATTCCGGTTCATCACCTGCGCTCGCACATTGCGGCTAACTATATAGATCATCCTGAACTTGAACCGCCATTTTTATGTTTGCTTGTTTCGGGTGGTAATACTATGATAGTGGAAGTCCGCGGTTATACTGATTTCAAAGTCATCGGTCAAACGCGTGATGACGCAGTCGGCGAATGTTACGATAAGGCCGCGCGTGCGATGGGTATACCGTATCCGGGCGGTTCAAGACTTGACTATATGGCGGATCAGACACTAAGCGGAATGTATAAATTGCCGCGGCCGAAAATTTCCGATAATAAATATGATTTTTCATTTTCCGGCCTTAAAACATTTGTTGTAAATCTTATACATAATACCGAGCAACGCGGTGAACCTGTATATATGACTGCACTTGCAGCAGACCTTATAAATCGTGTTACCGATATACTTATTGAACATACCATGAACGCCGCCGAAGAATTCGGATACCGTAAGATTGCCCTTGCCGGCGGTGTTGCTGCAAACAGCGTTTTACGGAAACGTTTGAAAAAAGAATGTGAATTTATGGGATATGAGTTATATATTCCGGAACTCAAATATTGCGGTGACAATGCGGCGATGGTTGGCGTTCAGGCATGGTATGAATATCTTAACGGTAACATCGCGAGCACGGATCTGAATGCATCCGCTACCCTTCCGATCGACTATTTGTAAATAAATTGTTATTTTTTTGTCAATATTTATATTTTGACTTGAAAAAATTTAAAATTGGTGTATAATGTTAGGCAGTGTAGGTTGATTTATTCAACCGAGATAATAGGAGGTTTTGATTATGACGGATAATAAAACGGTTTTGAAATGGATTGAAGAGGTCAAGGAACTTGTTAATCCGGATAAAGTTGCTTGGATAACCGGTGAAGAATCTCAGCTTGAGGAACTTCGCAAAGAAGCTGTTGCTACCGGTGAACTTGAAAAATTAAACGAAGATCTTCTCCCCGGATGTTACCTTCACAGAACGCGTCAGAACGACGTTGCGCGTGTTGAAGACAGAACCTTTATTTGTACAAAAGATAAAGAGACCGCAGGCCCCACCAACAACTGGTGTGACCCTGCAGAAATGTATAAAAAACTTTACAACATTGCACGCGGAACATATGCCGGCAGAACTATGTATATAATCCCGTATTCAATGGGGCCGATAGGCTCGCCGCTTGCTAAAATCGGTATCGAAGTAACCGATTCTATTTATGTTGTGCTTAATATGGCAATTATGACAAGAGTAGGTCGGAAAGTTCTTGACGTACTCGGTGACAGCAACGACTGGGTAAGAGGTCTGCACGCTAAATGTAATGTGGATCCGGAAAACAGGTATATTTGCCAATTCCCTGAAGACAACACTATTATCTCGGTTAACTCTGCATACGGCGGTAATGTTCTTCTCGGCAAGAAATGTTTTGCGCTTCGTATTGCTTCGTTCCAAGGTTGGAAAGAAGGTTGGATGGCAGAGCATATGCTTATTTTGGGTCTTGAAGATCCGAAAGGTGATGTCAGATATATCGCCGCTGCATTCCCGTCCGCTTGCGGTAAAACTAACCTTGCAATGCTTATTCCGCCCGAATACCTTAAAAAGAAAGGTTATAAAGTTTGGACGGTCGGCGATGATATTGCTTGGATGCGCATAGGTGAGGATGGCAGACTTTATGCTATCAATCCCGAAAACGGTTTCTTCGGCGTAGCGCCGGGTACCAATGCAAAATCAAACTACAACGCCCTTGCAAGCACCAAAAACGGTACTATATTCACCAATGTTGCCCATAATACGGACGATAACACGGTTTGGTGGGAAGGTCTTACCAAAGTACCGCCGACAAATCTTATTGATTGGAAGGGCAACAAATGGGATTATGCTAAATATGATAAAGCAGATAAATCAACATATGCGGCCCATCCCAACTCAAGATTTACGGCGCCGGCAAAGAACTGCCCCTGCATCTCCGAAGAATTTGATAAAGGATCAGGCGTGCCGATTTCCGCAATTATATTCGGCGGACGCCGTGCCAAACTTGCTCCGCTCGTATATCAATCAAAAAACTGGGAAAACGGTGTGTTCATCGGTTCAACTATGGCTTCTGAAACTACCGCAGCAGCTGCAGGTGCAGTCGGCGTAGTCCGTCGTGACCCTATGGCCATGCTCCCGTTCTGCGGTTACAATATGGCAGACTACTTCCGGCATTGGCTTGATATGGGTGAAAAACTCGGTGACAAGGCTCCGAAGATATTTAATGTTAACTGGTTCCGTACAGATGATGACGGTAACTTCCTCTGGCCGGGGTACGGCGATAATATGAGAGTTCTTAACTGGATAATCGGTCGTTGCGAAGGTAATGTTGACGCCGAAGAAACCGCTATCGGCTATATTCCGAGGCCCGAAGACATCGACCTTACCGACCTTGATGTTGATATGGATACTCTTAAGGGTATTCTTGCCGTCGATAAGAGTGCTTGGACCAAAGAAATTGCCGAGATTGAGGAACATTACAAGAAATTCGGCAACAAACTTCCGAAAGAACTGCGTGAACAGCTTAACACACTTAAAGAAAATGTTGCCAAGTTATAATCACATTTAATCAATACAGACAATCTTAATTTCAAACCGGATGGGTGACCTACAGTCTTACCTATCCGGTTTTTAATTATTTTTCACTTTTCCGTAAATATTTTAAGAAAACAGGTGAAAATTAATTATGTATTTATTTGTTTTGTTAAGGTGGTTATAAATATGTCGGGAATTATAATTAAGAAGCGCACTACAGTGCGAATCGTTGCATTCGCACTGGCTGTAATTGCAGTATTATCGGTTTTTTTCTATAAATATAATATGAAGATCAACAAACTTCAAAGGACTGTGAGCAACACGCTTTCAAGCAATTTTGAGGAGTTGCGTTCAAATGTCAATAATATTAATATTGCTCTTGAAAAAAGCGTATATTGCGGAACTGCCGTTCAATTAAGTTCAATGGCTGCGGAATTGTGGTGTGAATCAGGTTCTGCAAAAACTGCATTGTCACAACTGCCGTACGGTGAAAATGAATTAACGACCATTAACAAATTTCTTTCACAGGTCGGCGACTACTCGCTTTATCTTTCAAAAAAGGCTATTAACGGCGCGGCAATTCAAATCGAAGAGCGTGACAACTTGACAAAACTTTCGCAAATCGGGCAAAAGATTGAAATATATCTTGATGATATAGGGGTTGCTTACAACGGTGATGCGGGTTGGACAAATGAAATAAACGCTGAATTAAATTCACAGGAAAGCGGTAAAGGATTCGGAAAAAGTTTAGAAGAACTTGAGGATACGCTGACCGACTATCCTTCTCTTATATATGACGGACCGTTTTCCGAAAATCGGGAAAATGAGGTTGCAAAGGCAATAGAAGGCGACGCTGAAATTTCACGCGAAGCGGCACGCAGTAAGGCGGCGTATGCGTTGTCTGTCTCTGTTGAATCAATAACCGACGACAAGGACGAGGACGGTAATCTTCCCTCTTTCGGATTTAAAGCAAATGATACTGTAATTTCCATAAGCAAAAAGGGCGGCGAAATTGTATATTTCAGAAAGTACAACGGCACCCAAACAAGTAAATGCAATGCAGAGGAAACGATCAATACTGCACAGGAATTTCTTTCAAAAATCGGTAATTCTTCATTTGTCGATACCTATTATTATACCGATGAAGGCGTATGCACAATTAATTTTGCGTATAAGGACGGGGATTATATATGTTATCCCGACCTTATAAAGGTCGGTGTATCTTTGAATAACAAAGAAATAGTTTTATATGACGCACGCGGATATATTATGAATCATACAGAGCGCAATATTCCTACTCCGGCAAAAACGGTTGATGAAGCACGTTCGAAACTATCGCCTGCATTAAAAGTAAAATCGGTAAGTTGCGCCGTTATACCGAGTAATAAAACCGAGAAGAATTGCTATGAATTTTTATGTTCGGGCAATCGTAACGAAGATATTCTTGTGTATATCAACTGTGAAAATCTGATAGAAGAAAAGATATTAATACTCCTTAAAAGCGACGGCGGAACATTAACAAAATAAATAAGATAAATCCCCGTATTTTGCTTGACTTATACGGTGCGGTGTTTTATAATTCACATATAATATTATCTTAGGATGTGTTTTAATGAACAAAGTGCTTAAATGGTCAAGAGCAAGATATCAGCCCTGCCTTCCGCTCGGTGAAGACGGCAAACGGGTAACCGCTTCAAAAGAGCATATTGAGCTTTCACGTAAATATGCTGCCGAAGGTATGGTTTTACTGAAAAATGATAACGGAACCCTCCCCCTTAAAAAAGGTCAGAAAATCGCCCTTTTCGGTAAGGGTCAGGGAATTGCATATGTTAAAGGCGGCGGCGGCAGCGGCGACGTTATCACCCCCTATGTCCGCAATTTTTATGACGGCTTTAAGATAAAGGAAAACGAAGGCAAGATTTCAATGTTTGAAGGAATTGCCGAAGCAACCGATAAATTTATCAGAAAAACCGTAGGCGCTTCGGAAACCGAGCCGATGATTACCTTAACCGATAAAATGTTTCTCGATTTAAGCGGCGATTACGTTGTTGAAGATGAATTACTCAACAAAGCAAAAAGTTTTACCGATACGGCGATTTATATAATCACCCGTTATTCTATGGAAGCGTTTGACAGAACCGATTTTGACTTGTTTCCCGAAGAAAAAACGATGTTTGAAAAATTAAACAGCGCATTTGAAAATATTGTTGTTATACTCAATATCGGCGGCGCAATCGATATGAATACAATCCTGTCTTACAAAAATGTTAAATCTGTTCTGCTTGCTTGGCAGGGCGGAATCGAAGGCGGTCTTGCAACCGCGGATATCGTATGCGGCGACGTCAACCCCTCGGGTAAATTAACCGATACTTTTGCCAAGAGCCTTGACGATTATCCGTCTACCGCTACTTTCCACGAATCGAAAGATTATGTAAACTACACCGAGGATATCTATGTAGGTTACAGATATTTTGAAACCATACCGGGTGCATATGACAAGGTTCTTTATCCGTTCGGATTCGGCCTTTCGTACACCACTTTCAGCATTGATGCTTACAAAGCTGCCGATGACGGCGAAACCGTAACGGTAGAATGTGATGTAACAAACACCGGCTCTGTCGCAGGCAAAGAGGTCGTTCAGCTCTATTATTCGGCACCGCAGGGCAAACTCGGTAAACCTGCCAAGGTACTTGCTGCATTTAAAAAGACAAAAGAACTTAAACCGGGCGATAAAGAGCATATCACCCTGTCATTTAAAATCAGTGATATGGCAAGTTATGATGATACGGGTGTTCTTTGCAAATCGGCTTATATACTTGAAAAAGGCGATTATAAATTGTTTGCGGGTAACTCGGTAAGAAATGTTACCGAACTTGATTATAAATACAGCGTAAGCGAGGAATATCGTCTTGTTGAACAGTTGACCGAAAAATGCACACCGCCCGATTTTAATAAAAGGTTGCGCGCAGACGGTACATATGAAACCATACCCACAAGACCGATAACTCTCTATCCCCTTGTTAAAAAAGAGTGGATAAAGTCTGGGGTTAAGGCCCCGGAAAAGCCTATGAAACTTATTGATGTTGCAGAGGGAAACTGCACACTTGATGAGTTTATGGCTCAGATGGACAATATGCAATTAGCCCATCTGCCCGGCAGAGAGGAATACAACACCAGCACGGGTGTTGCAAACACCTGGGGTATCGGAAACATGGAAAAATTCGGCGTGCCGAATATTATGACTGCCGACGGCCCTGCGGGACTGCGTGTTGACGCAAGCGGCTGCACCGGCGTAACCACCACAGCATGGCCTATTGAAACAATGATTGCCTGCACTTGGGATGAAGAAGCCGCATATAAAATCGGTGAGGCTGCAGCTCTTGAAGTAAAGGAAAACAACATTGACATTTGGCTGGCACCTGCGCTTAACATTCATCGCTCTCCCCTTTGCGGAAGAAACTTTGAATATTATTCGGAAGATCCGCTCATTTCAGGCAAAATGGCTGCCGCTTGTGTTAAGGGTGTCCAAAGCAAGGGTATTGCGGCGACAATTAAACATTTGTGCTGCAATAATAAAGAAGTAAACCGCAACAATTCCGATTCACGGTTATCAGAAAGAGCGCTTAGAGAGATATATCTTAAAGGTTTCAAGATTGCTGTTAAAGAATCGGATCCGTGGCTGGTTATGACATCCTACAATAAAATGAATGGTATTTATACCTCCACCAACTACGAACTTATAACAGACATACTCCGCGGAGAATGGGGTTACAAAGGTTGTGTGACAAGTGACTGGTGGACAGGTGCGCTCGCAATTTTTGAAGTTAAGGCGGGTAACGATATTAAAATGCCGCAGGGTTTCCCCTCGTCTTTAAACGAAGGTATGAACAACGGAACTTTGACTCGCTACGAACTTGAGAGTTGTGCAAGAAGAATTCTTGAACTTATACTTAAACTCGGCGATTAATAACATAATTATACTGAAATAGGCTATGCACCAAACGGTGCATAGCCTATTTTCATAAGTCAATGTGATATAATCAGCATTTTATTTTCGCTTAAAACGTCTTCTTTAATTGAGTTAACAGCCTTGACCTGTTTAAGCGAACCGCAGTATCTTTTTGTTATATCCCAAATGTTTTCACCCTTTTGCGCGTAATAAACAACCATACAGGATTTGTTTTCATCATCCGAGCGTTCACCGACAATTGTAACATCCGAAAGTACTGTGTAGTTTTCATCAGTTAAAACTCTTGTTTTGATATTCAGTTCCAAAATCACTTCAATAGTATTTTGTGAGGTAATTGTATATCCGGTGTTAAGTATATTAAGATCACATTCCAAGTGTGCATTATCAGGCAAATCGACTGCATCGGCAGTATACCGGAACTCAACCTTCCGTTCAATATAAATTGGCATTTCATCATTGTCACTACCCAGTATTCCCACATCGGCACTGCCTTTTACAACGATTTTATTCTCCTGATTTTCAATATTCAGAACGTTTGCCGAGGATCTGACATCAATCACCGAACCGAGTATCACAGCACCTAAGTCGATATTTTTTCGGCAAATAAATTTTTCTTCTATTTCGGTAAATGTCCGTTGGAAAGATATATCCCTGCTTTCTGTTTCAAGTTCATATTCGGGTGAAAAAACATCGGTAAGTAAATTTTGTGTTTCATCGCAAATTACGGTTATAAACAAATTCAGTTTTCCGTCCACAGCAAAACATCTGCCGCTTTCGGACTCTGCCTGGTTACTACGTATGTTTATATGGCATACTTCCGCATTACATAGGATATTAGAGCCATCGTTTTCACCTTCAAGTTCCATCACCTGAGAAAACGGTATTTCGCCTGTAAATACAGCGGTGCTGTCGGTTTCGGTATTGTACAGAATTTGAACATTAAGACAGCCTTTAACTATGGCTTTGTTGCCTATCATTTTACATTCGTTTATTTCCGGTTTACAGTCATAAAAAATTACATTTTTCAGCGGTAAAGAACCCTCGGGCACTGCGAGTTCATCCTCAATTATAAGGGATTTTTCACCGCAAACGACAGGATACGATATTTGGATTGTTGATGATAAAGTTTCAATTTCCTTGTTATTAATACCGGAAAGCAACTTGACTTTCTTGTAATCATTAATTTTGATTTTTAAATTAATAACGCCGTGCAGGTCAATCTTTCGCTCGGTAACCGCTTTACAGTTCATATAACCTACAACCGGTTTTACATATATAATAGGATTGTCGGTTGTAGAGTCAAGGTCAATGCTTTTGCTGAAATTCACGGCACTTTCAAAACTTGTAAGCTTATTATCGGCATCGGAATATACGACTGTTATAAGCAGCGAACCGTCTATCACTGCCCTATCCCCGTTTACGGTTTTTGAAGAAATGCATGGTTTGGCAATGCATTTTAAAACCCTTTGAATGTCCGTATAATAATCCGGCATTATAAAATCCGAATCAACGCTTTGTTCAACGGTTTTGTCAAAAACCGTTTCACTTATGTTTAAGCCGATGTATTCTTTATTTAACTCCATAATTTATCGCTCCTTTAACAGTATATCTAATCAATACTATTAAAAGAGCGATAAAAATATTACAACCGTAAATTAAGTTTTAAATTACTTAGAAGGGATTACCTCTATACCGAGGTCGGTAAGTTGAGTTTCGTCAACTTCAGCCGGTGCCCCCGTCATCAGTTCGGAGGACGTGGCAACTTTCGGGAATGCTATAACATCGCGAATTGAGTCGCATCCGAGCATTATCATAAGCAATCTGTCAAGACCGATGCCCATACCTCCGTGAGGCGGAGCACCGAATTTGAACGCGTCGGTCAAAAATCCGAACTTTTCATACGCCTCTTCGTCAGACAAACCGAGCGCAGTAAACATCTGCTTTTGCAGTGTCGGGTCGGTTATTCTTATTGAGCCGCTGCAAAGTTCAACGCCGTTCAAAACAAGGTCATATGCTTTTGCAAAAACTTTTTCGGGGTCAGAGTTAAGATAAGGTATGCAATCATCCATCGGTGCCGTAAACGGGTGATGCATTGCGTCATATCCGCCCGTTTCCTCGTTGTATTCAAAGAACGGAAATTCGGTTATCCAAAGGAAGTTATACTGATTTTCTGGTATTATTTCAAGCTTCTTGGCAACCTCAAGTCTTAAAGCACCCAAAACGTTAAGAACTGTCTTTTTACGGTCGGCAACTATAAGAACAACATCGCCCTTTTCAGCGCCGGCAGCGGTCAGTATCTGCTGCATAGTATCCTCACTGATGAATTTTGCAAATGAACACGAAGGTGCGTCATCGACCCAGCGAATATATGCAAGTCCCTTGGCACCTATGCCCTTTGCCTGCTCGGTTAATTTGTCAATTTCTTTCCTTGTAAGTACAGAGGCGGCGTTTTTCGCGGTAATACATCTGACAGTTCCGCCCGACGCTATGCACCCTGAAAACACACCAAAGTCGCAATCTGCCACTATATCCGAGATATCGGTTATTTTCATATCAAACCGTGTATCGGGCTTGTCAGAGCCGTAATTCTCCATAGCGTAAGTGTATGTCATTCGCCTTATCGGAAGTTTAACATCTACATCGAGTACACGTTTAAAAAGGGTGGTGACAAGTCCTTCGCCGATTTTCAGAACATCTTCAACATCAACGAATGACATTTCAACATCTATCTGTGTAAATTCGGGCTGACGGTCAGCTCTTAAATCCTCATCACGGAAACAACGTGCAATTTGAACATATCTGTCAAATCCGGAAAGCATTAAAAGTTGTTTGTACAACTGGGGCGATTGAGGAAGAGCAAAAAATGACCCCTTATGCACTCTGGAAGGTACAAGGTAATCCCGAGCGCCTTCCGGTGTCGATTTCATCAATATAGGAGTTTCAATTTCATAAAATCCGTTATCGCTGAAATAATCCCTTATCACACGCACAACCTCGTGACGCATACGGATATTGCGTTGAAGCGGTTCACGGCGAAGGTCAAGATACCTGTATTTAAGCCTTAATTCTTCATTCGCTTTGGTATTTGGCAAAATTTCAAACGGCGGTGTTTCGGAAACCGAAAGAACCCTTAATTCATCAACAAATATTTCAATATCACCGGTTGGAATTTCCTTATTTACGGCAGACCTTTTTCGAACAGTGCCTTTAGCCATAACAACAAATTCACTTCTTAAAGTAAATGCCTTATCAAAAACAGCCGAATCGGTTTTATCATCAAATGCTAACTGAACAATACCCGTTCTGTCCCTTAAATCAACGAATATGAGTTTGCCGATATCACGCTGTCTTTGTACCCAACCTGCAACCGTAACGGTTTTGCCCACATCGCTTTCTCGCAGATTGCCGCAATAGTCGGTTCTGCGAAGTTGACCCATTTTGTCAAGCATAACTTTTGCCTCCGTGATTTTATATAATAAATTAATCCAAATTCATATCATTAAGCGAAGTGTTTAATGACTCGGTAAGATTATCAAAGGTTTTTTCAATGTCAAAACTGTAAAGCGTATTAACGATCCCTTCGTTTATGCTTGTTTCAACAGTTTTGCCCGATTGCATATCTTTAATTCTGCAAAGATTGTCTTCAAGTTCGTCATCACCAATAACAACGCAATATTTTGCACCTATTTTATCGGCATATTTCATTTGTGCTTTAATACCCCTGCCTACAACATCGGTTACAGCCTTAAAACCTTCCGCCCTTATTTCAGTGCAGATTTCCGTAGCCTTAAGAGCCGCCGCCTTACCGATCGGCGCAATATAAATGTCAATCTGATCCGCAGGCTTAAATGCACAGTTCTCCGCCTGCATAATCATTAAAAGCCGTTCAATACCCATGCCAAAACCAAGGGATGGCAGACGCGGCCCGCCCATTTGAGAAACAAGTTCATCATATCTTCCGCCGCCGCAAACAGTGGATTGCGCCCCCAGAGAACCCGATACAAATTCAAACACGGTTTTTGTGTAATAATCAAGACCTCTTACAATATGAGGATTAACGGTGAATTCAAGTCCTGCTGACGAGAGATGTTCTTTAACGCAATTAAAATGCTCAAGGCATTCGTCACAAAGATAATCAATCATGGAAGGTGCATTATCCGCAATCTTACGGCAAACGGGCGATTTGCAATCCAAAATTCGCATAGGATTACGTTCAAGCCTATCTTTGCAGGTATCACAAAGTTCATCAATATGTTGATTAAAATGCTCTTTAAGTGCGTTCTGATAAACCTTGCGGCATTCCGGACATCCTATTGAGTTTATTTCTAACGAAAGGTTGGTTATACCCAACTCTTTTAACAATGTATCTGCGAGTAATATAATCTCGGCATCGGCAGACGGTAATGCGGCGCCGAGGCACTCAACGCCGAACTGGTGAAATTCGCGTAATCTTCCGGCTTGAGGTTTTTCATATCTGTAACAGCCGCCTATATAGCACATTTTTACAGGTAGAGCTTCGTTGATCAAACCGTGTTCAATCGCACTTCTAACCGTCCCTGCGGTAAGTTCCGGCCTTAATGTAACGGATCTGCCACCTTTATCCTCAAAGGTGTACATCTCCTTCTGAACAACATCGGTGGTATCGCCTACGCTGCGCGTAAAGACTTCAGTATGTTCAAAAACCGGCACACGTATTTCTTTAAAACCGAAACGTGCCGCTGCGTCAAGCATCTTTTTCTCAACAAATTGCCATTTATAACTTTCGGCAGGCAAAACATCATTTGTTCCCTTTACTGCTCTGTTGATATCGGGCATAACTTTCATCCTTTAATTAGTTTAAATTTTACACAAAAACCTTCATTTCCCGTTACCGGGAAATGAAGCGATAAAAAATATTATTTTATTTTCTTACATACTCACGCCAATCAAGGTCACCGCGTTCAAGACCGTGGATCAACATTTCCGCAGTTGCAATATTAGTGGCAACCGGGATATTATGGACATCACAAAGCCTTAATATAACAGTTTCGTCCGGTTCCGAACTTTTCACGGTTATCGGGTCGCGGAAGAAGAGCACAAGGTCAATTTCATCGCATCCTATTCTTGCCGCAATTTGTTGGGCGCCTCCTTGCGAACCGCTTAAAAACTTTGCAATATTAAGCCCCGTTGCTTCGGCAACTATCTTACCGGTCGTACCGGTGGCTATTAATTCGTGCTTGCTTAAAATACCGCAATAAGCAATGCAGAATTGAACCATTAATTCTTTTTTTGCATCATGTGCAATAAGCGCAATATTCATAATGCAACACTCCTTTCCATAAGTCAGAGATGCATAAAAGTTCTGTGACGGTTAAATATACTTTATCGGGGGAAACGGTACATTACGCCCCGACAGTCTTGCGGTTATTCTGAAAAAAGCAGCAGAGGCTCTTCCGAATGTTAAAATGCGTTTCTGATTAAGTGCCGCCCTTACCTCAAAATCTTCCGGAACTGCACCGATAAAGCGTATTCCCGTTTCATCCGCAATTGTATCAAAGTTAAAACCATCAAATTTTGCTTTACGTGCATCAAAGCGGTTAACTAACAGCAGAGAATTTGAAATGCCGATTTCATCAAGTAAATTCGATATTTCCACAGCTGCGCGCGATGAAATAATATCCGTATTGGTAACTATTACATATCGTGCAGTCTTTGGCAAATAGGTATATAATTCCATGTCTGTGCCGGCGGGCGAATCAATTATCAACTCATCAAACGAATCAATAAGAGATACGATGATATCGGCAAATTTCTTTTTGTTAATAAGCCCGCGTTTCGCAGGGGCAGCAAGCAGATACAGTCCCTCAGCCATTTCAACCCTTGTAATCGCCGCTCCGACGTCGGAACCGTCAACCGAAACATCATACGAATCAAAAACCAACCGGTCGGAAACATTAAGAACAAGGTCAAGGCAACGCAAGCCCTCATCCGCATCTATTAAAAGAACTTTTTTTCCTTCGATACAAAAAGACGAAGCAATGCCCACAGAAACCGTTGATTTGCCGACGCCGCCTTTGCCGGAAAGAATTACTGTAATTTTGCCCACAGTATGTTCATCCTTTGCCCACATTATTTAACTTATTTTATCACAAACCGACAGTAATGTCAAAGGAATTGTATACATTCTCAAAAATTTGAAAATTCTCGGAAAATGTATTCACGAAAAATATGCAAAATGTTATCAAAGTTATTATCTCAATAGGGTGTTAACCTGACTATCAACATCTCCGGTTGTTGAATTGAAAAAGTATTCATCAAGTATGGCTTTGGCGACAGGCCCGGTAGTGGTACTGTACTGACCGTGCTCAACAACAACCGAAATGGCTATTTCAGGGTCATCATACGGAGCAAAACAAACAAAAACACTGTGGTCTTTGCCGGCGTTTTCTGCAGTACCGGTTTTACCGGCGACTTTAATGGGGTAATCCGAAAAATAGCGGCGAGCAGTACCGTCTTCGGTAACGGAAAGCATACCTTCTTTGACGATATTCATGTTTTCGGAACTGATTCCGACTTCGGCAACGGTTTTTGGCGTGTTGCGGTTTACCTTTATTTCGGATAAATCATAAGATTTTATTGAATTCAAAACCGTTGTTTGATAGCGGGTACCGTTGTTGGCAATTGTAGCGGTATATGTCGCCAACTGCAAAGGCGTGAACGCATTATCACCCTGCCCGATCGCTGCTTGCAATGTGTTACCCGCATACCAATCAGTACCCATTTTAGCGCTGAATTCCGGCCCGGCCAGCCTGCCTGAACTTTCATCAATTTCATCAGGATCGCCTGTTTTTGTTCCAAGACCGAAAAGTTTAGCATATTGATCTATTTTATCAATGCCGATTCGTCTGCCGGTTTCAAAGAAATAGTAGTTACAGGATTTTGAAAGTGCGGCAACTACATTTAAATTACCGTGATGCCCCATACAGGAAGGGCCGTTGCTGTCGTAATATGTGTATTTTTTTACACAATTTATGTGTTCTGTCGCTGTAATTGCACCTGTTTGCAAACCAACAGCAGCAACCAGCGGCTTATAACATGAACCCGGAGGATAAATTCCGCTGAATGCTCGATTATTAAGCGGCTTCCCTGTTTTATCATTTTGCAGAGTTTCAATATCGTCATAATAAGTATCAAGGCTGTACGAAGGATAGTTGGCCGCCGCCAATATCTGACCTGTTTTCACCTCAACAACCACCGCGGACGCACCGGTTATTTCGGGCATTGTTGATTTACTTTCCTCAACTGTATTTTTCAAAGCATTTTGAGCAACTCGTTGAAGATTTTTGTCGATAGACGAATAAACCGTATCACCCTGAACAGGTTCTTTGGTAACCTCGGTAGATACTATTTTCCCTTCGTTATTAATTTTATATGATATTATCCCGTCTTTACCGTGCAAATAACTTTCAAATGTTTTTTCCATACCGAAAGCCCCGACGGTATCGTTATATGAGTACCCCTTGTCACGGTAATCTTCCCAGTCTTCAGACGTGATTTTACTTAAAACGCCTATTATATGCGGTGCTATATCAGGTGAGGCATATTCGCGGTATGGCACCGTATCAACACTCACACCGTCAAGGTATGAATACGACTCTTCAATATATGTCAGTAATTGTTTGGAAATGTCCTTAGCAAACGTATATGAAGTAAAAATCGAGAAATCGGATTTATCCATTGAATATCTTACGCCCATGACCCGGCGCTGAAGTTCCCTGTTCATTCCCTCAAGGGAATACTTACTGACCATTTCATCATAGCAATTGCGTGCCGTCGCATATGTGTTAAGTCCGAGTTTGCTCTTCATGGCGGATATATCGGAATCCTCACCGTCAAAGGCAATCGGAAAAGTATCGGTAAGCGGAAGAATATCAACCCACTCACTGTCGCTTTCAATGAATAAATTTGTAAGATCAACAATGGTGTCATTGACCTTGTCCATATTAATTTCAGCGTAATTAAAAATGACGTCGTACCCATCGCGATTAACCACAAGCGGACGTCCGTATCGGTCAAGAATTTCACCGCGTGCTGCTTTTACCGTTTTTTGTATTGTGCGTGTATCGCCCGAAACAGAGGCATATTTAGAGGCGGTTACAATCTGGAAATCAAACATTCTGACAGCAAAGATACCCATTATCCCCACAAGAATGCCAAACAGCACAACCGTTCTCGGGCTGACCTTTCTTTTTTTTACTTTTCTGAATTTCATAATCATTACACCTTATGTAATTGCCGCACAGTCCGAATTTTACAACACATCGGTTAAAAATGTTTGCGATATTTTTTTGACAATCAGATACGGAATTATCCCGAGTACAACCGTATAAATGGTTGAAAGGACAACATTCTGAACAAATGCATACAATAATTCCCGCTCTCCGCTTGAAAGGGTGAAAACCGCAAATCTTACGGAAAAGTACAGAATGTCATAGAAAAAACCTATTATGATTGCCGAAAGAAAATTATTGTTAAAATATAATCTTGAAATCAGTCCTGCGGTTACACCGAACAGCATAAGCGTAACCGTATTGAACCACGGGGAAACCGAACTTACGGAATCCAGCATAAAACCTACGGCAGTGCCAAAGAAAAAGCCAAAAAAACCGTTAAGGAATATGCTTACATAAACGACAAACGGAATAAACAAAAATACCGTTGCATTTCCGATTCGGGAAATTCCGAAATTACCGTAAAACAGAAGATAATATAAAAATGTCACGGCAAAGACCAACGAAACCATGGGGATGGCTCCTTTTTTCTCTTTCATCATTCTGTATCCCCCGTTGCCGTATCGCCTGCAAAAACACCCTGACCCGAAAAATATGTTATAACCATTACATTTTTAACTTTATCCAGATCAACCTGCGATTTAACCTCGGCATAGACCGACTGATTCACATTGTCAACATTAACATCGGTAACCTTACCTATGAGCAGCCCTTTCGGATAGATGCCTCCGCCGGAAGTTACTATCAGGTCACCGACCGTAACCGAACATTTGCGGGAAAGATCATGAAAATTCATTTTATTGGATGAGGCAAGTTTAACCGAGCCGGTAATCACGCCGGCATCTGCGGTTCGACTGTCAATCCCGCCTACATTAGCGCAGTTACTTAATATAGTTTCAACATTTGAATATGTCGGTGCCGCAATCTTAACATAACCTATCAAACCGTTTTCCGAGATAACGGGATCGTTAACCGAAACACCGTCAAGCAGCCCCTTGTCAATGGTGAAATTTTTAAAAGAATCTGAATTATCAACGGCTATTAATTTAGCGTTTTGAAATTTATAATCAGGATTCTCTTCTTTAATCTCCAAAAAATTTTTATAAAACTTGTTTTCTTCTGTCGAGGTTTCATACTCAGCCAACTTCCGGCTGAGTTCGGCGTTTTCATTTTTAAGATTGTCGTTTTCTTCCATAATTTTTTCGCCGTCAACAAGTTTCGAAGATATATCCGAAAAAGTACCGGATACCCATGCCGCGCTTTTTTGAAAAGGTGTTGCAATTGCGCCCAGAATTCCGCTTCCCGGCGATGCAACCTTGCCTATAATTCCGATAATTACGGACGTAGCAAGTACGGCAGCAATGCAGCCTAAAAGAATTTTAAATTTTCTGCTTCTGAAGAAAAATCTCATTTAAAATCACCGAAATTAATTAAATATACCGTTTCGACGTTCTGAAAACATAATTGTTAAACGAGCGGTTCGATTCAATCTTTTTAGCCATTCCTTTTATAACGCAACCCGTAGGATTTTCGGCAACTGTTACTGTAAGGCCCGTTTCATCCGCAATCAATTTGTCAATACCGCGAATAAGTGCGCCGCCGCCCATTAAAGTTATACCGGTATCAATAATATCCGCCGCCAGTTCGGGTGGCGTTTTTTCAAAAGTTACTTTGATTTCGTCTATTATGATGTATGCAAGGTCAAGCATAACATCGCGTATTTCTTCGGAAGTTACCGTAACATTTTTCGGAAGACCGTCCACGATATTTCTGCCCTTAATTTCAACTTCACATTCGTTTTCATAAGGTAAAACAGAGCCTATGTCTAATTTAATACGTTCCGCAGTACGATCGCCTATTAGAAGATTGTGTCTTTTCCGTATGTAATTTATAATTGCCTCATCAAAATGGTCACCAGCGGTTTTTACCGATTGTGCCGTAACAATGTCACTTAGTGAAACAACGGCAATTTCTGTAGTTCCGCCGCCGATTAAAACAACCATATTACCCGAAGCGTCATCCACCTTGATTCCCGAACCGATAGCGCCGACCAAAGGCTGTTCGACAATAGTAATCTCATTTGCACTGGCGCCGGCCTGTCTTACCGCATCATACACAGCCCGACTCTCAACCTCGGTAACTCCCGAAGGAACGCAAACCATCACCCTTATTTTGGAAATGAAAGAACCTCGCATGGCAGTATGTATAAAACGTTTTATCATGGCGGCAGTAACGTCAAAATCAGCAATTACACCGTCCTTAAGCGGTTTTACGGCTACAATTGAACCGGGAGTTCTGCCAATCATATCCTTAGCCTCAGTACCCACGGCTTTAACGATATCGCTGCGGACATCATATGCAACGACTGAGGGTTCGCTTAAAATAACGCCCCTACCCTTCGCGTAAACTGTTGTATTGGAAGTGCCGAGATCTATGGCAATATCTTTAGTGAACAAGTTAAATCAACCTCACAAATATTATATATTTAAAATATTATAACTCATATCAATATCATTTCTCAATAGTAAAATTCAAAAAAATTATTTTTTTCGGATATTTAATAATTTTTTAACATATACATCACCCTCGATAGGTAAAACTTCGTATTAAATTTGTCGAGAGAAGAATGTGCCGCTGTGCTGCCTGTATATTTCAGGCGATTTCCGGCGGCAACATCCGCAAGATAATCATTCAATCTGCCTCTTGCGAGAAGGTCGGCGTACGGCACTTTATGATTTTCTTTCAAATACCGCCTGTGCCGTTTTCGCATATGTCGATTAATCTCACATTGCAACGACTAAAGGCTCTAAAGGGGTTGTAATGCCCCTTTGCTTTATGATATAATTAATTATCGAAAGCAACAGAGCCTTGCGAAGCGGCTCTGAGCCAAAGTGAGGCGCAATTTGCGGATATGGAGCAGACGCCGATGTTACAAGGGATCGTGAAAAGATGAGCGAAATTATTTTGCGAGCAGAACACCTGAAGAAATCCTTTCATACAGAATATGGAATGCAGGAAATTTTACGAGGCCTCACTGTTGATTTCTACAGAGGTGATTTTACTGCCGTTATGGGCGACAGCGGATCCGGAAAATCTACATTTTTATACGCTTTGTCAGGTATAGACATCCCCTCAGGCGGAAAAGTTCTTGCATCCGGAAGAAACCTGACTGAAATGACCGTTAACCAATTGGCACAGTACCGAAGGCGTCATTGCGGATTTGTTTTTCAGAACAATTGTCTGATCCCCGGCATAAACGTTATGGACAACATACTGATCAGCGGGCTGCTTGGTTCCGGAAAGAAAAAACAAGTAATTAATACGGCGGAAAGATTATTGGAGCGGGTAGGGATTCCCTTAGAAGTGAGCACTAAATATCCTTCCCAACTTTCCGGAGGTATGGCTCAAAGAGTCGGAATTGTCCGTGCCCTGATCAATTCGCCTGAATTGCTTTTTGCGGATGAACCTACAGGGGCACTGGATTCTTATTCTTCGCAAGAGGTGATGGATATTTTGACATCATTCAACAGAGCCGGACAGAGTATAATTATGGTGACACATGATATAAAAATCGCAATTCGTGCAAATCGTATTTTATATTTGAAAGACGGAACGATCATGGGGGAATCTTGTTTGGAACCATATTGCGGGGATGACCCTGAAAGATTTCATAAGGTAAATCAATTTCTGGACACTATGAGGTAATAAACTCATGAATAAACGAATCGGGATTCTGAAGGCACTTTCCCAAAACATGAAAAGTCAGATTGTATTAGTGGTTGTCTGCGTTTTTTTGATTTCTGCTGTGATGAATTTATTTCTGATTCTGCTTACAGACTATCGGGGAAATTTTGTGCGGCAGCACGATAAGTTGCATGCGGAACATGTATCTTTTATCGGCTGTCATGACGATATTGATCTGCTGGAGGAAGAAACGGGCAGAATTTTATCGCAGCAATCAAAAATTGCAGAAGCAGAAATGAACAGGATTTATTATGCGTGGTCGAATTATCAATATAACGGGGAGACATTAGCAACGCATTTTTGCTATCTGCCGGAAGGTGAAGGCGCTAAAAAACAAGTCGGGAAAACAGAGATTCTTTCACGGGAGGAAGGAAAAGACGGTGTGCTTTTGCCATATATTTTTGAAGTTGGCGGAAACTACAGAATCGGTGATATGTTTACGATCTCCGATGGAGAACGTCATCTCGTCTTGCCGGTGGTCGGTTTCTTTTCAAATGCTATGTCGGCAACGGAAAATTGCGGGTATATCACCATCTTGTTTTCAAAAAACGAAGCAACACAAGTAATCGATTATTTCGGAACAGAAAGTTTATTATGCAGTATCCGCCTGAACTATCCAACCGAAAACCGCAAAATGGAAATGAAACTTTCTGATCAGATCACAAATGGAG
Source organism: Roseburia intestinalis (assembly GCA_963630555.1). Lineage (GTDB taxonomy): Bacteria > Bacillota > Clostridia > Oscillospirales > Acutalibacteraceae > CAVALG01. Next base: position 61,895 of record CAVGND010000001.1, on the reverse strand, counting down.
TACCGGGAACAACGGTGCCGGTTACAAACAAGTATGATGCCGTATTTTCCGGTAGATATGTGATGGAAACCATTAGCACTGCAATAATATTCGGGCTGTCCGTATTGCTTATTTTTTTGACGGTCTTTCTTATTTTTTCCGATATCGCATTGTATATTTCGGATCACAAGCCAATGTTTGGCATTCTGGAAGCAGTCGGATACACAAGTCACGATATGATCCTTTCCGTAGTTCCGGCAGTTGTGCTGCTGGTATTAATTGTGTCGCTTTGCGGGATCGGCACGTCCTATCTGCTGTTCCCGTTTATAAATCGGATTTTAGAATCGCAAACCGGGCTGCCGTATTCGGAACATTTCCTTGTGCTGCCTACTGTTCTGACAGTTGGAATATTGATTTTAGCGGTATGCCTTTCAGTTTTTCTCTCTATGCGGAAATTGCATAAGATTACACCGTTGGATACCATACATTCTCCCCGGGGGATGCCGCGCTTGGTACATAATAAAGTGACCATCCGTAAACTATGTCTGCCACTGCATTTGTCTATTCCGATGCAGTCCATGTGTGCAAATATACTTCAGAATGTCCTGGTTTTTGTAACTGCATTTCTGGCCGCTTTTTTGGCTACCTTTGGATCTTCTCTCATGCAAAACATTTTGGTCAATGATGCTGCTATTGCGGAATTTGTGTTGGGCGAATTTGCGGATTCCTCTGTTACTGTTTCAAATGATGACTGTTCGGAATTATGCCGCATTTTGGACGAAAGTAATGAAGTGAAAAATTATGCGGGATATCAGGTGATTCCGGCAGGAAGCCGGGATGGAGAATATCTATCCGCAGTTGTAATCGAAGATGCGGAACGACTGACTAATGCGTCCTACTGTTATATCGGTCATATGCCGTCAGATCCCGAAGAGGCGGCAATTGGTGGGAAATTCGCAAAAGAAAACAACATAGAGATAGGTGATGCAATTCGCATCAGAATAGCGGGAAAGCAGGTCGATCTGAAAGTATGCGGTTTCCTTCAAAGTGCGATGTACCTCGGTTATGATATTGCCATTACGAAGGAAGGCTGCGAAAAGATTGCTCCATTGCAGACCTACCAATATTATATTTATCTCGATAAAGATGCGGATGTGAAAGAGTTTAACAGACAAATTGCCGGAAAAATCCCCGTTCTTTTTTCTTCTGATATGCGTTCCGCTCTTCAGGGACAAAAGGAAACTTATTTTTCAGGCATAAAATGGATATGCAGAATGATGATTGCAATTAGTCTAATAATGGTTTTGCTTGTGCTGTATATTTTAATCCAAAATTTACTGGAACGCAAAAAATATGACTTCGGTGTTATGAAAGCACTGGGATATTCCGACAAATCGTTGATGCTTCATACGGTATTGACATATTTGCCGTGGATCGTAACCGCAGTTGCTGCAGGCAGTATTCTTTCCGGCTTCGCCTTTAATACCATCATGAGTTTTCTTTTAAGCAGTATCGGTCTTCAAAAATGTAATTTTGAGATCCCCCGGGTACTCATTGCGGTCGGAGCCGCGGCTCTTGTGGTAATTTCCTGTATTTTTATGCTTCTATCCGCCAGAAAAATCAGAAAAATACAGGTTAGGGAACTTGTTTTAAACTAAATGGAGGTACAAAAATGATCGGGACGATCGCATCCGTTATTAGCATTTCGGCGCTGTTCTTCAGTTCCGCCGTTGCTTTCTATGCACTTTGGCTGGGATTCATTGCTATCGCCGGTCACTCAAAACCCGAGAAAAGTTATTCACATGCAAAGCCGCACACATTTGCCATATTGATCCCTGCACGTAATGAAGAAACGGTTATTGCTCAGTTGATAGACAGTTTAAACAGACAAACATATCCGAAAGAATGCTATAAAATATTTGTGATTGCGCATAACTGCACGGATAAAACGGCGGAGATTGCAGAAAAAGCAGGTGCGGAAGTAATCGTCAGAAAAGCAGACGGAGAGTATAAAAGCGGTGCATTAGCCCATGGTCTTGACACAGTGGCGGAGCGCTACGGAAATAGTTTTGAATATGCCGCGGTATTTGATGCCGATGCCCTGGCAGATACGAATTTCCTGACGGAGATTAATGATGTACTGGATGGAACACATGCCGATTGTGCTTCCGGATATTACGCATCAAAAAATTTTGAAACTAATCTTGTTTCCCAACTGTCGGGGATGCTCTACCATATCCTAATGGTCTGTAATTCTGAGTCAAACAACAGACTGAAGTTGCCGGTAAATGTTTACGGCAGCGGATATGCGTTTAAATTTTCGTGGAGATATTTATATCATCAGATTGATACAATTGTGGAAGATTTTGAATTTTCCTGCCTTATGGTTTTACACAAGGCTAAGTTGGTGGCAGCACCGAAAGCAGTGTTCTATGCGGAAATGCCCGAGAAAATACAGGACGCACTGATACAGCGCAAGCGCTGGGCTTTTGGCGATACGCAATGTTATCGAAAGTACAGAAAAAAATTTCATAAAGCAATTTTCACCCACGGAATATCGGGGTTGAAGCAGTATGCGGATCTGGTGATGAATCCTGTTTGTCTTTTCACAGCCTGCGGACTGGTGTTATGGGCAGTAAGTGCCATCCTGTATGGGCTTGGGGTCAAACAGATAATTTACAGCGCGGCAGTTCTTGCGATTACATACCTGATATTTGAGATAATGGTGTTATTCGCCTTCAGAAAAGGAAAAGTGCAACAAATGCCCTGCTTGAAAGCAAAACTGCTCTTCCCTTTCTGGGTTTTATTATCCGGATGGGAGGCTGTTGTTTCTGTGTTTCGATGTGGCATGCAGTGGACACCGACTCGCCGAAACAACCACAAAAAGATTGATGACATGAGAAAATAATACTATATTCAGTTAGTCTAAACGATCTTTATTAAAAGCAAAAAGCGAATAAAGCGGCGCGGAAATAATCGCTTGCCATCAAATCCTTTTTAGGTTCACCCATCTGTTTTAAAAAATTAGATATTTTTAAAACCCGTCCGATTTATTTGTATTATAAAAGCATACCCAAATAAAAATATTGACCTTCGACAATTTTTGTAGTATAATTGTGCGGTAATCATACTATGTTTTTATTAATTAATTCGGATTGGAGACAGCTGATGAGACGAGATGGCAGGCGAGTTAAGGGCGTTAATCCTATGTACAGTGTTGTGCCTTTTATAATGACTAAAAAAAACGACTCGCTTAATTATGTAAACGTTGATATTCCATATGCACCTATGCAAAATTATATTAACACTAAGCGAAAATCAGGTGATAAAATAAGCCACTTGGCACTGTTTATATCTGCATATGTACGTTTGTTGACAGAATATCCGGAACTCAACCGATTTGTGATTAACAAGCGTGTGTATGCACACAATGACATTCAGGTTGCGATGGTTGTTTTAAAACCCGGTTCCGACTCGGAAGAAACTATGGGTAAGGTGGAATTTGAACTTACTGATACGATATACGATGTTAACCGCAAAATAAATGAATTTATTGAAAAGAGCCGTAAGGCAAGCGAAGAAAACGGTATGGATAAATTCGTTAAACTTATAAAGATACCCGGGTTGCTGTCTATCGGAGTTCCCTTCCTTATGTGGCTTGACAAACACGGACTTTTACCGAAGGTTATAACAAAAGATGTCAGTCCTTTTCATTCGAGCCTGACTATTTCAAACCTTGCAAGCATACGTACAAATGCAATCTTTCATCACATTTACAATTTTGGTTCCACGGCAATTTTTATAACAATAGGTACGCTTGAAAAACGGTGCGAATTACACAACGGTGAAGTTAAAACCGTTAAGTATATGCCGCTCGGCATTACTATGGATGAGCGCATCACAGGCGGACTTTACTATGCACAGGCTTTCAGAAGGCTTTCAAACTTTTTGGCAAACCCTGAAATTCTTGAAGTGCCGCCCGAAACAGTCAAACTTGATCTTCCCTTCCAAAAGAAAGGAAAACTTCGTTAATATTCCTGTAAAATGCTAAACACCCTGCACCGTTTCTCGATGCAGGGTGTTTATAGTTTATGTAAGATTTGAGCACTCAATCAGTTGTTAAGCTTTGCGGCGTGAAATTCCGGTGAACTCATATCCATCGGCAGAAACGCATAGCCGCGTGATTGCAAATTTTCAATTATAGCAGGCAGCGCCTCAACGGTTGAATATTTTGCTTCGGCGTCGTGCATTAAAACACAAATGCGTTCCCTGTCCGTACCGTCCGAATGGTAACTTTGACCGACAACGGACTGAATTATAAGGGGAGCAGGTGTCATACGGTGACCGTTTATGTTCTGCATCATTGAAGCGGTCGTATCATTGGCGACTATATTCCAATCAACATATTGATATCCGTTTTGGCGCACACTTTGGGTAAGCCTGGTCATAAGTCCGGGGCAGCCTTTGCTTACCGCATTATCGCTGCCGCCCGGAAACCTAATCAGTTTTGGAGCGTAGCCTATTACCTGCTCAACTTTTGCGGAAACTGCATTAAGGTCTGCGTAAAAAGCGTCATCGCTTGCGTAGACACTTGAATAAACATGACTGTCGGAATGGAGGCCGACGGAATTACCGCGCCGCACAATCTCCGGAAGATAATTCAGTTTGGAGGTTCCGACAACGAAAAAGGTTGCTTTCGCATTATATCTGTCCAAAACATCAAGTATTTCGGGAGTCCTGTTCGAAGGTCCGTCATCAAAAGTTAAATAGCAAACTTTTTCGGGCAGCGGTGCAGGAGTTGAAGAAGAAACTGCGGAAGACGGAGTGTCCGACGATATCTCAGATGTCGAGGAATTTTTATTGTTGGCGGCAGATGATTTGGCCGGAACTCGTTGCTGCGGTTTAAGAAAATCCGAAACCGAAATCGCCAACGAAACCACAAGTATAAGCGAAATAACCGACAACATAAGTGTAGAAAGTTTGTGATTTGTATATATCTTGGCAAAAAACAATTTCATAATATCACCTTTACTATTCTTCCAAGTCATATACTACCACTTTAATTGTAACAAATAAAGTTAAAAATTATTACAATTTACTCAAATTATTCAAATATTTATCTATCCTCACGGAAATATGGCAAGCCCAATGCCTGCGGCGGCTGGTTTTCACGCTTTTTGCGCATACTTATAACCACAAGTACGATTATTGTAACGACATACGGAAGCATTTTAAATATTTCCTGTGAACTAACACCGAGGCCGAGAAAATGCACATAGTTATGAACTATAAACAATCCGCCGAAAAGAATCGATCCAAGTATACTCATATTTGGCCTCCAAACGGCGAATATAACCAATGCTATCGCAAGCCAACCACGGTCACCGAAACCGTCATTAGACCAAACGCCGTTAGCATAATCCATGACATAATAAAGACCGCCGAGGCCCGCTATCATACTGCCGATACAGGTTGAAAAGTATTTATAACGGTTTACATTAATGCCTGCGGCATCGGCGGTTGCGGGATTTTCGCCAACAGCACGAAGATGAAGACCTATGCGTGTGCGTTTAAAAATGATTGACACCACAACAGCGATTGCAATTGAAATATATGCCAAGAAACTGTAGGAAAAGAATATCTTGCCAAACCAGCCCAAATTGTCGGCAAAAGGCAAGGCCTTTCTAAAGCAGTTACTTGTTGCAGTCAACGTTATGGACGGAAGTTCGCTGCCCGTAAGTTTTATAAGTGAGCCGCCGAAAAAGTTACCGAATCCTACGCCGAATGTGGTAAGTGCAAGACCTGTAACATTCTGATTTGAACGAAGTGTAACGGTAAGAAAACAATAAATCAAGCCCATTAAGAGCGAACCTAACAATGATGCAAAAAGCGGAATGATAACTGCCAAAAACGGGTTAATGCTACTTGCGCCTACTGCGTTTTCATACATAAATGCACCTATAACGCCGCTTATTCCGCCGACATACATAATACCGGGGATTCCGAGATTCAAATTACCGCTTTTTTCGGTAATTATTTCACCTGTTGAACCGAAGAGAAGCGGAATGCCTTGAATTACTGCACGTTGAATAAACTGAATAATCATTACCGAACTTCCTCCTTCTTGCGGAATTTAACCGAATAATTTATAAAGAATTCACAGCCGATTATAAAGAAGATTATTATTCCCGTAATAATTTCCGAAAATGAATCGTTGAGTTCGAACTGTGTTGATATTTCCGTTGCGCCTTTTTGAAGGAATACAATTAAGAATGAGGTAAGTATCATATATATAGGATTGAATTTTGCAAGCCAAGATACCATAATCGCCGTAAAACCGCGTCCGCCTGCGGTGTCACGGGTTATTGTATGATCGGTTCCCGAAACAAGCAACATTCCTACTATACCACATATAGCGCCCGAAAGTGCCATGGTTCTCATAATGACTTTTTTTACATTTACGCCTATGTATCGGGCGGTGTTTTCACTTTCGCCGACAACGGTCAGTTCATAGCCGTGTTTACTGTATCTTAAGTATATATAAAGCGCGACGGTAATTGCAAGAACGACCAAAACATTTAACAGATAATTGTAATTACCTATTGACGGAAGCCAACCCGCTTCTGTTTCGCTGTTGATTACACCTATCTGACCCGATCCCTTAGGAACAGACCATTTATAAACAAAGAAAGATACCAACTGAATGGCAATATAGTTCATCATAAGTGTAAAAAGGGTTTCGTTGGTGTTCCAATTGGCTTTAAAAAATGCCGGAATTACAGCCCAAAGCATACCTGCCAAAACGCTTGAAGCAATTATTATCAGCAGCAGCACGGTATCGGGAATTTTACCGCCGAGCAATATCATACACGCAGCCGATGCCAAACCGCCTACCAAAACCTGACCTTCTGCGCCGATGTTCCAAAATCGCATTTTAAACGCCGGTGTTACGGCAAGAGCAACGCAAAGCAGCATTGCAATGTTTTGCAGAAGGCTCCAAATTCTTCTTTCGGTGCCGATAGCACCGTCAATCATATAAAAATATACACTGAAGGGATTTTCTCTTGTCAAAAAGACTGTAACGATTGCACTGACAATCAAAGCAATCACAACAGCAGCAGCACGAATCAACCATGATTTCCACCAAGGCATGGTGTTTCGTTTTGCTATGTGAAACAACGGTTCTCTTACCGATTTAGTCTGCATTAATATTCCCTCCGTCATTTTCATTACCGTTTACTTTTGTCATAAGTAAACCGACTTCTTCTTTTGTTGCCGTGGCAGCATCCACTATTCCGCTTATACCGCCGGAACTTATAACCATTATTCTGTCACACAATTCCAGAAGAACATCCAAATCTTCACCCACAAAAATAACAGCGGTGCCGTTCTTTTTCTGTTCGTTGAGCAGATTGTAGATTAAATATGATGAATTTATGTCTAGTCCCCTTACGGGGTAAGCGGCCATAAGAACCGTAGGCGCTGCAGCTATCTCGCGTCCCACAAGAACTTTTTGCACATTACCGCCCGAAAGTTTACGAACGGGAGTGTTGGCACTTGGAGTTACAACCTCCAATTCGTCAATTATTTTTTCTGCAAGCGATTTCGGGGATTTACGCTCTAAAAATACCGATTTACCTTTTTCATAACTTCTGAGCATCATATTATCGACAATATCCATATTACCGACAAGTCCCATACCCAGTCTGTCCTCCGGTACGAAAGAGAGCCTTACGCCGAAATCTCTTATCTGAACAGGCGTTTTATTGCGCAAATCCTCTTTCCTGCCGGTTTTCGGATCATTATAGATTATATCACCGTTTTCAACTTTTTGCAGACCCGCAATTGATTCGAGCAATTCGCGCTGACCGCTTCCTGCAATACCTGCAATGCCGAGAATTTCGCCGCTTTTTGCAACAAAAGAAATATCATTTAAAACCTTTACACCGTCACGGTTATAGCAGTTAAGATTGTTGACAACCAAACGATCTTCACATTTATCAGACTTTGTTCTTTCAATATTAAGGCTGATGCGTTTGCCAACCATCATCTCCGTAAGTTTGTTTTCACTGGTCTCTGAAGTATTTACAGTGCCTACGTATTCGCCTTTTCTAAGAACGGCAACACGGTCGGACAATGACATTACCTCGTGCAATTTATGGGTAATGATTATGATTGTTTTACCATCATCACGCATACGGCGTAAGACTTTAAACAATTTTTGGGTTTCCTGCGGTGTAAGAACGGCGGTAGGCTCATCAAGAATTAAAATATTAGCGCCGCGATATAGAGTTTTTATAATTTCAACGGTTTGTTTTTCAGACACCGACATTTCGTATATTTTTTTATTAGGATCAATATCGAAGCCGTATTGCTCGCTTATTGATTTAACTTTTTCGGCACTTTGCTTTAAACTGAATTTGCCGTTATCCTTAAGTCCCAAAATAATATTTTCGGTTGCCGTAAAAACATCAACAAGTTTAAAATGCTGGTGAATCATACCGATTTTATATTCAAAAGCATCTTTCGGGGAAGATATAACAACAGGATTTCCGTCAATAAAAATCTGCCCGTGATCAGGATAATATATACCGGAAATCATATTCATAAGCGTGGTTTTCCCGCTTCCGTTTTCGCCCAAAATTGACAGTATCTCGCCACGATACGCGGTAAGGTCTACATCCTTGTTGGCAACAATGTTTCCGAACACCTTTGTTATTCCTTTTAATTCAATTGCTGGTATTTTTTCCACGCCTTTCAATTCCTCCTGAGATTATTTTCAAAATTACGCTGTTCAAAAACAGTGTAGTTTTCAAAGCAATCGTTTAAATAATAAAAACAAATAAAAACAAGCGTAGGCGAAGCGTAAAATACGCCCCGCCTGCGCAAATATTAAATTAAATCAGAACTTCTCGTTAAGAGTTGTGATGCCGTCGATTCTGAGATCGAAATAGGGTGCCGAACGTTTTTCGGACTCATGGAAATAGCCGTCCGAAATAACTTCGGTATCGGGAGTGTAATCCTTATCGGTATCAACATCTGCTTTGTAAGAAGAAAGGGTTTCGCCTTTAACAGTGAATTTGCTTGTATCAAAAACATGGAGCGAACCGTCAGCCAATTTTGCCTCTGCTTCTTTGATTGCTTCTTCGGTACCCGCAGCAGCAACGTCGGTGTTTATATCTGTAAGAACAACCGAACCGTCAGCCGTACCTTTGCACCAATCCGTATCAATTGTTTTGCCCTCAGTTACACAATTGATGATGTACTCAAAATAGGGCTGCCAATCAATCTTAGAAGAAACAATAAATGTGTTGGGACAAGCAGAAAGTGTGCTGCCGTTGTAAGAAACATTGGGAACATCGGCGACTTCGCAGGCGGTAGGAGCACCCATTGAGTCAGCGTGCTGGCTTATAAGTTTGCAGCCGCGGCCGATAAGAGTGTTAGCAGCTTCTTTTTCGGCGGTTTCATCATACCAGCTGCCTGTAAACTGAACTTCCATTGTCGCTTTCGGGCAGACCGAACGAACGCCGAGGAAGAATGAGGTGTAACCGGAAATAACTTCGGCATAAGTAAACGCACCTACATAGCCGATTTTTGCATCGTCTTCGGTGAATTCTCCGGCGCTGATCATTTCGTTAAGTTTCATACCTGCTGCGATTCCCGCAAGATATCTGCCTTCATAGATAGAAGCAAACGCATTGTGGAAGTTTTTGATTCCTGCTGTATGGGCAGTTGTTCCGGTAGCGTGGCAGAATTCAACATCGGTAAACTCCTTAGCAGCTTTTGCAAGGTACTGCTCGTGACCGAAACTGTCGGCAAATACGAGTGTGCATCCACGGTCAACAAGATCGGCTGCCGCTTCATAGCATTCGTTTGATTCAGGAATATTGGTTTTAGCCACATACTCAACCCCGAGTTTTTCGCAAGCCGCTTTTGCAGCATTAATGAAGTTAAGGTCATACGTAGAATTTTCATCGTGCAGGAAGATGAACCCTACTTTCAATTTGCTGCTTTTCTTGCTGCTGCCGCAAGCGGCAAAACTAAACACC
>CAVGND010000001.1:0-51857 GCA_963630555.1 Roseburia intestinalis | reverse complement strand
AGCAAGAACCAATGCCAGAATTTTTTTCATTTACTTTTCCTCCGATAATAATTTTTTATTTAATAAGTTTTTTTCAAAACTTAAAAAATCATTAGTCAAACTTCATGCCGTTTTCAACCGACATTGATGAAATTTTTGCAAGAGATTCAACCCTTATGCCCTTTTGGCGTAACGCGTCTCCCCCGCCCTGAAAGCCTTTTTCGATAGCACAGGTGCATCCCGCAAGCGTTGCGCCGGATTGCCTGACAATATCAATCAACCCTTCAAGCGCTTTGCCGTTAGCAAGAAAATCATCTACAATAACAACGCAATCGTCAGGCGAGAGATATTCTTTCGGGACAACGACATCATACTCGGTATTGTGCGTATACGAATAAACCACGGTTTTAAAAACGTCCCCGCTGACATTGGCACTTTTGCCTTTTTTGGCAAATACAGCAGGAACGCCCATAACCATTCCGGCAGCAACCGCAATTGCGATGCCGGATGCTTCAATTGTTAAAATTTTAGTTACATTGTAATCTTTGTAAATGTTCTGAATTTCTTTGCCTATTTCGCCCAAAAATTCAACATCTAACTGTTGATTAAGAAACGAGCCGACTTTGAGAATATTGCCGGGGAGAATTTTGCCGTCCTTAAGTATCTTTTGTTCCAACGCTTTCATAACAGCAACCTCCCTTTTATTTTAAAATAAGAAAAGCAGACTTTTCAAAGTCTGCTTACCGATATAAAAACGAAACCACTACGCACATAAAAACTATCTGCGTTCGTTCTTAATAACCAATAGTCGCGTCTGTGGCGTCGCGGTAGAAACGTTTGGGCCGTTTATCCAAACCTATATCGGTAAACTATTCAATTTTCACTTGTAAACTACAATTATGATTATATATCGACAGAATTATTATGTCAAGTGTGAATTTTGTAATAACTTAATGTTACTGTAATATTAATTTTGTTCATATTACCCAAAGTAAATTATTTGCTTTGCTGACGGCACCAGATTTTCATAACCAAGCCGTGCGGCAAAATTTTTGCGGCAAGCGCCTGACATTTATTCATAAAGCCGCAAACCGACACTGCTTTGCCCCTTTCGGCGTCTTTAAGGGCTGCTTTAACTACATTTTCAGCCGTTAGAAAACGTGCATAATACTTAACGGTATCGTCCGTAACGGCGCGGTCAAAAAATTCGGTCTTTACCCAAAACGGGCAAACTGCCGTAACTTTTATATTTTTCTTTTTGAGTTCAACCCCCAAAGAGCGTGAAAAACTTAATACAAATGACTTGGTGGCAGCATAAACATTTATATACGGAACCGGCTGAAATGCAGAAATTGACGACATTTCAATAATATTTGAACCGCCTGTCATAAACGGTACTGTTGCATAAGTAACGCCTACAAGCGCTTTGCAGTTAAGGTCTATCATATTGTACTGTTCCGAGAGCGGAATATCACAAAAAGCACCGAATTTTCCGAAACCGCCTGCATTAACAAGCAATTTGACATTTGGTTTTACTTTGTCAAGTTCACTTTTGTATTGTTCGATTGCATCATCAGCCGTTAAATCAAGCGGAATCGGTTTAATTTTCGCATTTGTTAAGGATTTAAGTTCATTAAGCCGCTCGGCACGGCGTGCAATCACCCATATTTCATCCAATTTAAATTTTTCATCAGCTTTAAGTACAAATTCCCTGCCGATACCGGAAGAAGCACCTGTAATTACAGCAATATTCATTTATAACATCCTTTGACTTTTTACTATTTTTTATTTACCGCAGATATAACCCGTTCAAAATCAAGTCCGTACGGATTTCGGGCGGAATTTTGCAAAGTTTCTTTTATACACTCGGCAGTAAATTCACTTGCAGCCGCTGTTGCCGATTTAAGTTTGGCACCGCCTGTCGCTTTTGCACAAAGCACGGAGGCAAACACATCGCCGCTTCCGTGGAGGCGTTTATTTGAAAATTCGTGGCTGAATTTTACAACTTCGGCGCCGTCAAAATACACATCGTTCATTATGCCGTCAGACTGTCTGACACCTGTTATAACCGCCGCACCGCAGCCCGTATTCAAAAGTTCTTTTAACATTTCAAGCAGTTCTTTATCGGTATAAAACTGCTTGTATTCCATTCCCGTTAAAAGCGCAGCTTCGGTTAAATTCGGTGTGATAATATCGGCGACAGCACACAAATCCAACATTTTTTGCGGTATATCCGATTCAAACCCGGAATACAATTTTCCGTTATCAGCCATAACCGGATCAACAAGTATAAAATCAAGTTGGTTTTTATGACGGGCAATATAGTCACAGCAAATATCTATCTGCTCATTATTGCTGAAATACCCCGTCATCATCGCATCAAAACTTAAGTTGTGCGACTCCCACAAGTTCAATATCCGATGCATTTCATCCGTCATATCAAGTATGGTGTAATCTTCAAACACCGCCGTGTGCGACGATAATACGGATGTAGGAAGCGGCACAGACTCAACACCGAAATAAGACATAATCGGCAGCGATACGCTTAAAGAACATTTTCCGTAACAGGAAAGGTCGTTCACCGTTAAAACTTTTTTAAGCTGAGTGTTTTTCAAATTTTCGTCCCCGATTACGATAATAATGTTTAATACTTACATCTTAACATATAAAACGGTTTTGTCAAGTCGAAAATTTGTAAAAAACAGCGGGCGGCAGCACAAAATGCCGCTCGCTGTAAAAGTGTAAAAGCGCATCAATCAAACGCCGGATTAATCTGATAGAAGTTTTTAGAGTTAAGGTTATCCTGAACTATACGCAAACCTTCACCAAATCGTTGGTAGTGAACTATTTCTCTTTGACGCAAAAACTTTATGACATCACTGACGTCGGGGTCATCTGAACAAAAACGCAAAATATTATCATATGTTGTTCTTGCCTTTTGTTCTGCCGCCAAATCTTCGTGAAGATCGGTTATCGGGTCGCCTTTTACGGCAAGTGCATTTGCATTAAACGGCACACCCGAAGCTCCCGACGGATAAACTCCGGCGGTATGATTAACAAAATATGCGTCAAAACCTGCGGTTTCAATATCTTTTTCACTTAAGTTCCGCGTGAGTTGATAAACTATGCTTCCAATCATCTCCAGATGAGCAAGTTCTTCGGTGCCGACATCGGTCAGCAAACCCTTTAATTCCGGGTACGGCATTGAAAAGCGCTGACTCAAATATCTTAAACTGGCACCGAGTTCACCGTCCGGCCCGCCGTACTGTTCAATAATAAGTTGCGCGAGTTTCGGGTTGGTTTGTTTTATATTTATAGGATATTGCAATTTTTTCTGATATTGCCACATTACGCTTTTGCCCCCTTCTCCCACGGCCACGGATTATTAAGCCAATTATAGTCATTTTCGCCGTATAAATCAGACGGCGTAAGCGGTCCGTTTGCTTTAATAAATTCGTTTTTAAGTCGAGTTGCTTCGCCGCCGAATTTTTTCAGTGTTTCAAACGCCTTGGCATTTGTAGAATGTGTATCAAGAAACAAATGTGTTTCCCAAGCCGCAAATTCAGCAGCTGACAATTCGTTTAACAAACTTTCGGATTTTGCCATTAACAATGTCCCTTCTGCCGTTTGAAGATTAATGATTATAAAGCCGCAGCGTAACGGCATTCGGTGCGACAGTCGGGTGTTTTAACCCACGAATTTGCCCTTAAACGGTTTATCCAATTCTTTAAATAATGTACCGTTTTTCAGTGCGTCATATTTATTTTCATAAAAATCGTTAAAGCGCTGCATAGGCACATATGCCATTGTCAAAGGCAGATTTTTCAGTTCAGTGTCACAGAAGTGATTGTTATCCTGAATATCCGGGCTGTCTTTTTCGAGCAGATCTAACATTACAATTCCCCTTGATTTATTATTTGAGATGAATCTCAATATCATATATATGCAGATTTCCGAATAGTAGTGAAATCAAAGCCACCCGTTTGACGGGTGGCTTTGATTTTATAACAAATTAAAATAACTTATTTCAGTACGGAAATTGCGTCGCTTATGGTTTTTTCAAGTGCTTCCCTTCCGTACTTATCAACCTCTGCTTTGTTCTTTTCTCCGTGCGTCAGGCACCCCGCTCCGCCGATACAACCGCCGACACACGCCATACCTTCAATAAAATTAGCGTCGAGCATATTTTTGTCCTTTTTAATTAAGGCAATGCGGCACGCCTCAATACCGTCACAGGAACAGGGCTTTAAATCAAAATCGGTTATTCCCTGTTCTTTAAGACCTTCGGCAACCGCATCAGACAATCCGCCGCAGCGCGCAAATATACGGCCGTAGTACGATGCGTTATCCAAAATATCCTCATCCAATTGCGTTACATCAATATCACGGCTGTCAAACAATGCCTGCAATTCTTCAAAGGTGATTGCCGTGTCAACATAGGGTTGAACCGACGGTTTTTGGACTTCGGATTTTTTTGCGGTACAGGGCCCGACAAATATAATTTTACAATCCTTTTCACGCTCTTTAATGTATTTTGCAATTGTAGCCATGGGTGATAAATTATGAGAAACAAACGGCATAATACTCGGAAAAGACTTTTCAATGTAACTTACAAATGCCGGACAACAGGAACTTGTGAGGAATCCCTTTTCGGCAAGTTCTTTTGATTCTGCAAATGCAACCATATCCGCACCCAAAGCCGCCTCAACAACACTGTTAAAGCCAAGTTTTTTTAATCCGCTGATGATTTGTCCTAATTTAGCGTATGTAAATTGGCTTGAAATTGACGGTGCAACAAGTGCATATGTTTTATAATTCTTGCCGCCATCGCTCTTTTTGATAATATCAATAGCGTTAAGAATGAACGATTTATCCATTATAGCGCCGAATGGGCACTGATAAACGCAGGCACCGCAGGAAATACACTTGTCATTATTAATAAGCGCTGCCTTGTTCTCATTCATAGAAATAGCTTTAATTTTGCAGGCATTCTCGCAAGGCCTTTTCCTGTTGACAATAGCAGAATACGGGCAAACCTTTGCGCACATCCCGCAATCCACACATTTTGATTTATCAATGTGAGCAACATGATTGTGATCAAAAGAGATAGCACCGCGCCTGCACACATCTTCACAGCGATGTGCCAGACATCCGCGGCACGAATTGGTAACATCATAACCGCCCATCGGACATTCGTCACAGGCGATTTCAATTACCTCTATGACATTCGGGTTATCAGAGTCTCCGCCCATTGCAAGTTTAACCCGTTCCTCCAAAATAGCCCTTTCTTTATAAACGCAGCAGCGCATTGTCGGGGTGTTTCCCGGAACTATGGTTTTGGGAATATTCAGGATATTATCCAGAAGTTGGTCATTCCACGCAAGCCTTGCAACCTCGCGTATAACTTTGTATTTTAAGTGTTGAACTTTTGTGTCAAATTTTCGCATAATATCCACCTTTTAAAAATAACTTACCTTAATTCGTTTGCCCATTTTTTTAAGGCAGTCCGAAAGTTCTTTAACCAGATTCATTTTTATATTAAAATTTATCGGCAGATCGGGGTTCTGGTGTGCGGGATTTACCGCCCTGCCTACAAAGAAGTTTATATCCGTAGCCTCTTCAAACAACATGCGGCAAATAAGGGAGGCACCGTCGCGACCAAACCCCCATTTTTCATACAGTTTGTTTTCGGCTAAAGCATCTTTGGCGTACTCTATTACTTTGTTTATTGTAATAACACCCTCAGTAACAAGGTCAACGCCCTCGATTTCAGCAATAGGCGGGACATCACTTTGTTCAAAATTAAGCGTTGCTTTTACCTGCTTATGCAAATACTTGGCAGCAATTGATGATGTAGTACCGCCGCAAACGATATGCTTCCCTTCTTTTGAGAAAAAAAGTGACATCATACGGTTGCAGTCGTCACGGTTCCGCGGCGGGCCGAAAAGAATATTCATCGATTCACGCTTACGAATTTTAACAACGCAGGCTGTGGCATCGTCACCCGGATGAGAACCGTATAATTTATCACATTCGTCAACAAGCATTGTTGCAAGCGTTTTGGCCGTATACCCTGCTGTTGCAATACCTGCCATAAATTCGGCTATATCCTCCCTTTTCCAACCGAAATTATAGGCGGTACCTATTCCGGCATGCGGGCATCCGTCACTCATCGCAACAAAGATATCCCCCTCGTTAAGGCTGATTTGCGACTTAAGTATTGTTTTTCCGCCGACATTGAGTTCCTCTGTAGGGTAATCAACAACTTCAAAGTCCCTTATCATAATAACCTTTGGATTATCGTATTGTATTACTTCCACAGTATCATTATTTATAATATGAATAATGGTAAAGGTTGAATATGCAACGCCCCTGACAGAACAAATAGGAAGCGTTGCGGCAATTGTTGAAACGCATTCTTCAACCGATAGCCCCTCTGCCATCATAGTGGAAATTATTTTACTTGTAAGGGTTGAAAGGATGCTTGCTTTTACGCCGCTGCCCAACCCATCTGCCAAAACGATAATTGTAGAAGAATCGCTTTGTTCAATAATGTCAATATGGTCGCCGCAAAGTTGCTCACCGTCATGATTAATGCTTTTCCAGCCGATATCGGCACACAGTCTATTCATTGCTTATTGACTCCTTTAATTTTGAAAGAGCAATCTTTGTTTCGGCAGCGGTTTCACCCAATAATGAAGCTATTTCCTGAACAATACGCATCTGTTTATCAACAACTTTGTCGGCGATTTCAACCGTTTGTTTGCTGATGTTTTCTTTTTGTTCGCGTACTGTTTCTTCATTTGTAACATCGCGCAATATGCATATTAAAAGCCGATATTCTTTATCATATATAATTGTTTCATCAACAAATTTTTCATACTCGGCAAGGAAAACGCGTTTATCATGAATGTTTCTTCCTGTTTTTAAAACATTCAAGAAGTCCTGCGGGTCAAGTACTCTTACAACCCCGTCACCCAGCACATCGGTGGAAAAGCGCAAATTAAATATTTTAAGCGCTGCTTTGTTCACCTGTTGAATTTCAAGTTTTTCGTTAAGCAGGATAAGTCCGTTCGGGGTATTTCTTACAATATTATCCGAAAAACTTTCGGCCTTGTCTTTTAAATACGGCAGACACATTGAAATTTCGGCCTTTCCCTGATAAATAGCAACAGCCTTTTCGCGGCAGGTGTTATATCCGCAAGAACCGCAGTTAAGTTCATCAGAAGGCTTAACTTTGCCCATTTGGCGTAATATATCATTGATTTCGGTTTCGGAAGGCATTGCCGATTTGCGCGGAATTACCGTGAATTCTTTACGCAGACTCTCTTCATCGGGCTGATCGACAACAAAATCCTTTTTGCCCGCAAATTCGTTAACCGCTATATAATCTTTAACAGGTGAGCGGTGAAATTTTTCCATTACGGGACCACCGACGCAACTGCCTACACAAGCCGACATCTCAATGAAACATTTATGTACATTACCGTTTTCAATATCTTTAAGAGCAGCAATGCAATTTTCGGCTCCGTCAATTGCATAATAGGTATAATCCGATGAACTGAGATCCATCGTTTTCAAAACTCCTCCGGTCGTCGGGAAAAATCTTGCCCTTGTATTTTCGTCACGCGCAATGCCCTTTTCCGGTTCAACGCCCTCGGCTTTAAACCAATCCGTGAGTTCATCAAATGTCAACACGGCATCCACGATTCCTTCATAATATTGTGCCTCATCTTTTTTTGCAACACAAGGACCCACAAATACCGTTTTCGCATTCGGATACCGCTTTTTAATATCTTTGCAATGCGCCTGCATCGGTGATAATACATCGGCAAGATATTGTAATTCAGACGGAAAATACTTTTGTATAAGTAAATTAACGGAGTGGCAGCAGGAACTTATTATAATATCCCTGTCGCCTTCTTTTATCATCCGCTCGTATTCGTTTTTAACAATAGTTGCACCAACGGCGGTTTCCTCTGCATCATAAAATCCGAGTTTCTTAACCGCCGCGCGCATTGACTCTATGCCAATCCCGTCATAATTTGCAATAAATGACGGTGCTAAACTAATGATAACGGGATCACTTCCCTGTAAAAGCACCTTTACCTTTTCGGTTTCGTCAACAATTTGCTTTGCATTCTGCGGACATACAACAAAGCAGTGACCGCACATAATGCACTCATTCCCGATTATGTAAGCCTGATTACCGGAAAAGCGTATTGATTTCACCGGACAGTTGCGTATGCACTTGTAACAATTTTTACAATTGGACTTTTTTAAAGTTAAGCATTCCATATATCATCTTATCTCCCATAACGTATGCGGATAATCAAAACTTGGATAAAACATCATTGTTAAAAAATTCAGTAACGTCGTCAGGCGATAATGAGTAAAATTTATCGTCAACAGTGACACACACGCCATCCTGACATTTACCCATACAAAATGTGCCCGCAAGTTCCACCTTTTCGCCAAGATTATTATCTTTAATCAATTGCTGCAATTGTTCAACAACCTGTCTTGAACCACGTACATGGCAAGACGAACCGATACATACTGTGATTTTCATTTTATTTTCCCTTCTGCCACCCTTTTATAGATTTAGCGTGCAAAGACCTCCGGTAAACGGCGGCAGCCGGAGATCCTCGCATATTCGATGTTTTAAATGCCCGTCACTCAGGCTTAGTGATTGGTTATTCGTACTCTACTACATTTATCCAAGAATTTAAAAATTCGCGTTCTTTTTCATTCCCTTTAACGGTTTGTGATGCCGCTACAATGGGCATCCATTTTTGCACATACCGGATAGCGGTATTGCTTTTATCGCAAAATAATTTAAGGTATTTCTTTGCTCCGGTTATATCGCCGTTCAACCAAAACGAAAGATATGTTCGTGCAGCGTCGGCAGAGGCGTTACCCTGTGTAGCGTGTGACCAGTCTATAATATACATTGTACCGTCAGATTTTATAATAATATTTGACGGATTAAAATCGCCGTGACAAAGTTTGTTGTGCTTCGGCATACCCTCAAGTCTTGTATGCAAATCATACCTGACCGTTGCGGAGAGATCGGTCATACATATCTTGCGGTTCATTTTATCCTTTAACTTGTTAAGAAGCGGGCAGGTCTGACTGTGCATTTTAAGTTGCAGGTCGACAAAGTCGCTTAAATACTTGTCGTAATTATCGGGATTTTCCTCCATTACCTGCGCCATAGTTTTACCTTCAATATATTCCGAAACAATAGTCCATTTACCGTCAATCACCGTCACAGCGGAAATTCTCGGGATTTTCAATTCAGTTTCCTCAACACGCGCCTGATTAAGCGCCTCATTAAGGACATCTGATTTCGAAAAATCGCAGCCGAATACTTTAAGGCAGTTATCACCGTCACGATAAACTGTTTTGTTGTTCCTTACAGCAATTATTTTGTCTAATTTCATTGTAACACCTCCGTCAAGCCTTTTTCATTCCGCTCTTTACCCTGCGGTATGGATTTTTATAATTATCGGCTTCATTATCGGTTTCGGCATCAGCCGCAGCGGGCATGCGCTTTTCTTCAAAATAATGAGTTCCGTAATATGCGTTAAGGTACATTTGTTTAATTTCACTCATAAGCGGATATCTCGGATTTGCGCCGGTGCATTGGTCGTCAAATGCCTGCTCTGTCATTTTGTCAAGTTTTGCGAGAAATTCATTTTCATCAATACCGTAATCTTTGATAGAATCTTTAATACCCACACGTCTTTTAAGTGAATTTACTGCATTTATAAGATTTTCAAGTTTTTCTTTATCGGTATTGCCGCCAAGACCCAAAGCGTCCGCAACCTCTGCGTATCGCTCAAGCGTGTGCGGATGGTCATACTGAGAAAATGTTCCCATCTTTATCGGCGCTTCACAGGCGTTAAATCTTAAAACCTGTTCAATCATAAGCGCATTGGCAACACCGTGCGGTATATGATAAAATGCGCCCAATTTGTGTGCCATGGAATGGCATACTCCCAAAAATGCGTTGGCGAATGCCATACCAGCCATAGTTGCGGCGTTAGCCATTTTTTCGCGGGCTTTAATATCGGTTGTGCCGTTATCGTATGCGCGCGGCAAATACTCAAATATCACTCTAAGTGCCTGTAATGCAAGCCCATCGGTATAATCAGTCGCCATAACCGAGGCATACGCCTCCAGTGCATGCGTAACAGCATCAATACCGGACGCTGCCGTTAACCCCTTCGGCGCAGTCATATGGAAATCGGTATCAACAACAGCCATATCAGGCATTAATTGATAATCTGCCAAGGGATATTTTACGCCTGAATTTTCATCGGTTATTACCGCGAACGGCGTAACCTCGGAGCCCGTACCTGCCGAAGTGGGGACGGCAATGAAGTATGCTTTTTCACCCATTTTCGGGAAGGTGTAAATACGTTTACGAATGTCAATAAAGCGCATTGCCATATCCATAAAATCGGCTTCCGGATGTTCATAAAGTACCCACATTATTTTCGCAGCATCCATTGCAGAGCCGCCGCCGAGTGCGATTATACAGTCGGGTTCAAAGGCAGACATCTGCTTTGCGCCCTCTTTTGCACAGCCAAGTGTCGGGTCAGGCGCAACATCAAAGAAACAGGTATGCTGTATTCCTATTTCATCAAGTTTATCGGTTATCGGCTTAGTGTATCCGTTGTGATACATAAACGAATCGGTAACGATAAACGCTTTTTTCTTATTAAGAACCGTTTTAAGTTCATCAAGTGCTACGGGCAGGCAACCTTTTTTGATATAAACTTTATCGGGCGATCTGAACCACAGCATATTCTCTCTCCTCTCGGCAACGGTCTTGATATTTAAAAGGTGGCGCACACCGACGTTTTCGCTTATACTGTTTCCGCCCCATGAACCGCAGCCTAAGGTAAGCGAAGGGGCAAGTTTAAAGTTGTAAAGGTCGCCTATGCCGCCGTGCGAAGAAGGAGTATTGACCAATATGCGGCAGGTTTTCATCCTTTCGGTAAAGCGCTTTAATTTTTCGCTCTCGGTCATTTCGTTAAGATATATGGACGAAGTGTGACCGTAACCTCCGTCGGCAATTAGTTGTTCAGCCTTTGAAAATGCGTCTTCTATGTTTTCGGCTTTGTACATAGCCAAAACCGGAGAAAGTTTTTCGTGTGCAAACTCCTCGGATATATCCACACTTTGCACTTCACCTATTAATATTTTAGTGCCTTCCGGTACATTTACACCTGAAAGTGCGGCAATTTTTGCAGCCGGCTGACCTACGATTTTGGCATTCAGTGCACCATTTATTATAATTGTTTTTCTGACCTTGTTAATTTCATCGTCTTTGAGGAAGTAGCAACCGCGTGCCGCAAACTCTTCCTTTACTACGTCATATACCGGTGAAAGGACGATGACCGATTGCTCGGACGCGCATATCATACCGTTATCAAAGGTTTTAGAATGAATAATTGAATTGACAGCCAAAATAATGTCTGCGGTTTCGTCAATTATCGCCGGAGTGTTTCCGGCTCCGACGCCGAGCGCCGGTTTACCTGAGGAATAAGCGGCTTTAACCATACCCGGTCCTCCGGTTGCAAGTATGACGTCTGCCTCTTTCATAACGCAGGAGGTAAGTTCAAGGCTCGGCGCATCTATCCATTCTATTATACCGTCGGGCGCACCGGCGCCAACAGCCGCTTCCAATACAATTCTTGCGGCTTCTATTGTGGATTTTTTAGCCCTCGGATGCGGGCTTATTATAATGGCATTCCTCGTTTTAAGCGCCAAAAGGCATTTAAAAATTGCGGTTGAAGTCGGGTTTGTGGTCGGTATGACCGCAGCAATGACGCCAAGCGGTTCGGCAATTTTTTTAATGCCGTAAGCCGTATCGGACTCAATCACACCGCAGGTCTTTGTATCTTTGTAAGCGTTATAAATGTATTCGGATGCGTAGTTGTTTTTTATAACTTTATCCTCTACTATACCCATACCGGTTTCATCAACAGCCAGTTTTGCAAGCGGTATCCTTGCCTTATCCGCAGCCACGGCAGCCGCGAAAAAGATTTTATCCACCTGCTCTTGCGTATATGTCGAAAATTCCTTTTGCGCGGCTTTAATTCGCGCTAACGCCGCTTCGAGCGCTTCCACATTTTCTATGGGTATTCTGTTATTGCTCATAGTTTATGCACTCCTTCATTTCTACTTGTTAATATTTTAACAAACTTTTTAAAAAATTAGTATTACTATTTTTTAATATCACCCATATAAAAAATGATATACCCGAAATTGCGGAAGCGCTATTTATTTAAACTCAGCGTTTGCCATTACGCGACATTTTGAGATATTAAGTTCTTTAATAAACATTTTATCGAATTTTGAGAGTGTATAGCCGTTTTTATATATCAGCACGTCCCGATACACCCTTTTATTTTCCGGACAGATTCTCTGTACGAGGCCGTATCTGTCAAGCATCTCTTTCGGCACAGGGGAAACCCACATAAAGCAGTCGTTATTCCGTGAAAGCAATTCAAATTGACTTGCCCTTTCAAAAACAAATATTCGGCGTTTTGAGTTGTCCGGCAGTTCTTCTTTGCGAACCTCGGCAAATGATTGCGAAGGCACATATGGGTCTGCATGGGCAATTTCCGTACAGTCCGCAAGATCGGCAAATGTTATTCTGTCCGAATTTGCAAGTTTGCTGTCCTTATTTGCAATAAGTACGTAGTTAAACTCTGTTATTGTTTCGGCGGTCAGTCCCTTTTCTTCCATCATTGTATTATAATATCTCTCATAATTAACCGCATAACGGACAATCCCCAATTTATAATCTTCCTGCATAATATTTTTAAGCGTACGCATTGAATTGGTTTCTTTATAATAGAGTTCGGCTTCTTTTTTTGAATCAATTTTTTCCGAAAAGCATGCAAAAGCGGCAGAGATATAACTTGCACGCGGAACGGAGACCGAAAAACTCATCCGCCCCTCCTGCCCTTTTTTAAACAATGCCTCCATGGTTTCAAGCTGTCCGAGTATGTTTTTTGCATATCTTATAAAAATATCCCCGTCGGGTGTCAAAAACATTCCCTTTGTGCTTCGGTCAAAAATAGTTATTCCAACGGTCGTCTCAAGTTCCTTTATTGCCCGGCTTAGATTAGGCTGGCTTACGAAAAGTTTTTCGGCTGCCCTGTTGATTGAGCCGCAATCGGCAACTTCTACTGCGTATTTTATGTGTAACAGATTCATTTTAACTCCTTGATCATTGAAAAATAACTATTGAGATCATGTTTATTTGTTTTTTGTTATGGTTTGATACATCCTCATAAGTTCTGCAACACAGGTGCTTTCTGTCATGGTTTTCACATTAAACCCATATGCCTGCATTACAGCACGGTCATTCGCTTGGTGCGCCTTACGAAGTTCAGACGGCATAGCAATCTCGTCATACAAATCTGCCAGAGAACAATCAGGATAAATTGCACGGGCATCAAGAATGGCTTGTGCTGTTTTTTTAATTGCTGCCTTTTGCTCTTCTGTGGGTGTGGGCCATGGAAAGTTATTGTAAACAATTTTCGCCGAATACCTGTAATCACTCTTCAATCGCCCACAAACTGCACGCATCCAAGCCATATGTACATTCGATGTTAAAACACCAAATTCGTACAAAGTGGCATTAGGAACAATTTGTACAGCATCTGATGCTATTATTTCCGACGTCATGAAACCAATCGGCACATACCTTCTTTTTTCCGAAGAAACACGCGGAATAATTATGTAGTCTACACCCAGTGGTTGACGAATTTCACCGAACAACATTGGAGTCTCCGCCAATTTTTTCGTGGCATCCCTACTGCTTTCTTCACGCATTTTATGCACTTTATTAACAGCTTCATAAACAGGAGGTATATTTTTAACAACTGCCGGAGAAATGCCTTTCAGCCACAAGCACCAACGCTCTCGATTATTGATAAATTCAGTTGCTCCTAATATTTTTCGAAACAATCCGTTTGCTTGCGGATATTGTTTAATAATGGCATCCTTATCTTCTGTTGTGTAATTACTTAAGAAACCTCCGTCATTTGGCATACTGCCAAAATCCATTTTCGGAATATTACAAATCGGTTTTGACCTGCCTTCAATAAAAACAGAGGGAGCATTTAATAAATACGCATTAATGTTCTTAGAAGGTGTCAGCCTTTCGGATGAATATATTATTTTCGGTTTATCAAATGGTGCGAAACTAAAGCCGATGATAACACAATGTACATGTGCCTTGATGCTCGCTTCACTATCCCAGCGAAATGTTCTATGAGCAAAATCAATATGCACTCCCATTTCAAACAGTGGTTTCCATAAAACCGACACACTTTCCCCCTGCGAAACCGAATTTGTCGACACGAGCGCCGTTCGAATTTTAGTGTCTTTCATTAAATCGGTTGCTTTTTTATACCAACAACAAACATAATCCAAATTTCCTGAGCTTTTCCACTTTGGTCCAAAGACCGACAACAGGTCATTTTTTTGATCCTTGCACATTAAGCGGGCTCCCACAAAAGGGGGATTCCCCATAATATAATTGAGTTTGTCCTTTGGAACAACACTTCCCCAATCTATGCGGAGGGCATTGCCTTCAACAATGTTTGCGTATGACTTAAGCGGTAAAAAATCAAGATTCGTGTGGGCTATTACCTCTGTTTCTTTCATCATTTGACTTTCAGCAATCCAAAGGGCGGTTTTTGCAACCGTTACAGCAAAATCATTTATTTCTATTCCATAAAACTGTCCAATGGAAACCTTAATGATTTCAGTAAAATCCATCAATATTTGACCATGATTCACAATATCAATTGCTTCGTTTTCCAAACGACGCAAAGAAATATAGGTTTCGGTTAAAAAATTTCCGGAACCGCAGGCAGGATCAAAAAAAGTTAGACTGCCAAGTTTTTCACGAAAAGCATTTATCTTTATTTCCCTCAGTTTTGTCACCTTGATAGCTCTAATTTCCTCTAATTCTGCACGAAGTTCATCCAGGAATAACGGATCTATCACTTTGTGAATATTCTCAATAGAGGTATAGTGCATTCCACCGCTGCGACGCGTTTCCGGATTTAATGTGCTTTCAAACACAGCTCCGAATATAGTTGGGCTGATATCGCTCCAATCGAAATCCTCGCTGGCATTATGAAGAAGCAGATTTCGAATTTTATCATTCATTTGCGGAATTTCAATGTTTTCATCCGCAAACAATCCACCGTTCACATAAGGGAAACTGCTGAGTTGTTCATCCTCATACGGGTCCCTATCCTCCGGTTTTGTATCAAGAATTTTGAACAATTCAATAAGTGCCTTACGCATATCACGGGCGGAAAAAGAATTAATGTAATTATGAAACTTAGAGTGACCACCGAATATGCCGGCATCTTCAGCGTAAAGGCAAAATACGATACGGACAATTAATTTATTAAGGCTTTTCAGCGAATTTTCATTTTCCGGGTCGTGATACTGTTTCAGAATTTCATCATATAGGATTCCTACCAAATTACCTGCTTGAATAGATACTTCCATTTCACGTCGGATATTTTCATCGTCTGCATCAACAAGGAACATCAGCCGATAATATTCCTTTGCAAGATCCTTCAGAAAAATTTGTTCCGGTTCCCCATTTGGCTTTTCCATATCATAAACCAAGAATTCCTCAAAATTACAAGTGATAATCCAACGAGGTCGCTGTGAATACGGTAAAACGGCAGAATAGCGCTGGGCTTGCTGAAACGGTGTAAGCAATGTCCCGTCTGACTGTTTGATTGGCTTTTTCAGGTCTTTTCCTTTGCCTTTTTGCTCAATCAAAACGTGAGTGGACGGTATTATTCCATCAATAAAGCTTGTATGATCAAGACGCACCTGTTCCTCAAATGTTATGAATTGTTCCGGTGATTCCACTCCCAGCACATCACGAAGAAGGGAAAGCCAAAACGGTTGGCTTTCGCCCTTTTCATATCCTCTTTCTTTCCAATACTCAGAAAAACTTTTTGCTGCGGTGCGGCGTTCTGTATCTTTCATAAAATTACTCCTTTTCACCAACTGTATATTAAGTGATAAAACAAGAAAATACAAAAAATTATTATTTGCAGCCGTGACTGATTTGACACCCGTATGCCTAAAAAGCGGCGGTTTTTGCCAAACTTTCGGATATATGTGCAAAATCCTCAAGCGTTAGTTTCTCCGCTCTTACAGTTACGGGAATATCTAAGTTTGTTAGAGCCGCATTAATTGAATCTTTGCTGATGCCCATAACCGATGAAACAGAATTCGCAAACGTTTTGCGCCGCTGTGCAAACGCCGCCCTGATCAGCGCAAACATTTTATCGGGCTCTGCAACATCCACTGCGGGTGTTTTCCTGATATTAAGACGTATAACTTCGCTTTCAACTTTAGGTTGAGGAACAAATGACCCCGGCGACACCCTGAAAATTTTTTCGGGCACGCTGTAATAATTAACCGCAGCCGAAACCGCACCGCACTCTCGACTTCCGGGGGAGGCGCAAAGTCTGTCGGCAGCCTCCTTCTGAACCATTACGGTAACCGATTCTATAGGAAGCCTGCTTTCAAGCAAGGTCATTATTATATTTGAAGTAATATAATACGGCAGATTGGCGCAAACCGAAACTTTCATATCGGGAAACTCGTCTTTTATGAGTTTCAAAAGGTCGATTTTACATACGTCGCCGAATATAATTTTTACGTTATCACATTCGCTTAAAGTGTCCGCAAGCACAGGTTTCAGGCGCTCGTCTATTTCTATGGCAACCGTTTTTTTTGAAACAGCGGAAAGTTCTTTTGTTAAAACACCTATTCCGGGACCGATTTCAATAACGCCGTAACTGTCATCTGCTGCGGCAAGTCGTGCCATTTTCGGACAAACAGTCGGATTAACAAGGAAGTTCTGCCCCAGCGATTTCTTGAAATTAAAATTATACTTCCCCAGAATATTCCTTATATTATTATGTTCGGTTAATTGCATTCAATCCCCCCTGTGCATTCGGCATAAACCGAATTTCCTTATCAATAATATCACAATATTTATAAATTTACAAAACTTTTATTGAAAAAATTTAAAAATTTGCTATACTTAATATATGAATAAATAAAATAACGGCATAGGATGATGATAATGCGCCTTTTTAACAACAAAAAATTCAATTTTAAATCTTGGCTTCCGCCGTTCGTTTTCGCGGCTGCCGTGATTGTTTTTTATAAAGTTATAGATTGGTTTCCCGCACTTTTAGCCTACTGCGGAAAATTCATCTCGGTTCTTACCCCTTTTATAATCGGCTTTGTTATCGCATTTGTTCTTACGCCGTGTGCGGCGCGAATTGAAAATTTTTTTCAATCAAGAAAAAACAAATTCATTGTAAAGACCGCAAGACCTTTTTCAATACTAATAACCTATATTTTCTTCCTGTTTATCGTCACAATGTTGATATATTTTATCATTCCTACCCTTGTGCAGAGCATTATAGACTTAATTGATAAAATGCCAGGTTATTATAACGAATCAATCGAAATACTCGAAAAATTCACCAAACATTACGGGAACTCCCTCGGCATATCGGCGGACACCGTAAAAGAAAATATTTCACTCAAACAGGTTCTTAAATTCTTCGACCTTTCCTCAATTGATAAATATGCTCAGGGTGTTATTAAATTGGGATCTGCGGTTTTGGAAATAGTAATATCGCTTATAATTTCCGTTTATATGCTTGCCTCGCGCGAAACACTTATCCACGTTATGGGCAGATTTTTAACATTGTTTATGTCGCGCAAGACCATACATTCTGCGAAATGCTATTTAAGCAAAATAGCGGATATATTCTATAAATATATTTACAGTCAATTGCTGGACGCATTTATTGTTGCAACCCTGATGACGATAACATTTGTAATAATCGGCGTTCCCTATCCCCTGCTTTCGGGAATATTGATAGGAATATGCAATCTTATACCGTATTTCGGAGCAACCATCAGCGGCGCCGTTGTTGCGATATTCACCTTGATTGCAAACGGTTTCGGCAGTGCTGTATTGGCGCTGGTACTAATAATTGTTATTCAACAGATCGACGCGAATATCGTTCAGCCGCGAATAGTCGGCGGAAGCGTCGGCATTAAGCCCATATATGTCCTGCTTGCCATAACGGTCGGCGGCGGTCTGTTCGGATTTATCGGCATACTCGTATGCGTGCCCGCAATTGCAACCCTGAAAATGATATTAAATGATATTATTGATATGAAAGATGCAAGAAGGCTAAAAAAACAATCTATGAAAGTGTGAAGATTATGAATACCGAAATGCTTAAAATCAGTGCCCTGTTTGATACCGAAAAAACAATTGCACACAAACTTTTTGAAGGCATAGAGTTCCCGTGGGAAGTTTTGCCTCACATAGGTAACTTTATAATTGAACTCGGCAGGAGCCTTGACCCGTCGATATATACCGAAATCAGTGAAAATGTTTGGGTAGCAAATGATGCAAATGTTTATGAGAGCGCCTATATCAAAGGGCCTTGCATTGTCGACAGCGGTACGGAAGTGCGCCACTGCGCATTTATAAGAGGCAATGTAATAGTCGGCAAAAACTGCGTTGTTGGTAATTCTACCGAGGTTAAAAACTCAGTCATCTTCGATAACACCCAGATACCGCATTACAACTATGTCGGAGATTCGGTTTTGGGTTATCATTCTCATTTGGGTGCAGGCTCAATAACCTCAAACGTAAAATCAGACCATACGGACGTTATTATACGCTTTGGCGATTTAAAAATACCGACCGGACTTAGAAAAATTGGTGCTATGGTCGGTGATTATGTTGAAGTAGGCTGCGGCTCTGTGCTTAATCCCGGAACCGTTGTCGGCAAACACAGCAATGTGTATCCTCTTTCAAGTGTACGCGGATACATTGCCGAAAAATCGATTTACAAGAATAAAAATGAAATTGTGAAAAAGAAGGATTAATAAAGGGCTGAGTATGGAAATTTGGGATGTATATGACAGGGACGGTAATACCACGGGTAAAACCGTGCAGCGAGGCAACTTTTGTTTAAAACACGGCGAATATCATTTAGTGGTTCATATCTGGATAGTCGGTGCGGACGGTCGCCTGATAATCCAGCGCCGCAGCGACGAACGCCCTCTTATGCCCGGCGAATGGGCTGCTACAGGCGGTGCCGCCGTGGCAGGTGAAGATTCAAAAACCGCTGCGACACGCGAATTGAGCGAGGAACTGGGTATTATCGCAAAGCCGTGCGAACTCACCATGATCAAACGGATTTATCGCAAAAACTCGTTTGTTGATATGTATCTTCTGAGAAGAACGATTCCGATAAGCAAAATTGTGCTTCAAAAGGAAGAAGTAAGCGACGTGCGGAAAGTTTACAAAAAACAGTTAATTCAGATGGTAAGGCAAGGAAAATTCCATAACTATGGCAAGGAATACTTCGACACTCTTTTAATGGCGTTGCCAAACAGAGGGAAGCGCCATTTCGGAAGGATGCAGGAAAGAGTATGAATGAAACAAACCAAAAGAAATGCCGGATATGCGGCGGATATTTATTTGATGACGATGATGTTGTTGTCTGCCCCATATGCGGAGCACCGCATCACAGAGACTGTTACAACAGTGTAGGTCACTGCGGCGACGAGGATAATCACGGTACTCCCCTTCAGTATGACAAGCAGTTAAAAAAAGAGAACGCGGCGAATGGAAAAAAAGCAACGGCAGACAAAATTATATGCCCTAATTGCGGAAATCTCTGCAATCAAAACGACAAGTTTTGTCCGAAATGTTCCGCACCGCTGACCGCAAGATATGCGGAAAGCACAAACAACAGCCCGTTTGGTGCACCATTCGGACGTGCGTTTGTTATAGGCAAGCAAGATCCGTGCGGCGGTATTAACCCGAAAACCGAGTTGGGCAACGGCGTTAAAGCAAGCGATGCTGCCGCATTTGTGGGTATTGGATCTCAAAGATACATTCCGCGTTTTGCAGCCTTTTCTTCGGGTTTTTCCAAAAGTTCATGGAACTGGGCAGCGTTTATTTTCCCTGCCGCCTGGATGTTTTACAGAAAAATGTACTTCAAGGCCATGGCGGTGTTTATAATCCAACTTGCCGCTTCAATATGTTCCTTTCCGTTATCAAACGCAATTTCGGAAATTCTCCCCGCGAATTATACGCAAGCCGACCTTGTGTCGCTGAACTTTTTATCGGGTAAATTACTTGTGCCGACAATCATTTTTCTTGCTGCTGCCGTGCTTTCTTTTACGCTACGCATTATCGTTGGAATGTTCGGCGACAGAATTTATAAAGGACATTGTATTGATAAAATAAGCGAAATAAAGGGCAATAAAGATATTGAAGATGAAGAAATCGAAATTACAAAAAGAGGCGGAACGAATTTGTTTGTTGCCCTGCTTTCCATTCTGCTTTTAAACTATTGGCTCCCCGGCATAATTTACGGGTTAATATAGATTTATAAGGAGTGTGCGTATGAAAATAAAAAAAGCGGTTATACCTGCGGCAGGTTTCGGGACGCGAACTTTACCGATTACAAAATCCGTACCGAAAGAAATGCTGCCTATTGTTGATAAA
Source organism: Roseburia intestinalis (assembly GCA_963630555.1). Taxonomy (GTDB): domain Bacteria; phylum Bacillota; class Clostridia; order Oscillospirales; family Acutalibacteraceae; genus CAVALG01. Next base: position 31,243 of record CAVGND010000001.1, on the reverse strand, counting down.
CCGGCAATTCAGTATATTGTTGAGGAAGCGGTTGCTTCCGGAATAACCGATATACTGATAATTACAAACAGGGGAAAATCGGCAATTGAAGATTATTTTGACCGTTCGGTTGAACTTGAAACAATACTTGCACAAAAAAACAATCCCGAATTAGAGCAAGAAGTAAAAAGAATTTCAAAACTTGCCAATATTTATTTTTTAAGGCAGAAATATGCAGGCGGCTTAGGTCATGCGGTACTCTGTGCAAAAGAATTTATCGGTAATGAACCGTTTGCTGTTTTATACGGTGACGATGTAATAATTTCCGAAACGCCGGTAACAAAGCAACTGATAACGGCATATGAAAAATTCGGAAAATGCGTTGCCGGTATAAAATCGGTTCCGAAAGACCGGATATCCAAATATTGTTCAATGAAAATTGATGAAAGCAACGGCAATTATCACAAGATCAGCGATATGGTGGAAAAGCCCGATGAAAGCCGGATTTTTTCGCTGTTTTCAATTCTCGGCAGATGCCTGCTGACGCCGGATATTTTCCCTGTTCTTGAAAACACACCAAATGGATATGGCGGGGAATTGCAATTAACCGACGCAATGAAAACCATAGCAAGAAAAGATGGATTTATCGGCGTGGATTTTGAGGGAACACGATATGATATCGGAAATAAATTAGGCATTTTAAAAGCAAATATCGAAGTCGGTCTTACCCATCCGCAAGTCGGCGCCGAATTAAAAGAGTACCTTGCCGTTCTGGCAAAAAACATACTTGAAAACAATTAATATTTTACATGAAAATGCGCTGCACCTATTTAAGGTACAACGCATTTTTATATGCTTAGACAAAACAATCAGGGTACAAAGGTTTTTTCGGCTAATCGGCATACTAAGCGGCTTTGTTGCCCTCCGCTCACAATACGACAGTATTCCTCGGTCGGGTCGCCGCGCCGCTAAAGCACGCCGCTTGCCGAAAATCTTCGACCTAAAACGAGAAGATTTTTCCGGTTTGGAAGCCGAAGAACGCAGGAATACTTCCGTATTTCAAGTGATGAGACAAACAAAACGGGAAAATACTCCGTTTTAGGAACCGTTGTACCCCGATTGCTTTGTCTATTCATTTCAATGTTTTAAAGTTTTCAAACAGTTCGCCGTAGAATTCGTGATTCTCGGTATTGCCGACTACACTCACAGCGATATTATCGGGGTCAGTTATAATCTTGGCTGCATTATAAACATCCTCTAAAGTTACCTTGTCAATCAATGAAACTATCCGATCTGCCGTTAAGAAATCGTCTGTTAAAATCAACTGGCGGCCTACGGAAGCAGCCAATCCGTCAATACTGTCAGAACTCATAACGAACGCTGCTTTCGCCTGTTCTTTGCAGCGCAGCAAAACGTCATTGTCGATATTGTTTCGACTCGAGTTTAAAATTTCAAGGCTTTCTTTAATAAATGATCTTTGATTTATGGAATTTACAGCGCCCCCTATTCCGAATATGCCGGCGGAAACATATGCCGTATGAAAAGAATATACGGAGTATGCAATGCCCATTTCCTCGCGAATTCTGAGGTTTAGCGGTGAGGATGAGTTACCGCCCAATATTGAAGAAAACATCGCAGCGGCGTAGCGTCTTGAATCGTTTAAAGGCAATCCGTTAAATGCGTAAGAGATATGCGTTTGTTCCACATCTTTTTTGCAAAGTCTGATTCCTCCGTGAAAATCAAATTTGCGTTCCGGTTCTTCGTCGGTTGAAACGCCGAGGTGCGACAATTTATCGCGTGCGGTTTTCAGTATCAAATCCGGATTGAATTTTCCGCTTACGGATACAACTATTCTGTCGGCTGTGTAAAACCGTTTCATAAATTTTTTCACGCTTTCGGCAGTAAAACTTTTAACCGATTCACGCGTACCCAAAATATTATATGAAAGCGGCGAGCCTTCCCATGCTGTTTCATTCTGCAAATCAACGCATAAATCCTCCGGCGAGTCTTCATACATACCTATTTCTTCAATAACCACACCCTTCTCTGAAGATATATCATCGTCATTTAATGACGGGAGGGTTATCATATCACATATTATTCCTAAAATTTCGGGAGCGTGGTAGTCAAGGACGCGTGAATAGAAACAGGTATATTCCTTTGTTGTAAAAGCGTTCAACCCACCGCCCATTAAATCGCTTTTCTCGTATATTTCGCATTGTGTGAGCAATTCGGTTCCCCGAAATACCATATGCTCAATAAAATGCGACATACCAATCGTTGAGCTGTCTTCGTTAATATTACCCGATTTTACATATACGCTTACTGCAGCACTTTTTGCAAAATCAAGATAATTTAATGCCACCCTGACCCCGTTTTCAAGTGTAATCAATTCCAAAAACGCAACACCCTTTTTGTATTTTTTAAAAAGAAGTTATCCACATTATCAGGCAGTGGTTTACATAATAAATGTTGATAACTTTGTGGAAAAGTTGAATAACTCCCGCTGTTTCAAGTGTTAATAACTTAAAATTTACATAATTCATAATATTATGTCAACATAAATGTTGAAAACTATAAAGCGCCGTTAAAAAACTTAAATATCTCTTCAACAACATTTTCGGTGCCCTTAAAATCAGTTGAAGTTGAATTTCTGTAATCATACATAGAGTTGAAATAGTTGACGTCATTATGGAGTATTTTAATATCATTAAGCGCTGTTTTATAAATATCCGCCGTCATATCTTTATAGTGCCTTTTTAGATATTTTTTATTCTCTTTGCGGCAAAGCAGTGAAAAATGTTCACAACAAAAATGTTCTTGTTCTGCAAAAAGTTCTCTGAATTCCGGCTCGGTTTCATAGAGATAAAACATTTCACGCAGCAGTATATTCATATTGCTGCGAACAGTATCGCATATAAAACAGGTGCCGCTTTGTGCTGTTATATATTCCGTGAGGTCTTTTTGACGCATTTCCGCCATCATTGCCAGCCGGCTTTCAAGAATTATTCCCAGTTCGGTAAATCTTCGGGTGTTCAGTAAATCCGAAAAGTGTTTGCGGCAGAAGCCCCTTTCGTTGGTTTGCATGCGTATATGCGGCTGCATTTTAGAGTCGCCCAATGTAAATCTGATAGCATTATTTTCAACAATTCTTTGCAATTCACATATGGGGCAGCCGCTTTTTTTACCAAAAACCTCACTTACCGGTATTGAACAAATATCTTCTTTCACATTTTCACTTCCGTTAATAAATTTTGATTATAAATGCAGATTTTTTCGACAGAATATGATATAATTCTCTTGGTGATAAAATTGAACAAAAATAAAGTATCGGCAAAGAAATTGAAGGATTACATTGAAATATCCGGGCTTGAAAACTTTTCGTTAAAGGATACGCTCGACTGTGGGCAGGCATTTCGCTGGGAAGAAAACGACGGATGGCATTGCATTGCCGACGGTAAATACGTCTGCGCCAGACAAACCGATAACAAAAGTTTTCGTTTATACGGCATTACCGAAGATGAATTTTATTCCTTTTGGTTCCCGTATTTTGACTTGGGCCGTGATTACGGCGAAATTTCAGCTGAACTCGCGCGCGACCCGATAATAAGCAAAGCAATCGACCTTTACGGCGGGATACGCGTTCTGCGTCAGCCAAAATGGGAAACACTTTGTTCATTTATTATATCGCAAAACAACAACATACCGCGTATAAAAGGCATAATTGAACGGTTATGCGAGAATTTCGGTGATGAAACCGAACACGGATATACATTTCCCGACGCCGAAAAGCTGGCTGTATTACATCCCGACGACCTTGCCTGCATACGCAGCGGTTTTAGGGCAAAATATATAATTGACGCTGCAAAAAAGGTGGCTGACGGTACGGTGAATTTTGATATGATTGACAAATTACCCACCGAAACTGCTGGACGCGAACTGATGAAAATATCTGGTGTCGGGCCCAAGGTAGCAGACTGCACACTGCTGTTCGGTTTTGGGAAAATTGATGCCTTTCCGCAAGATGTTTGGATAAAGCGGGCAATGGCAAAACTGTTTGGGGGCGAACTCCCCGAATGTGCCAAGCCCTACGCCGGAATTGCACAGCAATTTATATTCCAGTACGCAAGACAAACAAAACTCCACATATAAACGGATATGTTTACAGTTAAAGGACCGCATCGTAATGATACGGCCCTTTTATCAGTGCAAAATATTTTATGCTTTTACCGCATATTCAAAGATTTCGGCAGGAAGTTCGGATTCATCACACGAAATTGTGAAAGTGAATTCAGTGTGGCTTTCCTCAGCAAGCGAAACAACCTTTTTCATAAATTCCGTAAGAGCCGCATAATCCCTTGTACCGATTCTCAACGTAGCATCAACAAATACATCGGTAACATCAAAATTGCTGGCGCAAATGCCCGCCAAAAGGCCGTAGAACATATCATAACCCGCTATGTTATAATCCTCTGTGTTTATAAGGCGAACACTGTTATGAATGTCATAAGTAAGTGCGGGACCTTTTTCAACACAAACAACGTTGCCGGTTGATTTTGACTGAGCAGTTGTTACAGCGTCAATCAATTTTTTTGTCTTACCCGAGCCTTTCTTTCCGATAATGAGTTTTACCATAAATATCGCTCCTTTATATTAGCAGCCGCAGCCGCATATTTCACAATTATTTTATACGCGCTTCAAGTTCTGCTTTTTGTGATTCATAGCCGGGTTTACCGAGCATAGCAAACATATTTTTCTTATAACTTTCAACACCGGGCTGATTAAACGGATTAACACCGAGCAAATATCCCGATACTGCGCACGCCTTTTCAAAGAAATAGATCAATCTTCCGAGATCTTCTTCATCAGCCTTATCGAGCCCTATTACAAGGTTAGGCACACCGCCGTCCGTATGGGCAAGAACCGTAGCTTCAAACGCCTTTTTGTTTACATACGACATCGTTTTACCGGCAATAAAGTTAAGTCCGTCACCGTTTACGGCATCTTCCTTAATTATAATATCATCACCGCAGTCGCCAATTGTAACCACGGTTTCAAACAGGTGGCGTCTGCCGTCCTGAATATACTGACCCATTGAATGGAGATCGGTAGTGAAAGTAACAGCTGCAGGGAAAATGCCTTTGTTATCTTTTCCTTCACTCTCGCCGTACAATTGTTTAAACCATTCCGCCATCATTGTAAATCTCGGTTCATAACTTACAAGTAATTCTATCGCTTTGCCCTTATTATAAAAAATATTTCTCAGTGCCGCATACTGATAGCAAGGGTTTTTCATAAGATCGGGTTCTGAATATTCCTCCCTCGCTTTTGCGGCACCTGCCATAAGAGCGTCAATATCCGCACCGCTTACAGCTATAGGGAGAAGTCCGACCGCCGTAAGAACAGAATATCTTCCCCCGACATCATCCGGAACTACAAAGGTTTCGTATCCTTCCTTATCCGCAAGTTCTTTAAGGGTGCCGCGCGCCTTATCGGTCGTGCAGTAAATTCTATGCTTTGCTTCTTCTTTGCCGACGCTGTTTTCAAGATATTCGCGTAAAATTCTGAAAGCAACGGCGGGTTCGGTTGTCGTGCCGGATTTTGAAATAACATTAAGAGATATCCGCTTTCCCTCGCAGATCTTCAAAAGATCGCTCATTGCACTGCCACTTATACTGTTGCCTATGAAATAAATATCAGGTGTCCTTTTCCCGGGCAAATTGTTATATAAAGGCGATTTAATAAAATCTATCGCTGCCTTAGCACCGAGATATGAACCGCCTATACCGATAGCAATAAAAACATCGGTATCGCCTGCGATTTTGGCAGCCGCTTTTTTTATTCTTGTGAACTCTTCCTTATCATAATTAACGGGAAGATCAAGCCAACCCAAAAAATCGTTTCCGAGTCCGGTTCTTTTTTCCAATTGATTATGCACTTCACCCACAAGGCACTTCATTCCCTTTAATTCATCACCGGAAACGAAAGTTTCGGCATAACCGCTGTTAAATTTTAACGACATAGTCTATGAACATCCTCCTTGAATTTGTCATTATAATAATATTACTATATTACAACAAATTTTTCAATTGATTTTTTAATGTTTTTTAAAAAAGTCTTATTTTTTAAATTGGAATATAGCGCGTCTGACCTGTATAAAATTCATTCAAAAAAAGAAAATGTTTGAAGTATACGTTTCAGCACTGACGAAAAATTCAGTTTTCCAATATTCCTGTCTGCGGTTATATTTATTTCACCTATTATCTCGCCGTTATATTTGATTTTACACACCCCTACCCTGTCGCCTTTTTTAACAGGCGCTGTCAGTTCCTTGATTAAATCAACCTCTTGTGACAGTTTTTCGTCGGTACCTTTTTTAATTAAAATCGAAACGGAATTTTGTGGAACAGCCGCAACAAAATTACCGATACCGCCTTTTACTCTGACATTTTTAAGATTGGCTTTTTCCGCTTCAACCTCTTTAAAACTGAAATTAGCAAACGCATAATCAAGAAGTTTGCGCGCATCTGCAAAACGCTCTTTACTTGTCGGTGCCTTTAAAACAACTGCAATCACCGAAAGCCCATCCCTTTCCGCACTGGCGGAAAGGCAACACCCGGCAGCAGATGTGGTCCCTGTTTTAAGTCCTGTAGCACCGTCATAGAATTTTACAAGTTTATTTGTATTAACAAGTTCCGTTTTACCGTCACGCAGCGTATCCATCCAAACGGTCGAATAATCCTTAATTTTTTCATGCTTTATCAATTCTGCGGAAATCAAAGCAATATCATTTGCCGACATAAAGTGCCCTTCGGCATCCAATCCCGTCGGATTAATGAAACTACATTCGTTTGCCCCGAGTTCCTTTGCCCTTTCATTCATAGCGGCAACAAAATTTTCGCAACTGCCGCTGACAGCTTCCGCCAACGCAACGGTTGCATCATTGGCTGAAGCGATTACCGCAGCGCGCAGAAGTTCATCCACTGTCATTTTTTCATTCGGTTCAAGCCATATTTGCGAACCGCCCATTGAGGCTGCATATTCGCTTACCGTAACGGCGGTGTCCATTGACAGTTTTCCGTCGTCAATAGCCTCAAATATTAGCAGCAGCGACATAACTTTAGTCACTGACGCGGGTGCCGATTTCTCGTGTGAATTTTTTTCAAACAACACCTTCCCCGTGTTTTGTTCAATAAGAATTGCGGACTGAGCGCTGAGTTCAGGCATACCGTCTGCAGAAGTCACAGTTTCTACAGCGTCAAGCGGCTCGGTCAGATCGTCCGACATACATTCGGTTGCTATTCCGTTGCCGTCTGCCACTTCTGCAAATACATTAACACGAAACACCGGTGTCACTAATATCATCATGCATAAAAGTGCTGCGATAAATTTTAATTTGTGCATAAAAATACCTCCTGAAACATCATAGTAAAATCCATCAGTAGATATTTATGCAGGAGATATTTTTTCAATTCATTATGATATTTTTATTGCCTTGTTAAGATAAAAGGAATACACATATTTTTCTTTAACCGGTAATGAAAATGTACTTTCCATCGCCTTAGCGTATATATTAAGCTGAATACGATATTTTTCTATAAATTCATCCTCATTCTCCAAACGTGTAGTCTTAAAATCAACAATTATCATACCGTCATTTTCGGCAAACACAAGGTCGACCGCCCCTTGAACGACAGTATCGTCATCCGATGGTTTGGCACCCTCCTGACATTCGGCATAAATAAAGCGTTGCTCTCTTTTGTAAAATTCCGCGGACTGTGCACGCTTAAATATGCTGCTGCGGAAAAATGTGTCGACCGCATTGCGGTCAATGCTCATAGCTTCCGCTTCGGTCAGGTATTCCCACTCGGTCAATCTTACAATCTCGCCGTTAATATTATTTACGGCGCCGTAATCGGCATATTGTAAAAATTTATGTGTTGCGGTTCCCTTTTCCGCTGCGGTCAGTCCGTTTTCCGACAGACATTCGGGTGCAGAAGAAAATTCAAATTCAGATCCGGCTTTATCATTAAGAAGTTTGGTCACGGTGGTTTTTGAGGGTCGGTTCACACAGGTTGAATACGGATATTCAAAATCAAAGCGTTTTTTAAATTCATCCGATAAACTTCGGTCAACAATAATTTCGGAAATTTCATCGTCAAATTCTTCGCTCTTTTCTTCACTGCTGCACGGAGTATCAATAACAACGCTTATCGGTTCTTCGGCGGCAAAAGCAAGATTTTTTGGTGCGCCTGCCATTGAACGGAGCACCTCGGCGCACGGATGAAACAGCGTTCCCCTGATTATCAAATCCGAAAAAGAGGTTGCACTTAATATTGCCTTGACATCGAGTCTTCCGTCCATATGCAAATTTTTCCCTATTTCGGAATACTGTTTTTCAATGTATTTGCCCATATCATTTGCCGATACGGATATATACAGTTTTTCCTCAGCGCGGGTGAACGCAACATAAAGTAACCGTAATTCTTCAGATATATTTTTGCGATTTATCGCAGTTATCGTGCCGATTCGCTGCGGTGTGTTAACGCGCAGTCCTGTTCTGTCGTCCACAATCTTTAATCCTATACCTTCCGTATCACTTATGACTAAAGAACTTCTTGAATCCAGTTTGTTAAAAGCCGAAGAAAGCGACCCTAAAATGCAAACCGGAAACTGCAAGCCTTTTGATTTATGCATACTCATAATTCTGACGCAGTTACCCGACATAGCGCCCTTGGTTACCTCGGTCTTTTGAGTTACGGATTTTTCCATATATCGTAAAAATCCGGAAAGTCCGCCTTTATCTATCTTATAATAATTTTGCGCAAAACGACGCAACATAAGCAGATTTTCTCTTTTTACCGCACCTTCTTCACACGCCGAAAAGATTTCGAGTGCGGAAGTTTCGGAGTATATCCGGTCAATCAGTTTAACAATGCTTTCGGTAGCAGCAAAGCGTCTGAAACGTGATATACTGTTTAAAACCGATTTTGCATTTTCGTTGCCGTTTCCGGCACTTACTATAAGAGCGGAATACATAGAGTGTTCGCGGTCACAAGTCCGTATTTTTGCAATTTCATCAAAACTGAGGTCGTACAGCGGGCAGGACATTACGGAAATAAGCGGAATATCCTGTATAGGATTATCAACTACCTGCAAAAGCGATAAAACGGTTTTAATTTCCGGCTCGTTAAAATTACTGTCTGCTATAATGTTTGCGGGAATACCCCGTTTTTGAAATTCGTCAAGATAGACCTGTCCCTTTGTGTTATGGGAACGCAGCAGCACCGTAAAATCGCCGTATTCCGCAGGTCGGTTTTTTTGCAATTTTGAATCATAAAGTTGCATGTTTCCCGCGTTGTTTTTAATATATTCGGCTATTTGTGCCGCTTCGTTTTTTCGGATCTGCTCGGCATTGCCGTCACTTTGCAATAAATGCAATTCCACATCGGGCGCATCGCACGGCGGATAGGAAGCCCTTGCGTTAAGTTTTTCATCTTCGTTATATTCAATTGAGCCTACACTGCGCCTCATAATCCTTTCAAATACGAAGTTTGTATAATCGCATATACCCTTGCGGCTGCGGAAGTTGGCATTAAGCAAAATTTTAGATTTTGATGCACCGTCAATATAATCCGGAAATTCATCCTTCTTGGCAATAAAATTTTCAGGGGCTGCATTTCTGAAACCGTATATACTCTGCTTAACATCACCCACTACAAACAGCCTTTTTCCAAAATCGGAAATAACATTAAAAATTGAATCCTGTAAATCGTTCACATCCTGATATTCGTCTACCAGAACCTCGTCATACATTCCTGCAATTTCTTTTTGTAAATCGGTATATATTACTTTGCCGTTTTCGGTACGGCACATCAACTCGTATGCCTTATGTTCAGCCAAAGAAAAATTCAAAGAATCACGCCGTAACATTTCAGACTCAAATCTTGCCGAAAATTCGCCGACAAGGTCGCATAAAACACTTACCGCAGAACCCGCAAGTGCATTTAACCGCCTGCAGTCGTCAAGGCTTGATTTGAATTCGGGTTGCAATGATTTTATTTTCTTATATTCGCTTCGCAGGTTTGCGGCAGCCTCCTTAATTCCTGCCGACGGTTTTTTAAATGCGCCGTCTGTGATCGCAAGAAATTCAGACAGGGCGGTTTGCGTTTTATCAAAGTCACGGATGTTTACCGCTTCGGAAAGTAAGGCGATTGAAGTTTCAAGTTCCTTTATGTCGTTGCCGTACTTATCCGTAAGTTCGGAATCCGTTTCGATAATTTGCGACAATTCGGAAATCGGTCGGATCATTTCCGCAACATAATCTTCCGCTTTATCAAACAAAGAGGTAAACCACAGCGTATTTTCAATTGCCGTAGTATATTTTTTTCTTGCCGAATCAAGCCAGCCGGCAGGATCCGCCATACTCATTGATTTATTGTAAATTTGACGCACATATCCAGTAATTTCCGGTACGGTTATATCGTGACCGATAATATTTAAAAAATCCGCAAAGTCACCATCGGCGGCAGTAAGTTTTTCACATACGATTTCATTTGATATCTTGTACATTAAATCGTCCTGGACAGCCGAATCCAGTATTTTAAATGACGGCGAAACACCTGCCGCACCGAAGTGTTCACGGAGAAGGTCAATGCAAAACGAATCTATCGTACAAATTTTAGCCGATTCAAGCAATGCACGCTGTTTTTTCAGATTTATATCGGACGGATGCGCGTCGCATTCGGCATCCAGCCGCATTTGTATACGCGAGCGCATTTCGGCAGCAGCTGCTGCGGTGAATGTAACAATAACAAGTCTGTCGGCGGTTATCGGATCATTTTTTGTTAACAGTCTGATTACGCGTTCAACCAAAACCGCGGTTTTGCCGGAACCTGCGGCTGCGGATACAAGCACGCTTCCGGATGCATCTATAGCGTTTTGTTGTTCTTTAGTTGCTTTGAACCCCATTGTTTTCATCATCCTCCCGTCTTAAAATTTCAATAGTTTCTTCATCGCTGAATGTTTCAAGCGGACGCACAGGCAGGTCGGGTGAACGCAGGCAGAGAGCGCTGTAATCACAAAACTTACAGGCGTTTTCACCTATCGGCTCTGCCTTTATTTCGCCCGAAAACAGGGATTGGCCCATATTTTTTAAGTGGCGTTCCACATTTCCGAACAGCAGGTCAAACGCACTGTCCGGTATAACCTTTGAAATACGTTTGTCAAATTCACCTGATTTTTTAATTTTAACCGGTATATATTTATTTGAAAAATCGTCCGTCATTTTTTTAAGAACTTCAATATTATTTGTGAGTATGCCGTTTGTCTTAAAGTCATCGTCTTTATCATCGGTTATCTTTTTAAAGGCATTCAGATAAAGTATTCCCGCAGGCTCGGCATTTGCACCGTAACAGCGGATAATTGCGCAAAGATATATCAGCATCTGCAAATTAAGTCCTGCCAAAGTATCACTTAGTCTAAAAACTTTTTTACCGGTTTTGTAATCAATAATTCTTATGTACAGATGCCGACCGTCACTGTAGGCATCCGCACGGTCAACGCTGCCGGTAAGGGTAATTTTTTTATCTTCTGACACCGGCACGGTAACCGCAGGAATATCGCCGCCGTTTTTTATTGATATTTCGCAGCCGATAACTTTAAATTCCGATTTCGAAAATTCATCGTTTATACGTTTTATAAGTTCATAAAGATTTTCGGTTACATACCGTAAAGCATATAAAAAATCGGCGGGCAGCGCAGCTTTATTTATTTGAATGCTTTCAAAATACGCATCTATTGCGGCATCGACCTCTTTTTTAACAGTATCATCGGTCAATGTGCCCAGGTCGTTTTTGTGTTTGCTTATAACAGATTCAAGAACACTGTGTACAACAGTTCCTTTAATCATTGGGCTGAGTTCAGCCCTTTGCGGTTTTTCAGCTTTAAGGCCGAATCTGCAAAAGAATGAAAACGGGCAATTATAAAAAGTATCTACTTTTGAAGCCGAAAACCTTAAATTATTACCGTACAATTTAAGAGCGGAATTCGGTGAAATCGAGAAAGATTTACCTGCTGTAACCGACTTAAGCGATTGAAGTTTTTTTGAAAATTCACGGTCGTTTTCAAACAGGCTTTTAACGGTGTTGACGATAATATTGTTTTCGCTCCAATTTACGGACATCTTCTGAAATGCAGGCAGTTTCGCCTGAATATCATTTTCAGTTATACGGTTATAATACGACTCGCGCATAAGTATATCATTTTCAAAAGTCGTAAGTATTTTAGTGATAATCGACGCCGGTTCTGCAGTTTCGTGCTTTGCGTTCAGGATTGAATAGGATAGAAATAATTTTTCGGAAGCACAGGTACTTACACAATAAAAACGGTAGTTTTCATCTATATATGCGTCATCGGTACGGTTATTTATATTTACTCCCGCAATATTCAGCCTGGCTCTGTCCGCAATACTGAGAATCCCGCCGCTTTTCACAAATTTCGGAAACACGCCCTGATTTACTCCAACCAAAAAAACCGCTTTGGGATATCGGGGACGTATACGGTCGGCTGAGCCGAACTGAACCTGATCGATTGACTGCGGTATTTCCCCGATAGTGAGGGAGCCAATATATGTATCGAATGCATCGGAAACATCTTTTACATCAACTTTACAGTTGCCGAAACAGAGGGATAAACGGTCAAATCCGGAGATAATTGCATCCCAACTGTCGGTTTCCGCGGAAATATAAGCATCGCCGGAAACATCATTTTTCAGGTTATCTAAAAATATTTTAAGCGACGGTTTAGCGGTATTGCGCATTATGTAATAAACGGTTTTTATATAATCTTTTATATCGCTTTTACCTATCTCTGTTAACTTTATAATATCTTTTATCGCAGTTTTCCGCAATGAATTGAGATGCTCTAATTTTTCAGTAAAATCAACATTTTCACGCTGTGAATTAAGTCCCGACGGATTCATATTCCATTCATGTTTCCAATCGTCGCCTTCGATACCCCAGACATAACAATAGTTTTCAAGTTCCGCCACTTCTTCAACCGACAGCCCGGCCAAAGCGGTTTTTAGCATTCTCAAAACATTTTCGGTCGAAAAAGAAACAGCACATTTTAAGAGAGCGGATATGTATATGGATAACACCAATTCATCGGCAGGTACGCGCTCATCGATATAGCACGGTATGCCGTAACGTTTCATTGTTTCGTCGATTGCACGCTGATATCCGTCCTTGTCGCCTGCGACTATAATTATATCCTTATATCTGAAGCCGCCTTCCCTTACAAGCCGACTGATCTGTTTGGCAACAAATTCACACTCGTCCGTCGGAGAATCAGCACAACAAATGGTAATATTTTCAGCCTTTCGTGTATCCCGTGGTAAATTTTCTCCAGAAGCAATTTTTTCATAAACCGCCAGATCGGAGTTGCCGTTACGCCTGTCTTTAAGAAGGATAGGTTCAGATATCGGGACGCCGAATTCTTTGGCTAACGATATAATCGAGCAAATTGCTTTTTTTACGCCGGAAAAATATGAGGATTTGTCGGTATAAAAATCTTTGCCGTTACAGGTGAAATAAAAATTTGACTCGGTAGACTCTTTAATTATTAATTTAAGAATTTTAAACTGCAGACCTGAAAAGCCGTCAAATCCGTCAACAAAAAAGACCTTATCCCTGAAAAAGTCTTTGTCCTTCGCTTTTTCATAAGCATAAAGCAAAGTATCCTCACCGTCTATAAAGGTGTTTTTGACAATTGCATCGTATGCTTCACTGATGACCGAAATATCATATAACTTGTCTGACAGTTTTTCATAACAATTAACCGCAGGGTTTCCGGTAAGTTCAATGGGACTTACATCCGCCTGCTTTAATTCCGTTACCGTAAAAAGCAACTCATTTATAAAACTGTCGGTTTCGCAGGCTTTTGAATACAGCCTGAGTTGTTCTTTAACCGATCTAACGGCTCTTTTCATAATAACTTTGCGTGTAGCATCATCGATATTTATTCCGCAAACTCCGCCGAATTTCCCTAAGATTTCGGTGGCAAGCCGATTAAATCCGAAAACCTTTACCTTATTAACGGCTGAAGAACCGCAAAGTAAAACAATAATGCGTTCCGCTTCAAATGAAAATTGGTCGGGGACTAAAAGGCAAACATTGTCCGCACCGTTTTTAATAAGTTGACTTATCTTTCCGAACATTGAATACGTTTTGCCTGTGCCTGATCTTCCCACCATGATATTTAACATAAGTAAATTCCCCTATTTTCAATTTCCTGTTTCATTTTAAAGTAAAATATTTGCGACAAGCAGAGCGATAACCCCCGGAACACTTAAAGCGGCGGAAGTTGACATTGTCCACAAATTAATCGGTATACTTATCCCCGTAAAGGTCGACAAAACATTTACAAGAATAACCGAGCCTATGCCGGCAATTACGGATACGATTAAAAATCTGAAAAATTTGCCCGATTTTATGCAGGCGGAAATAAACATTAGCGAATATACGGCAGCCGTAAGGATAAGCAATGCAATAATAATTTTCATATTTATCACCTCTAAAAAATATATATGAGGCGAATTGTCCGCGCAATACCGTAGGCATGCGATAAAATAAAATTACAACGGCGGTTGTTTAAGCCGAGGCGCATCCGTCACGCCTGAATTTGAGCCAAACAACCGCCTACAAATTATGTATTTACCCTGCTGTTTCCTGCTTTTTCATCTTGAATATCATCCTTAAAATACCTCTTAAAATTTTCGGACTTTTTACCACAACGATTTGCATAATGCGTTCTCCCTTCATCAGCAATGTGCTGCCGAACAGCCAAGACAGATTATGACAACAGAAAGGATTACAATTATTGTATTTGTTGAACAAAAAGAAGTCACAAGCAACCCTATGCCGAAGGCAACGGCAATTGTACCGCGCCGGCGCTTTTTATTATATCTCACATTGTCACAACCCTTCTTGTCATCAGCGGAGTTATTATCACTCCTACCAATATCATACGCAAAAAACAAAAAGGTGTGATTTGGGTTGATAAATATTCAGCGGTTATTCTTTTTAAGTTCCCATTTCTTAATATCCTTAATTTCGTTATACATAGAAACATAACTGTTGTGGCGTGAAGCGGGAATGATGCCGTTTTTCACCGCATCAAGAACGGAACATCCTTTCTCAGTCGTATGTGAGCAGGAGGTAAAACGGCAACTGCCGATAAACGGTGCAAATTCCTTGAATGAATACGGCAATTCATCCTTCAAAATTGGTTCATACCTTTCAATATCAAGGGAAGAAAAACCGGGAGTATCGGCGACATAACCGCCAGCGGTACCGTAAAGTTCAATATGTCTGGTAGTGTGTCTTCCGCGCCCGAGTTTACGGCTGGTTTCACCCGTTTTAAGCGACAAATCCGGAAATATGGCGTTGAGTATACTTGATTTTCCCACTCCGGAATTGCCGGTGAAAACGCATAGGCCGTCCTCTGCAAACTGCCTGATTTTTGCTGGGTCATCACCGTTTTTACAGGAAAAACAAAAGGCTTTAAATCCGCATTTTTTATATATTTCAGCATACTCTTCCGCGTCACAAATGTCCGATTTATTGAAAATCAGGATAGGTTCAATACCCTTGTTTTCCGCAATAACCGTCAAACGGTCTATAAGCAGCAGATTAGGCGACGGGTCGGCAACACTTTGCACTATAAACAGTTTATCGATATTTGCAACCGGTGGGCGTGTTAATGAATTGCGTCGGCCTATGATTGAGGTTATTATTCCGCTGCAACCGTCAATTTCAAATTCTGCAACATCGCCGCACAACGGCTGCTCGGCTTTGCGGCGAAAGTTGCCCCTGGCCTTACACTCATACAAGTTACCATCGCATTTCACATAGTAAAAACCCGAAATTGCTTTTATTATTAATCCCTGCATATCATTCGGAAGCAGATTGCATTGGGTAACGGCCGGTAAATGTTGTGGCTGATGTTGAAGTTTCAAAATTGATGTTCAACTTTTTATAAATTTCAGGACTTTCGCCCGTGTAAGCATTTGCAATCATTATAATTACTTCACCTTTCGCTTTATCCGATGTGACGGTAAAGGTAAAGGATTTGCCGGCATAATCCTCAAGCGTGTTTGTATTCAAGCAGTCAACACCGTCGAGTGTAGCCGAAATGGTTACCAAATGTGCAAGATCTTTAGGCAGATCAAGGGTTACTTTATAACTTCTTTCAACCTTTTCTTCCTCGCCCGAACTGACTTCAAGATTGACCAATGAGTCAACCGCCACCTCACTTGTTGAGGATGGACTGGGATTTTGAGAAACAACTGTGTTTTTATCTTTATCGCTTGCAACTTTTGTAATATTTCCGACATTCAGTTTAGCGTCGATAATCGCTTTTTTGGCAGATTCAAGATCCATACCCACAACATTCGGCAAAGTGACATATTTAATCTTCTTTCCCGAACTTACATAAACCTTAACGGTTGAACCTTTTGTAACGGATTTATTGGGTTCCGGATCGGTAGAAATAACTAACCCTTCCTCAACTTCTTCGTCCTCTTTCTCAATAATTTTCACGTTAAGTTCCATAGATTCAAGCGAACTTACAGCCGAAGCTTTATCTTTTCCCACAACATCCGGCATTTTAATCGGTTCAGGGCCCGCACTTACAACAAGTTTTATTTTTTGATTATGCGTTATCATTCTACCTTCGGCGGGGTTCTGGCTTATTATTACGCCGGCTTTTTCATTCGACTCTTTATAGGTCGGTACAATGTTAAAATCTTTATATTTTTCCGAATTCTTTATATCCTCGTAAACCAGACCGACAAATTTCGGGCAGGCAACCTCATTATCGCTGCCGTTAAAAAGTTTGGGCAAAAATATAATTGCAAGCACGATAAGAGCAATAACGAAAGCGGAGGCGACGCCTGCCAGTATCATAATTGCCGAATTTTTATTTTCTGTCGGCTTTTCTTCCGGTTTGTTGTTTTTACCGATATCAACAAATCTTGTCGGCGCATCGTCAACATACACATCATAATCAAAAAGAATATCGGGATCGCGCTTAAAGTCCTCAATATCTTTAAGCATTTCAGCTGCCGAATGATATCTTTTTTCGGGATCTTTCTGCATAGCATGCATAGTTATCTGCTCAAGTCCTTTGGGGATTGAGGGGTTAATGGAGGTTGGCAATTGAGGCTTGCTCTGAAGTTGCATTATGGCAACCGAAACGGCACTGTCCGCTTCAAACGGTAACTGCCCCGTTAACATTTCATAAAGAATTACACCCACCGAATAAATATCTGCTTTTTCATCTGTCGGCTCTCCCCTTGCCTGTTCGGGACTGATATAATGTACAGAACCGATTGCCTTATCGGTTATTGTCTGGGTTTCGGTTCTGGCAAAACGGGCAATGCCAAAATCGGTCACTTTTATTGTACCGTCGCTTAACAGCATAATGTTCTGCGGTTTAACGTCACGGTGAATAATACCTTTATCGTGCGCATGCTGAAGCGCCCTTAATATCTGAACGGTAAAATAAACTGCGTTTTTCCAAACAATGCTGCCGTTTTGTTCTATATATTCTTTCAAGGTTATCCCGTCAATATATTCCATAACGATATATTGAATAAGGTCACCGAAACTTACATCATAAACCTTTACGATATTCGGGTGTTGAAGAAGTGATATTGCGCGCGACTCATTTTTAAATCTGCGAAGAAAATCCTCGTTAGTCAAGTATTCGTCTTTAAGTATTTTAACAGCCACAATACGGTCTTCAACATTATCATATGCCTTGTACACCACAGCCATCCCGCCGATACCTATGATTTCCTGTAGTTGATACCGTCCGTCAAGTCGTTTTCCAATGTAGTTGTCCATATATAAACCATCCTATCTGCAAATAATTTTCAGTTTTTGACTATTACTGCGGTTATGTTATCTCCGCCGCCGCCTTCTATTGCGGCATTTATTAGAGTTTGCGGAATATCAAGGGCATTTTTCGACGACAAAATATCGGCAATCACCGATTCGGCGACATAGTTTGTAAGTCCGTCACTGCAAAGAAGCAGTAAGTCATTTTCCTTCAGCGGAAGAACATCAAAATCCATATTGACACATTCCTCAACGCCGACAGCACGCGTTATAACATTCCTGTGTGGATGTTTAAGTGCTTCTGATGGGGTTAACTGCCCGTTTTCAACCAAGTTCTGAACCACTGAATGATCACGCGTAAGGCAGGTGAGCCCGTCTGCGTCATATAAATATATTCTGCTGTCGCCTATATGTGCGATATATGCGGTATTATTTAAGACCAGCGCAAGTGCCAGCGTGGTTCCCATACCGTTCAGTTCGGTTTTTTCTGCCGCTGCCGTAAAAACCTCATGATTCGCATTAAAAATTGCGGTTTCAAACATTAAGCGAACCGACCGTTCGGAAAGGTTTGGTCTTACAGCGTCATCAAGCGTACGCTTAATCGAATTGACGGCAATACGGCTTGCTGTTTCACCGCCGTTTGCGCCACCCATACCGTCGCATACTATGGCATAACCGTATTGGTCGCAAAAGGTGCGCAGTGCAAAATCATCCTGATTGCTGTGTCTGACGATTCCCTTATCGGTTTTGCCGATTATCGTTATCATTCAAAAGCACCTGCCTTTTTCTCTTTTTCTCTTCTCCTTAGTTGACCGCAGGAGGCATTTATATCCGATCCGAGCGTTCGCCTTACCGTCGTATTAATTCCGAGTTTATTCATATGTTCGCAAAATACATTAACACGATGGCGGTCGGGACTTCTGAAATTATTTTCCGCCACAGGATTTGCCGGAATAAGATTCAGGTGGCAAAGCATACCTTTAAGCCTTTTCGACAATTCCAGAGCGCTTTCACGGCTGTCATTAACTCCGTCGATAACCGCATATTCAAATGAAATACGCCTGCCTGTTGCTTCAGAATATTCTTTGCAAGCTTTAAGCAATTGTTCTACATTCCACTTTTTATTAACCGGCATAGTTTTGTTCCTTATGGCGTCATTCGGTGCATGCAACGATATTGAAAGCGTTATGGGCAAATGTTCGTCTTTAAGTTTATTTATACCCGTTACAACCCCGGAAGTTGAAAGTGAAATATGCCGTAATCCTATATTCATACCGTTTTCATCAGATACAAGACGCAAAAACTTTACAGAATTATCGTAATTATCCAGCGGTTCGCCCATACCCATCATAACAATATTCGAGACCCTTATGCCGTTATCAATTTCCGCTTTACTGACCTGTGCCAACATTTCCGACGGTGTAAGCGACCTTTTGAGTCCTTCAAGTCCTGAGGCACAAAATTTACATCCCATACGGCAGCCCACCTGAGTGGAAATGCAAACGGAATAACCGTGTTTATATTTCATTAAAACCGATTCCACCATCTCACCGTCGTGCAGTTCATAAAGATATTTCACTGTGCCGTCCAATTTTGAGCGTAATTTTTTAACTATTTTAACATCCGCAATATAGCAGTTATCATCCAGTTTTGTTATAAGACTTTTCGGTATATTGGTCATACCGTCGAATGTAGTAACACCTTTTTGCAACCACTTAAACAACTGTAAAGCCCTGAATTTCGGTTCACCGAGTGAAACAAGGTAATCGGTTATTTCCGGGATGTTCATTGACCGGATATCAATTTTTTCTTTTTCCGACATAGTTTCGTTTCTCCAGTATTAATCTTGACAGTGCCGAATTTTAAAAAGCGGTATAGACTGATGAGAACCAAAGCGGTCAGAAATGATAATCAGATTATCATTCAACCTTTTCGGCAATTGCGATATAAAAGCCGTCCATATTATCTATATGAGGATAATACGTTTTTGAAGAAATAAATTTAAGCGAGGTTTCATCTGCGAGCAGTTTTTGAAAAACAGAATCGTTTTCCGAATCGAGAACCGTACAGGTGGAATAAACAAGCCTGCCGCCGGTTCTTAAATATTTTACGGCATTTTGAAGTATTTCAAATTGGAATATCGGCAGACCCGATATCTCATCGGCAGTTTTATATTTAATTTCGGGTTTGCGACCGATAACACCGAGTCCCGAACAAGGAAGATCGCACAAAACCTTGTCGAATGTGCCGAGCGTCGGGTCAAATTTCCGGGCATCGGCAAGATGCGGAACAACCGATTTCAAGCCGAGACGGCATTTACCCTGCTCTATCAATTTAACTTTATGGGGATAAATATCACATGAAACGACGGTTCCGGAATCCCCCATTAATTCCGCAATCGTAAATGTTTTGCCTCCGGGAGCAGCGCAGACATCCAAAACTCTCTCACCGCTTTTCGCCTTTAAAGCGGCGGCACATATGGCTGATGAAGTGTTCTGTACGTGATAAAGCCCCTTTAAAAAGCGTGCGTCATTTTCAATATTTCGGAGTCCGGTTACAGAGAGTAAATGCGGCAATTCGGTCGGTTCGGCAACAATGCCGTCAGATTTAAAAGAATCAACAAGTTCGACATCCGAGATTTTAAGTTGATTCACGCGTATTGTAAGCGGAGATGGCGACAAAGTTGCCGAAAGATACTTCCCCGCACCCTCAATACCGAGTTGATCTGCAAGCAGTTTTACCGTATCAATTCCGCAGGAGTAACAAATTGACAGCGACTCTGCCGTATCGACTGCGACAGGTAATAAAGAACTGCCCAGCGATTGTGCCTTTCGCAAAACGGCATTTACAAATCCTGCAAGAAAGGGTTTCTTTGATTTTTTAACTATCTTAACAGACTCATTTACCGCTGCACTGTCGGGTATCTTATCCATATAAAACATTTGATAAAGCGCTATTCGTATTGGGGTAAGAGCCACGGTATCAATTTTATCGATCGGTCTGTTTGCGATTTCGGCAATCATATAGTCAATTGTAATCTTTCTTTCAACAACCCCGCGTATAATACGGCTGGCAAATGCTCTGTCCGTCGGCTGCAGGTCGGAATGTTCAAACCGCCTGTTAATAACTATATTTGAATAACCGCCCGAAAATATTTCATCAATTGCCGTGCAGGCAAAAGCTCTTGCGTTAGGCATTAAGCACCGTTCCTTTTTTAATGCAATAACCGTTCAAAAGATTTTTCGCCGACATTCTCGATTTTCCCTCAAGTTGAACTTCGCACAATTCGACAGATGTGTTATTACCGCAGGCAACAACCAAGCGCTTATCTGACACAGCGACCGTACCGGCGGGATCGGCCGAACCGTCAACCTCGATTGCGGAGTAAACTTTTAATTTTTTACCGTCCGGCAATACCGTATAAGCAACCGGCCACGGGTAAAACCCGCGAACAAGGCAGCAAATTTCCCGGGCGGTAATGGAAAAATCAAGTTTTGCCATTTCTTTAGTAATTATGGGAGCATATGTTGCAGCGGAATCATCCTGTTTCTTAGGCACAATTTCACCATTTTCCAAAGACTTAAGGGTTTCTATGCAGAGGTCGGCACCTTTTACCGCCAAACGGTCAAAAAGTGTTTCGGCTGTATCTGTAGGCAAAATATCCTCGGTACTGCTTAACAAAATATCGCCGGTATCCATACCTTCATCCATAAGCATTGTGGTAACGCCCGTTGATTTCTCCCCGCATACAATTGACCATTGTATGGGCGAAGCACCGCGATATTTCGGCAAAAGCGAAGCGTGAACATTAACGCAGCCGTATTTCGGTATACTCAAAATATCCGGCGGCAATATCTTACCGTAAGCAACTACGACAATGATATCCGGCGCAATGTTTTCAAGAATTTTTTTCGGTTCATCATTTTTCAAAGTTTGTGGTTGAAACACGGGTATACCGTTTTCCGAAGCAGTCGACTTAACCGGCGGCGGCGTTATAATTCGTTTGCGCCCTACGGGTTTGTCAGGCTGCGTAAATACGGCGGCAACCGTATATTTTTCATCAATCAGCCGCTTAAGGGTTAAAGCGGCGAAATCGGGGGTTCCCATAAAAACTACTTTCAAGTGAAAACTCCTTTATGCTTGGTTCTGAGAAACCTGCTCGGTTTCCGATTCGACAGGCCCGATAAGATGGCTTAAAAAAACAATTCCGTTTAAATGGTCGATCTCGTGACAAAAAGCACGTGCTTTCAGGCTCTCTCCGCTCACCGTAAATGTTTCGCCTTTACGGTTTTGCGCACGTACGGTAACCCTCATCGGTCGTTTTGTCATACCGTATTTCCCGGGAAAAGAAAGGCAGCCTTCGTAATCCTCCTGCTCACCCTCTTCTTCGGTTATGACAGGGTTAATCAATTCAATAAGCCCGTCCCCCACGTCAACTATACATACTCTGCGTAGTATGCCGACCTGAGGTGCTGCAAGTCCGCAGCCGTCCGCCTTTTTTAAAGTTTCCTGCATATCATCAAGCAATTGTTCAAGTTTTGCGTCAAAATTTAAAACAGAACGTGAAGTTTTATATAAAATAGGGTCTTCCCCTCCGACTATTGTCCTAAGAGCCATAGTTTCGTTTCTCCTTAAATCATATTATCGTTTCCGGGTCAACATCAATAAATACCGAAATATCTTTTAATTTAGCATTTTTTGAGAAATCGCACAGCAACTGCGACATCATACTTTTGATTCGCAGCGAATTTTTGCATTTCAAGATCAACTTGTACCTGTATTTTCGGTTTACACGCGGTATTGCGGCAACAGTCGGCCCCAAAACAACCACTTTCTGCTCGCTGTACTCGGTATTGATTTTAAGTTTAAGCATCTCAAGAAAATCACATGCGCCGGCAAATGCATTCTCCCGTTTTTCGGACATAAATCCTACAACAATGATGTTGCAGAACGGCGGATATATCATCAATTTACGGGTTAGTATTTCGCTTTCATAAAAGCCAATATAATCCTGTTCGGCTGCCAATTTTATAACATTACTTTCCGGAGTGTTGGTTTGAATAACGGCATATCCGCTTTCGGTTCCTCTGCCGGAACGCCCAACCACCTGTGTAAGCAAGGAAAAGGTACGCTCATAACTGCGGTAATCATCGCTGTACAAGGAAATGTCCGCATTAATGACGCCTACCAAAGTGACATTCGGAAAATCAAGACCTTTTGCCACCATTTGCGTTCCAACCATAATATCATAGTCGCCGTTTGCAAAAGCTTTTAACGCTTTTTCATAAGAGCCCCGCGTCATTGTAGTATCAGCGTCCATACGCAGTATTGACGCATCGGGAAACAGTTGCAGCAGTTCTTCTTCGGCTTTCTGCGTTCCGGCACCCGAATACTTAACATAAGCACTTCCGCAATTCGGGCAACCGGACAGCATATCCTGTGAATATCCGCAATAGTGACACATAAGACGGTTGTTTGCCGAATGGTATGTCATGGAAATGCTGCAATTTGGGCACGATGCGACATATCCGCATGACGGGCAGGATATGTAAGTATTATAACCTCTCCTGTTTAAAAGCAGAATAACCTGGTGATGTGCCGAGAGCGCCTGTTCCGTCATATCATATAAAGTCCGACTCAAAATCCCCGTATTGCCGTCAAGTTGTTCTTTTTTCATATCCACCGCAATTACCTCAGGCAAATGCGAATTTCCGTATCTGTTTTGCAGGGTGCATAAAGTATATCTTCCCGACTTTGCGGAAGCATATGTTTCTATCGACGGCGTTGCGGAAGCAAGCAACAGAAGCGCATTGTTTTTCGCTGCTCTGTAACGTGCAGCATCCCTGGTATGAAAACGCGGACTTTTTTCCGATTTATAAGTATGTTCCTGCTCCTCATCCATTATAATCAGGCCGATGTTTTCAAGCGGTGCAAAAATCGCAGAACGCGTCCCGAGGACAAGTCGGGCTTTACCGCTTTTCACCCTTTTCCATTCCTCCATTCGCTTCCCCTGCGACATATTGCTGTGAAAAACAGCAATGCCGTTGCCGAATCTTGAACGGAAAATAGTAAGCATCTGCGGCGTCAACGCTATTTCCGGCACCATAACTATAACAGTTTTACCGTCATTTAAAACCGTATCGCACAATTTCAAAAATACCTGCGTTTTGCCCGAACCGGTAACACCGTACAGCAACGCCGCCGACCCTTTGTTTTCGCGGTATTTTGCAAGTAAAGTGTTATATGACCGCAACTGCTCATCGGTAAGCACGCCGGTTTCGCACTGCTTTGTATTTTTAACATCGGAGCGATCCTCAAAAAGTGAAGTTTCATCGTCATATTCTGCGGCAAGACCTTTGTTACAAAGTGCCTTGACTACCGCCGCCGTCACGCCCGAAAAATAGCAAAGTTCCTTAACGGAACAGGTGCCCACATCCGTCAGAACGTTTAAAACATCTTTTTGTTTTTTCGTAAGATTAAGAACGGGAATATCATTTTCCGGCGCAATAAGTTTTACCATTCTGACAGTAGGGTCGTGCATATTGCGCACGGTATTATCAGCGTGAATAATAACAGATTTACGGCAGAGCGACAAAAATGTTCGCGAATCAGGTAAAAATCCGATAGCCTCCGCAATCTTTTTAGTATCAAGCGATTGCCCTTTCACATCATATAACAGTTGTGCAACGGCACGCTCGTTTTCGGGAAGTTTTAAAATATTATCGTACGATTTTTCCTCGTTAATGCGGTATTTTTCCACAACGCGGAAAGCAATACCGTATGGTATCATAGTACGGAAGGCGTCAAACCATAGGCAAAAGGTGTTGTCCTTAAGCCACTTAGCAAGTCCGAGAAGTTCGGAGTTCAAAATCGGTTCGGTATCTTCAAAAGATATAATCGGCTTAAGATTTTGAACCTCGCCGCTGCTTTTTAAGGCGATTATCATACCCTGTTTGCGCTTGTTACCCCTTCCGAACGGTACGGAAACACGGCATCCCGGTGACGCATATTTTATAAGTTCAGAAGGGATATAATAATCGTACAGCCTATCAAGATAGTATACGCCCACGTCAACCGCAACTGTGGCAACAACACGTTCGTTCAACCGTTATTCCCCTTCCCGCCTGAAAATCACGGCAAAAATCAGTCGTCGATTTTCTTTGCCATTTGGTTAATGGCTATTGTAACCGGCTTTTCAACGATCATATCGCCGTTTTCATTTGCAATATCGGCTATTTTTCTTGCCCTGTGTGCAACGTTTAAAACAAGTTCATATCTGTTGCTCGTGTGATTAATAAGTTTTCCTATCGCGGGGTTCAGCATAATTTGTACACCTCTTCTAAAAATTCAATGTTTCTTTCCGTTTTTAATTTATCTGCATCTATGATGGTCTGCATATTATTAACGGCATCCTCCAGTTTGTCGTTAATGATAACATAATCATAGTTACAAGCATCCTTAATTTCACGCATAGCCTCTGTCATACGTTTTTCAATGATCTCGGTTTTCTCGGTACCTCTGCCCGAAAGGCGTTCTTTAAGAATCGCAACGGACGGCGGCATAATAAATACCGTAACAGCTTCGGGGCATTTTTTACATATATTTTTTTTACCGTTTACATCAACCTCAACAATTACGTTTTTACCGTTTTCAATCGCCGTTTTCACAGGAGCGATCGGAGTACCGTAAAAATTTCCGCAATATTCGTTATACTCAAGCAACTCATTGTTTAAAATCATATTTTTAAACTGTTCAACAGTTGTAAAATTATATTTGTCCGTTTCTTCGGGCGTACGCATTTGACGCGTCACCGTGGATATTGAAAAGAAAATATCCCGATTAACAGCCAGAAGGCGCTTTAAAACCGTATCTTTTCCGGAACCGGACGGGCCCGAAACAATAAATAGTCTGCCTTTCATAACAATCCCCTTTGTTCATCCTCGTCGTTTATCTTTTCAGCAATTTTGTCGGTCGGCAAATAGGTCAGTACAATATGGTCACTGTCGGTTATAATAACGGCTTTAGTCTTTCTGCCGTGCGAAGCATCAATAAGGCCGCCTTTATCTTTCGCTTCCTGTACCATACGCTTAACGGGCGCAGATTCAGGCGATACAACCGCAACCACCCTTTCGGCTGAAATCATATTGCCGAATCCTATATTAACAAGTTTCATATCCTTCCCCTAACTATTCGACATTCTGTATTTGCTCACGTATTTTTTCTATCTCGGATTTCATATTTACGACCGTGTAGGCAATTTCGGAATTTTGTGATTTTGAGCCGATTGTGTTGGTTTCACGATTCATTTCCTGCACTATGAAATCAAGTTTTCTGCCTATTGGTTGTCCGCTTTCAAGTAAATTTTCAAATTGCGATATATGGCTGCGAAGGCGCACCGTTTCCTCATCAACCGCAATTTTATCCGCAAATATTGCAGTTTCGGTAATCAGGCGCTGCTGATCATATACTGCAGACTCAAGCAGTTCGGTCATTTTTTGCTTTAACCTTTCGCGGTATAACGCAACCGTTTCCGGCGATTCCTGTTCAATAAATGCAATCATCTTTTTCATATCGGCAAGACGCGACCTGATATCATCGTAGAGTTTTCTGCCCTCGGTTTCCCTCATCATCAAAAAAGTATTAAGCGCCTCATCGGTTGATTTTTTCACAAGTTGTTTAATAATTTCGGTATTGGGTGCTTCCTCATTTATAACAAACGAGTCGGACTGACCGGCAATTGCGGACAGCGTTATATCATTTTTCACTCCGTAAGTATCCGCTATCTCATTCAAAGCGTCAATATATGCCTTAACAAACGAATGTCGAACCGAAATATCGATTTTCTCACCGCTGCCCAAGTTTATGTTGACAAATGCGTCAACCTTTCCCCTTGCAACCTTTTCGGAAACTATAGATTTGAGCATATCCTCAACGTACAGATATCCGCGCGGTATTTTAGCGTTCAACTCAAAAAAACGATGATTGACCGATCTGAGCTCAACCGATACGGATATATTATCGTCGCTCGCTTCACCCTTTCCGTATCCGGTCATACTTCTGATCATAAAACGTCAACTCCAAAAATAACACTTATCCATATTAACAATATTATTATGGCTATTATACAACATTAATTTCGGTTTTGCAAGTTTATAACAAAATTGACACATATTTATGTGCAAGTTTACACTGATTCGCAGAATTTGCGGTTCAGACAAACTATTTTTTCCATATCACTTGACATTTTACGAGTTTTTTCATAATATTTATATTGCATATTTGCATCTGTGTTGAAAAAGCAATATGATAGCTTACGACTGTAATGCGAATTTACGCGTTATATAAAACCTTTGCGGGGTCTTAAAGCATAATATTGCGGGTATCGCGCAGGGCTGTATAGCTTTCGCGGCACTTGAGTGTCCGCAAAGGGGGATGCTGACATGCATAACAATAAAATAATTGATCTTAAAAACATTACCGTTTCATTTGACGATGAGGTTGTTCTGGATAATTTCAGCCTCTATATTTCCGACAAAGAGTTCATCACTCTGCTCGGCCCGTCCGGTTGCGGTAAGACAACCACTTTACGGCTTATTGCCGGATTTTTGGATCCGGACAGCGGCGAAGTTGTTTTTGAGGGCAAAAAAATCAATGGTGTTCCGGCATATAAGCGTCAGGTAAACACCATTTTTCAGCGTTATGCCCTTTTCCCGCATTTGAATGTTTATGATAACATCGCTTTCGGTTTAAGGGTAAAAAGAGTGCCGGAAAAAGAAATAAAGCAACGCGTTGACGAAATGCTGAATCTCGTTAATCTTGCAGGATATGAAAAGCGCAGTATCGATAAACTTTCAGGCGGACAGCAACAGCGCGTTGCCATTGCGCGCGCGGTAATTAACAGACCTAAAGTACTGTTGCTTGACGAACCGCTTGCGGCGCTTGACCTTAAACTGCGTAAAGATATGCAGATTGAACTAAAAAAAATCCAGCAAAGTCTGGGTATAACTTTTATATTTGTTACGCACGACCAGGAAGAAGCGCTTGCAATGAGCGATACGGTTGTTGTAATGAATGATGGTAAAATTCAGCAAATCGGTTCTCCGATTGAGATATATAACGAACCTAAAAATGCCTTTGTTGCTGATTTTATAGGCGAAAGCAATATACTTGACGGAATTATGAAAAAAGATCTGCTCGTAAAATTCTCCGGCAAAGATTTTGTTTGCATTGATAAAGGGTTTGATACAAATGAAGAGGTTGACGTGGTTATTCGGCCTGAAGACGTTGACATTGTCAGCCCGGATAACGGTATGCTTATGGGAACTGTTACCGAAGTAACTTTCAAAGGCGTTCACTTTGAAATAATTGTTGACATAAACGGTTTCAAGTGGATGATCCAGACTACCGATGAGCACCGCGTCGGCGATAAGGTCGGTCTGAGCATCGACCCGGACGCAATACATATTATGAAAAAGTCCGAATATTCGGGCATGTTCGGAGATTATTCGACCTACAGTGAAGAAATGGAAGAAATGAACGAGGCACCGGAGGAGGATGAGGAATGAAACCGTCTTTCGGAAGAAAACTTATAAACGCCCCGTATATCGTTTGGTCTGCAATATTTATTGTAGTGCCGCTGTTTATCGTGTTGTATTACACATTTTCGGACGGTGACGGCGGATTCACCATGCAGAATCTGTATGCGCTTAAAGACTATAAGGGTGTGTTTTTGACATCCGTTATATATGCTGCAATTGCCTCTGTTATATGCCTGCTTTTGGCCTATCCGTTTTCATATTTACTGACAAAATCGTCGATCCGATCCCAAAAAATGATGATCCTGCTTGTAATGATGCCAATGTGGATGAATCTGCTTATAAAGACCTATTCTTGGACTGTTATTCTTGATAACAGCGGCGTACTGAACA
Organism: Roseburia intestinalis; assembly: GCA_963630555.1. Classification (GTDB taxonomy): domain Bacteria; phylum Bacillota; class Clostridia; order Oscillospirales; family Acutalibacteraceae; genus CAVALG01. Next base: position 2,433 of record CAVGND010000001.1, on the reverse strand, counting down.
AGCTGCTTTCATTCATCGGCATAGGCAAAATGCATTTTATGGGCACACCGTTTGCGGTTATACTCGGTATGGTGTATGATTTTATGCCGTATATGATATTGCCGATATATACTACCATGTCAAAAATTGATAAATCACTGTATGAAGCCAGCGAAGATCTTGGAGCGAACTCATTTACGACGCTTAAAAGAATTGTTATGCCTTTAAGTATGCCCGGAGTTATATCCGGTATAACAATGGTATTCGTTCCGTCCGTCAGCACATTTTACATTTCTCAAAAACTCGGTAACGGAATGATTCTTTTGGCAGGCGATGTTATAGAAAATCAATTTAAAATACCTAATTATCCGCTCGGTGCGGCAATGTCGCTTGTCCTTATGATTTTTATACTTATAAGTATGACGATAATGAACCGCTTTGCCGATACAGATGACGGGAGTGTGATCGTATGAAAACAACGCGGAGAATTTTTATCGGATTAATGCTTGTTTTTATGTATGCCCCTCTGTTTGTAATGATGCTGTTTTCATTCAACAGTTCAAAAAGTACCGCCTTGTTTTCGGGATTTTCGCTAAAATGGTACCGGCAATTAATGTATGACAGCGAATCTATCGCCGCATTGCAGAACACTCTTATTCTTGCAATACTTTCGGCAGTTATTGCGACTGTACTCGGAACGCTGGCAGCGGTAGGCATTTATAAAATGAAAAGAGGCATTGCAAAACGAACGGTCACCGCTGTTACAAACATACCGATGATGGCGCCGGATATTGTAACCGGTGTTTCACTTATGCTTTTGTTTGTGTTTTTCGCACAGTTGGTGGGTTCAAAAAACGCCTTGAGTTTTTGGACAATACTTTTTGCGCATATAACATTTAATCTGCCGTATGTTATACTTAATGTTATACCAAAACTCAGGCAAACCGGTCCACAACTTTCCGAGGCTGCCGAAGATTTGGGCTGCACGCCGATAAAGGCTTTCTTCAAGGTGACGCTGCCTGCAATTTACCCCGGCGTTTTCACAGGGTTTATAATGTCGTTCACACTTTCTTTGGACGATTTTGTTATAAGTTATTTTACATCCGGTTCGGCATTTCAAACTCTACCGATACGCATTTTTTCTATGACGAAAAAAACGGTAAAACCGACTATGTATGCCCTGTCAACCATCATATTTATAACTGTTTTAGTCCTTTTAATCCTTATAAATCTTTCACAAAATGAAGAACGCCGTTCACGCGTGCGCACAAAACTTATGCGTGCTTTATCTATAACCGTAGCCGCTGTTATAGCGGCAAGTATGGTCGGCGTTTCTATAGTCAGCCGTTCGCTTAAGAACACCGGAATAAGTACAGAAAGCACCTATTCGCGCGAATTTTCGGGCACAACGCTGAATGTATACAATTGGGGCGAATATATATCCGACGGCAGCGACGATACATTGGATGTCAACGCGGCATTTGAACGCATAACCGGAATAAAGGTCAATTACACAAACTTTGAAAGTAACGAAGAAATGTACGCAAAAATCAAAGCAGGCGGAACACCGTATGATATTGTTATCCCCTCTGATTATATGATAGCACGTATGGCGGATGAAAATATGCTGCGCAAAATCGATATCTCAAAAATAGAGAATTATAAATATATTGACGATTCGTACAAAAATCTGTATTTCGACCCGGAAAACAAATTTTCTGTTCCGTATAATGTCGGCATGGTCGGCATAATATACAACAAAAAAATGGTCGATACCGAAATAGATTCTTGGGACGCACTGTTTGACAGTAAATACAAAGGAAACATTCTTACATTCAACAATCCGCGCGACGCATTTGCAATTGCACAATTCGACCTCGGTATTGATGTAAACACAACCGATAAGTCGGAATGGGATAGAGCCGCCGACCGTTTGATTGAACAAAATTCGGTATTACAGGCGCGTGTTATGGATGAAATATTCAATAAAATGGAATCGGGCAATGCCGCGATTGCTCCGTACTATGCGGGCGATTATTATACTATGAAAGAAGTAAACCCCGACCTTGAATTTGTTTATCCAAAAGAAGGCACTAACATCTTTGTAGATTCCATATGTATACCCGACAGTTGCCAAAATTATGAGGCTGCGCTTATGTATATTAATTTCCTGTTAGAGCCGGAGGTGGCGTTGGCAAATGCAGAATATATTTGTTACGCTTCGCCAAATACATCGGTAATAAATAACGACAACTATACATACAAGGGCGACCCTATACTCTACCCGCCCGACGAGGTTAAGAAAAACACAGAATACTTCCATAACCTTGATTCCGAAACAAGAGATTACTACGAAAATCTGTGGACAAAGGTTCGCCTTTCGTAATAATGCGAAATCAAGTAGGAGGCTACCCATTAGTTGAGTAGCCGACCTCTCACACCACCGTGCGTACG